>QKHE01000031.1 GCA_003250155.1 Chloroflexota bacterium | reverse complement strand
GCAGGGCGTCCAGACCTTCGAGATCGTCGCGACCAGGGCGGGCCGCCGGATCGAGGTCACGACGGCCCGCGGCGTCGTCGAGGTGACCGAGGTGACTCGCGGCGGCACGCCCGTCCGGACCGGTCGCTTCATGGCCAATCGCCTGATCGCGCTGGTCGAGCATCCGGCGCAGGAGCGCGAGGACGCCCGGGTGGAGGTGACGGCCCGCCGCCAGATCCGCGGCTGAGCCCGACATCCCCGGCAAGCCACGAGATCCTCGGCTGACAGACAACCCGTCACGCGCGCCGCCTAGCATGGCCGCGTGCAACTGATCGACGGTCGGCCCGCCTACGCGGCGACCGACCTCGTCGGCTTCCTCGCCTGCACGCATCGCCTGGCCCTGGAGCGGGCCGCCCTCGCCGGCCTCGTCGAGAGGCCGATTCGCGACGATCCCACGATCGAGCTCATCGCGAAGCGCGGCGAGGCCCACGAGCGGCGGTATCTCGACGACCTCCGGGCGACGGGGCGGACGGTCGTCGTGATCGAGCGCGACGGCTCGATCGCCGACGCCGGCGACCAGCTGCGGGCGGCGGCCGAGGAAACGACCGCCGCGATGCGGGCCGGCGCGGACGTCGTCTACCAGGCGACGTTCTTCGATGGCCGCTGGCGCGGCCACGCCGACTTCCTGCTGCGCGTCGATCGGCCGAGCGACCTCGGCGCCTGGTCGTACGAGGTCGCCGACACGAAGCTGGCCCGCCGGGCAAAGGCCGGCGCGATCCTCCAGATCTGCTCGTACGTCGAACAGCTGTCGCGAGTCCAGGGGATCGAGCCGGAACACATGCACGTCGTCCTCGGTGGCAGCGAGCGGCGAACCGAGACCTTCCACGTGTCCGACTTCATGGCCTACTTCCGGCGGGTCAAGGCCGAGTTCGAGGCGGTCGTCGCCGGCGGCGAGCCCGTCTACCCGGTGACGGCCACGTACCCCGAGCCCGTCGAGCACTGCGACGTCTGTCGCTGGAAGCTCCACTGCCGGGCGCAGCGGCGCGCGGACGACGACCTGTCGCTCGTGGCCGGCATCTCGGCCCGCCAGCGTCGCGCGCTGAAGGAGCGCGGCACCGCGACGCGTCGCGGCCTGGCCGGCCTGGCGCTGCCACTCTCACCGCGCCTCGAGGGCGTGAGCGGCGAGGCGCTGGCGCGCGTCCACGAGCAGGCCCGGATCCAGGTCGAGAGCGAAGACACCGGCACGACCCGCTGGGAGCTGCTCGAACCGGAGCGGGACGAGGCCGGGGCCCTCGTTCCGGATCGTGGCCTGCTCAGCCTGCCGCTGCCCTCGCCCGGCGACCTGTTCTTCGACATCGAGGGCGACCCGTTCGCGCTCGACGACGGGATCGACTACCTGTTCGGCGTGCTGGAGCCGGCGGCGGATGACCCGGACCGGCCCGGCGAGCCGCGCTTCCACGAGCTGTGGAGCCGCGACGGCAGTGGGGATGTCACGCTGGCCGCCGAGAAGCGGGCATTCGAGGAGCTGGTCGACCTGGTGATGGATCGCCTCGCGGACGACCCATCACTCCACGTCTACCACTACGCGCCCTACGAGCGAACCGCGCTCGGGCGGCTCGCCCAGCGCCACGCGACGCGTGAGCTCGAGGTCGACCGGCTGTTGCGCGGCGGGGTGCTGGTGGACCTGTACCGCGTCGTGCGCCAGGGCATCCGGGCGGGCGTCGAGAGCTACTCGATCAAGCGGCTCGAGCCGCTGTACGAGCTCGAGCGGGAGGTCGAGCTCCGCGATGCCGGATCGAGCATCGTCGCCTTCGAGGCCTGGCTGGAGGGCGAGACCGCGGAGGGGGGTGAGGTCGGTGAGGCCATCCTCCGCTCGATCGCCGGCTACAACCGCGATGACGTCGTCAGCAATCTCCGGCTCAGGGACTGGCTCGAGGATCGCCGGGCCGACCTCGGGCAGCACCTCGGGGTCGCGCTGGAGCGTCCGCTCCCGCCGGATCCCGATGCACCCGCGGCGCTCGGCGAGCGCGACCAGCGCGTGGCTGACCTCGTCGAACGGCTCACGGCCGGGGTCCCGGCCGACCCGGGCGACCGAAGCGAGGCCGAGGCGGCACGCTGGCTCCTCGCCCAGCTGCTGGGCTTCCATCGCCGCGAGGACAAGGCCTTCTGGTGGCGCTTCTACCACCTCGCCGGCATGACCGACGACGAGCTGGTCGACGAGCGCGAGCCGCTCGGCCGGGTCGAGTTCGTCGCCGACCTCGGCAGCGTCACCCGAGCCGGCAGCCACCTGCAG
This sequence comes from Chloroflexota bacterium, assembly GCA_003250155.1. Taxonomy (GTDB): domain Bacteria; phylum Chloroflexota; class Limnocylindria; order Limnocylindrales; family CSP1-4; genus UBA5189. The sequence continues at coordinate 10,518 of QKHE01000031.1, read as the reverse complement.
CGGTTCCGCTTCCCGCTCCAGGACCACGGGCTCAAGGTCGGGCGGTCGGTCATCAACCCGCGGACCGTCCACGAGACGGGCACGAAGGCCTGCGGGACCGTTCACGAGATCGACGAGGTCGGCCTGACCGTCACCCTGAAGCGCTCCAGGGCGCAGCTCGCGATGCCGACGCCGGAGGCCCTGATCCCGTACGACTTCGTCGGCAGCGAGGAGATCCAGGCGTCGCTGGTTCGGCTCGCCGACCGGGTCGTCGAGCGCGGGCTCGAAGGCGCGGACGCGGCCGGTCCGGCGCTGGACCTGCTGCTGCGGCGGTCACCGGCGGTCGGCGGGCCGGCAGGCGGCCAGCTCCGCGATCCCGGTGAGGCGCCGCTCGACGCCGCGATCCGGCTCGGCATGTCGATCGACGCGGGGGCGCTCGCGATCCAGGGGCCGCCCGGGAGCGGCAAGACCTACACCGCCGCCCAGATGATCCTCGCCCTCGTCCGTGCCGGCCGGCGGGTCGGCATGACGGCGACGAGCCACAAGGTGATTGGCCACGCACTCGACGAGGTGCTCAAGGCAGCCGACGCGGCCGGGATGGCCGTCCGGATCGGGCAGAAGCCGGGCCAGGAGGAGGACCCGACATGTGCCCGCGCCCGGCCCCTCCGAACGCACGAGGCTCGTGACACGCTCGCCGCCCGGGAGGTCGACGTCGTCGGCGGCACGGCCTGGCTGTGGTCACGCCCGGAGTTGCGGCAGAGCGTCGACGTGCTGTTCGTCGACGAGGCGGGGCAGCTGTCGCTCGCGAATGCGGTCGCGGTCGCCCAGGCCGCTCGGTCGATCGTCCTGCTCGGTGATCCGCAGCAGCTCGAGCAGCCGCGCCAGGGGACGCACCCGCCCGGCGCGGAACGGAGCGCGCTCGGCCATCTGCTCGGCGATGCCGCCGTCATGCCGCCCGAGCGGGGCTTGTTCCTGACCCAGACGTGGCGGCTCCATCCCGACGTCTGCGCGTTCACCTCGGAGGCGTTCTACGAACGCCAGCTCACCCCGCAGCCGACGCTCGCGAGGCAGGCCCTGGCGGGCCCCTGGCCGGCGGATCGGACGGGCGTGCGCTGGGTGCCGGTCGAGCATTCGGGCAACGCGACCGAGTCACGCGCCGAGGCCGAGGCCGTCACCTCGATCGTCCGCGGGCTCCTCGACGGCGGCGCCGAATGGACCGACCGCAAGGGCACGACGCGGCAGCTGGCGCTCGGCGACATCGTGATCGTGGCGCCGTACAACGCGCACGTCGAACGGATCGGGGCAACGCTCGCCGCCGCGGGCTATGCGACGGACCGCGTCGGCACGGTCGACAAGTTCCAGGGCCAGGAGGCCCCGATCTCGATCTACGCGATGGCCAGCTCGTCGGCCGAGGAAGCGCCGCGCGGCCTCGAGTTCCTGTACTCGCTGAATCGACTCAACGTCGCGACGTCACGGGCGCGCGGTGCCGCCCTCGTGGTCGCCTCGCCGTCACTCGTCAGGGTGCAGTGCCACACCCCGCGCCAGATGCGGCTCGCCAACGCGCTGTGCCGGTTCGTCGAGGTCGCGCTCGACCAGGACGAGCGCGCCGGGCGGGCGACGCCGCCGCCGTGAGCCGCCCGCGATTACGGCGCCGGCCGCGTCATGCCTCCGGTGGGTGCGTCCGCGCCGGCGTGCCGATCCAGACGTGCCCGTCCCGGAATCGCTCGGCCTTCCAGATTGGGGCCCGGGCCTTCGTCTCGTCGATCGCGTAGCGGGCTGCCTCGAACGCCACGCCGCGGTGCGGCGCGCAGGCGACGATCGCGACCGACGGCTCGCCGAGCGGGACGACGCCCTCGCGATGGACGATGGCCAGCCGTTCAACGCCGAAGCGCTCCACGATCTCGTCGGCGATCTCGGCCAGGACCGTGAGGGCCATCTCGCGCAGCGCCTCGTACTCGAGCGCCTCGACGCGACGGTTCGCGTGGCGAGCCGCCTCGGCTTCCTGCCCTGGGGCGGGCGTGCCGGGCGTCTCACGGGTCACCCCGAGGAAGCCCACGACCGCGCCGTCGGCGGGGATCGCGAGGCGCTCGTGGAGCTCGGCCAGGATCGACGGGCCCAACGGTGCCTCACGAATCTCGAGGATGCGGGTCGGTTGAGGAGCGGCCGGCCCATCCTCGGCCGGCGGTGCCGCGGCGCCGCCGCTGACCGGCGGGATGACGGCCACTTCGTCGCCGTCGGCGATCGGCGTGTCCGGGTCGACGTACGCGCCGTTGCGCGCGAACCGCACGGACGGCCGGCCGGGAGCGAGCGCCGGATGGCGCTCCACGAGCGCGCTCCAGACCGCCTCGATCGTGCTGCCGCCCGGGACCTCGAGCTCGAGCTGCCGACGCCCCACGAGCTCGCGTTGCATGGCGAACAGGCGGACGCTGATGCGCACGGTCAGGTGGTGGCCCGGCGGGCCGCCACGAGCAGCCCATCGCCGATCGGCAGGATCGTCGCTGCGAAGGCCGGGTCGGCCAGCACCCGTTCGCAGAACGCGCGGAGCTCGGCGGTGTCGTCGCCCGGCCGGGAGGGTCGACTGCCGGACGTCTTCCCGCTCCACAGGACGTTGTCGGCGACGATCAGCGCGCCCGGTGCGAGGCGCGGCAAGAGCGCGTCGAGGTAGCGGCCGTACTCATGCTTGAGGGCGTCGATGAAGGCCAGATCGAACGGGCCGTCAAGCTCCGCGCCGCCGGCCGCGAATGCCGCCAGGGCCGGCCGGTTGACGACCGTGACGGCCTCGTCGGCGATGCCCGCCTGCTGCCAGAAGGTCCTCGCCCGGGCCGTTCGCCCGCTGTCGGGATCGAGCGTCACGATCGTCCCGTCCGGGGGTTGGGCGAGCGCCATCCAGAGGGTCGAGTAGCCGATCGCCGTTCCGATCTCGACGATCCGGCGACGGGTCGTGGCCAGGACGGCGAGCGCCCGCGCGCTGTCGCGATCGAGGATCGGGATGCCCGCGGGACGCGCGACCGCCTCCATCTCGAGCAGCACGGGGTGTGGCGAGCCGGCCGTAGCGTCGATCCACTGGAGGTCGTCGATCCCGGGGAACCAGCGCTCATCGCCCTTGGACATGGACCCTCCCGTTCCGTTTCGCGGTCCTGGCGCGTGTCAGACCAGCAGGCCTGCCCCGAAGTACAGCCCGGCCGCCACGATCGCGCCTGCGGCGATCGTACCGACATTGATGTAGAGCAGCCCGGTCGCCGACTCCATCGAACGCGTTCGCGCGGTCTGGATCGCCGCCCAGCTGACGATCAGTGGGAAGACGAGGCCGACGACGAGCCGGAGCCAGACGAAGAGGGCCCACGGCCCGGTGAGCGCCGCGAAGCCGGGCACGCCGGCCGGCCCGGCCCCCAGCGCGATCCAGGCCACGAACAGCAGGACCTGCGCAGCCAACACGATGGTCAGGCCGCGCGCGAACCGGACGAGCGGCCCTTCGGGCAGCCGCGGGGTCACCAGATACCAGTGGCCGAGGACCATCGCCGCCCAGACGCCACCCAGCGCCGCCGACGCCACCGCCAGCTGCACGCCCAGGGCAAGGCTGCCAAGCAGCCCGCCGCCCCAGCCCGCCGCCGCCGCGCCGATGACGAGCGAACCGGTTGCCAGCGAGAGGATCGCAACGGGGATCGCGCGTCGCGCTCGCGCCGCGACCAGCGCCTCCGCGAGCGCCACGATCGGCAGCGCGCTGAGCGCGAGCCGCCGGATCGCGTCCCAGCCATCGTCCGGCCGAATGCCGGAGTCTGCGGGCAGCGGCGGCAGGGCGCCGTCGGAGATCGCCGCGAGGACGCCGAAGACGGCAGCGCAGACGGCGACGAACACGAGGTAGCCGCGGGTCGCCTCGGTGAGCAGTCGCCCCGCGACGGCGGCCACGAGGGACCCCACGGCAAGACTGGTCAGGACGGTCCAGTTGATGTACGCGAGGCTCTCGGCGATCCGCTCGGCGGGCACGACCGAGAGTGTAGGCGGGGCCCCGGCCGTGGCCTTACGATGGCATCGCTGGAGGTGAGCGGATGAACGATCGCGGAACGACGATCACGTGGTGGGGCCACGCCTGCGTCGAGGTCGTGACGCCGGGTGGCACGACGATCCTCTTCGATCCGTGGTTCGGCAACCCGTCGAGCCCGAAGCCGGCGTCCGACGTCGAGCGCTGCGACGTCATGCTCGTCACCCACGGCCACCACGACCACCTCGGTGCGGCGCCGGGGCAGGTTCGAAACGCGGACGCCCTCGACATCGCCCGTCGGACGAAGCCGGTCTGGCCGTGCATCCACGAGCTGAGCCTGTGGCTGGAGGACCGCCTCACCGGGGCCGGCGTCGAGATCATCGGCTGCAACATCGGCGGGACGGTCGAGGCCCGGGGGATCAAGGCGACGCTGGTGCGGGCCGACCACTCGGCCGGCGACTGGTCGGCCGAGGGACAGGGGCCGCTGTACCTCGGCAGCCCGACCGGAATCGTCGTCGAGCTCGAGGACGGCAGCCGCCTCTACCACGCCGGCGACACGATCGCGTTCGGCGACATGCGCCTGATCGCGGAGCTGCATCGGCCGGACCTGGCGATGCTGCCGATCGGCGGCCACTTCACGATGGGTCCCCGCGAGGCGGCGCTGGCCGTGGAGCTCCTCGGCGTCAGCGAGGTGCTGCCCATCCACTACGGGACCTTCCCGATCCTCGTCGGGCGACCCGGCGAGCTCCGCGATGCGCTCGCCGCGCGGGGCCTCGGGGAGGTCGTCGTCCACGAGCCCCAGCCGGGTGGCTCCGTGACCCGCTGAGCGGGCGGGTCCCGCCTGTCGTCCCGGGTCAGGCCATGCCCGACAGCGCACCGAGGTGCTCCGTCAGGCGCAGGTTCTCGGCGTAGTCGATCGGCACGTCAACGACGGATGGACCGTCCACCTCGAGCGCCCGCATCAGCGTCGGGTACAGGTTGGCGGCGCTCTCGGCGCGGAAGCCGGCGAGGCCGAACGAGCGCGCATAGTCGACGAGGTCGGGGTTGCCGAAGCCGACGCCGAACGGCCGCCCGAACTCGTTGCGCTGCTTCCAGTCGATCAGCCCATAGCCGTCGTCCCGCCACACGACGACGGTGATCGCAACGCCGAGGCGCTTCGCCGTCTCGAGCTCCTGGGAGTTCATCAGGAAGCCGCCATCGCCGCACAGCGCCACGACCCGCGAGCCTGGACGGACGAGCTTCGCGGCGATGGCGCCGGGCAGGGCGATGCCCATGGCGGCGAAGCCGTTCGAGATGATGACCGTGTTCGGCTCGTAGGCCTGGTACAGCCGGGCGACCCAGATCTTGTGGGCGCCGACGTCGCTGACCACGATGTCGCTCGGCGCGAGCGCCCGGCGCAGCTCGTGGATCGCGCGCTGCGGCTTGATCGGGAACGCGTCGTCCTCCATGCCATCGGCGAGGTCCCGCAGCAGCTCCAGGCGAAGGTCGGCGTGGACGAGCGTCTCGCGGGAACGGTGGCGCTCGCTCGCGTCGTGACCGCCGACGCCGCCCGGCAGCGCGGCTGCCAGCAACCGCTCGAGCGTGCCGTCGATGTCGCCGACGAGCTCGACCTCGGGCTGGTACGCGACATCGACCTCGGCCGGCTGGGTGTCGATGTGGATGATCCGCTTCGAGCCGTCCGGGTTCCAGCGGGCGGGCGCGTACTCCACGAGGTCGTAGCCCACGGAGATGACGAGGTCGGCGCGATCGAAGCCGGTCAGGACGTGGTCGCGGGCCTGGAGGCCAACGGCCATCAGTGACAGGTGGGAGCGGTCGTCCATCGCGCCCTTGCCCATGAACGTCTCGGCGACCGGCAGGTGGAGCCCCTTCGCCAGGGCCCGCAGGGCACCCGAGGCACGGCGCCGGAGGACGCCGTTGCCGGCCAGCACGAGTGGCTGCTCCGACTCGTTGATCAGCCGCGCGGCATGGCCGATCGCCTCTTCGGTGGGCTCGGGGAAGTACGTCCGGCCCGGCAGGATCGGCCGCAGCGCCTCATCCTCGATCGGCGCCGCCGCGACGTTCTCCGGCAGCTCCACGTGCGTCGGGCCCGGCTTCTCCAGCGTCGCGACCCGGAACGCCTTGCGGATGACCTCGGGCAGGACGGCCGCCCGCTCCACGCGCGTGTTCCACTTCGTGACCGGTCGGAACATCTCGACGACGTCGACGACCTGGTGAGCCTCCTTGTGGAGCTTGTCCGATCCGGCCTGGCCGGTGATGGCCACGAGGGGCGCCCGATCCAGGTAGGCATCGGCGATCCCGGTCAGCAGGTTCGTCGCGCCTGGCCCGAGCGTGGCCATCGCCACGGCGGCCCGTCCGGTCAGGCGGCCGTGGACGTCGGCCATGAACGCCGCGCCCTGCTCGTGTCGGGTCGTGACGTGGCGGATCCGCTCGTTCCGCGACAGCGCCTCCAGGACGTCCAACGTCTCCTCGCCGGGCACCGAGAAGACGTACTCGCAGCCCTCGGCCGCCAGGCACTCGACGAGCAGATCGGCAACCGTCCGCACCCGTCGAGTGTACGGGGCGCCTCCGGGACGCCAACAGGTCGCGGGATGGATCAGGCCGCGGTCTCGGTTGCCTCGCCGGCCGGCGCGTATCGATCGACGTCGGCGTCGATGAGCGCGTCGATGTCGGCCGGCTCGACGACCAGCTCGCGGGTCGGCCGGCCGAGCAGGTAGCCCTGGCCCGCCGCCAGCCCCAGGTCACGGACGACCTCGAGCTGATGCGCGGTCTCGACGCCCTCGGCCACGATCGAGGCGGCCGACTGCTCGGCGAGCTCGCGGAGCGCGCGGAGCACGGCCATCGACGATTCGCGCAGCGCGCCGCCCTGGACGAGGCTCAAGTCGACCTTCACGAGGTCGAACGTGATCTCGCTCAGCAGCCGCAGCCCGGCGTTGCCTGCGCCAACGTCGTCGGCGGCGATGCGGAAGCCAAGTTGGCGGCACGCCTCGAGATGATGTCGGAGCCGCTCGACGTCCTCGACTGCCTCTCGCTCGGTCAGTTCAAGGACGAGGCGCGTCGGCATGATCCCGTGCTCCCCGAAGATCGTCGCCAGGCGGGTCGCGCTGAACTCCTCGGTCTCGAGCGTCCTCGGCGAGAGGTTCACGGCCAGGTAGCGGTCGCCCGGGATGGCGCCAGCCCCCGCGGCGATGACTTCGAGGCAGGCGTTGTCGAGCTCGATCGTCCGGCCGGTGACCTCGGCGGCCACGAACAGTGATTCGGCGTCGCTGAAGCCGGACCCGGCGACCGGCCTGACGAGCGCCTCGTGGCCGATGACGCGCCCGCTCCTGAGCGAGAAGATTGGCTGGTAGACCGGCGTGAGGGCCTTGCTCGTGGCGATCTCGACGACCGCGGCGGCGAGCTCCAGAGAGTTCCGCTCGTCGCCGGCGCGCCCGTGGCGCTCGGGGTCGTAGGCCTGGACGTCCGTCCGGCCATGACGCTTCGACCAGTACAGGGCCGCGTCGGCGTGCCGGAACAGCCGGGCACCGCTGGAGCTCGGCGTCGGGAAGGCCGACACGCCGGCCGAGAAGGAGATGGGTCGACGCTCACCCGTCGGCGCGCCCTCGAGCGAGGCCGCGAGGAGCCGCTTCGCGACAAGCATCGCGTTGGGCAGATCTGTCCGGGGCATCAGGATCACGAACTCATCGCCGCCGATCCGGAAGGCACGGTCGCCGCGCCGTGATCCGACGCCGAGGAGGCGGCCGGTTTCGGCGAGCAGGGCGTCACCGCCGGCATGCCCGAGCTCGTCATTGACTCGCTTGAGGTCGTCGAGGTCGATGACCACGAGGGCCAGGGCGATCCCCAGACGGCGGGCATCCTCGACCTGGCGGGCAAGCTCTTCCTGGAACGCGCGATGGTTCCCGAGCCCGGTGAGCGGGTCGATGAGGGCATCGAGGCGAGCCCGCTCGTAGAGGTCCCGCAGCGCCCGGCGCTCGCGCTCGATCTGCCGCGCCGCGCGGAGGACCGAGCGCGTCAGGATGATCATGACCGGAGGCAAAAGGATCGACAGCGCCACGAGCCGGCTGGCCCAGCCGTCACGGCCGAACGGCCAGTCGATGAACGGGCCGGCCGCGGCCATCGCGACCGCGAACATCACGCCCAGCGAGATGAGGACGCGGGACCGCAGGGCGTCGAGATCGCCCTCGCCATCGGGCGGCTCGGTTCGCGGCAAGCTCGCGGCGCTCACCGCGGGTCCCGCTCCGGCACGTCCGGCCAGGCCATGGATCGCTCCCCCATCGACGCCGCCCGGGACGGCTCGGGGTCGACCAGGCGGCGACCGATCACGAGGAAGACGCCGAGGCCGACGATCGTCCCAAGACTGGAGAGCAGGAGCGCCTGGACGGGCTGCGGCAGGTTCGGTCCCGCGGGTCCAACCCGCGCATCAATCCCGCTCGCCGCGTCCGGGACGGGCGAGGGGCCGCTGGACGGTGGCGGCGCCGTGACCGGCTCGCCGGACGCTGGGATCGGCACGGCGCTGGCGGGTGGGGCTTCAGGTGTCTGGTCGTGGCCAGGATCGAGGGTGGGCGGCGGCACCGTGGTTGGAGCGCTCGGGGCGGCGGTGGCGGTCGGGGCGGTCGACGAACCGGGCGTCGGCTTCGGCGTGGACTGTTGCGTTGGCTGCGGCTTCGGCGTCGGCGGCGGAGTCGGCGACATGACGACGGCGTACGGCGGGCTGACGTTGATCAAGGTCGCTGTTCGCTTCCCCACGCCGGTGCCGCTGACCGCCTCGAATCGGTAGGGCCAGGTCCCGGCCGGGAGGCGCAGCCGCCGCACGAACGTGGCGCCAGTTTGGAGGTCGCCTGCGTCGAAGTTCAGCGCGAACTCTCCGACACCCGAGACGATCACGACGATCCGCTCCGGCGTGCAGCCGTTGTTGTCGGCATAGGTGACGCTGAAGGTGAAGCGGTCATCGACCCAGCCCGAACCGGGTGACACCGTCCCGCTGGACAGCGTCAGGGCGTGCGAAGCGCCGCCGCAGCTCACCGCCGCGGTCTCGCGTGGAATGAACACAGCCAGGCAGGCGATCGAGATCACGGCCGCGACGACGAAGTGGTCTCGCCGCAGGAACATGCATGGTGGCCTCGAGCGAGGGTCGACAGGGTCACCGTACCGACCCGATCGTCCCTGTCGACATGACCATCGTCCCCTGGTCCGTGCCAAACGCACCACAAGAACCCAGAGCGGCCGCTGCCGGGCTTCGGGCCCGCCCGGCAGATCACGGAGCGCGTCGCGGGTCTGGATAATGCCCCCGACACGTGGTGCCTGGAGGTGATGCGGCGATGTGGACCGAGTTCAAGGCCTTCCTGCTCAAGACGAACGCCCTGGCCCTGGCGATCGGCGTCATCATCGGCGCCGCGCTCGGCACGGTCGTCACCTCGCTCGTGAACGACGTCATCATGCCGCCGGTCGGATTGGCGCTCGGGGGTGTCGACTTCAGCGAGCTGAAGTGGATCCTGCAGACCGCCACCGGCGGCGATCCCGCCACCGAGGTTGCGATCCGCTATGGGGCATTCATCAACGCCGTGATCTCGTTCATCATCATCGCCTTCGTCGTCTGGCGGCTGTCCAAGATGTTCATCCGCGAAGAGGCGCCGGCCGCCACCAAGACGTGCCCGTTCTGCAAGGAGGCCAACGCGCCGGACGCGACCCGCTGCCGAGCCTGCACCAGCGAGATCTGATTCGCGGCCGGGCCGGCTGCCACGCTGCGGCGCCGCTCTCAGGCCGGCGCCGCCCTCAGGCGGGCCAGGCGAGGACCATGATCCGCGGCTCGGTCATGTCCTCGATCGCCCAGCGCAGGCCCTCCCGGCCGAGGCCCGAGTCCTTGACCCCGCCGTAGGGCATGTGGTCGATCCGGTAGGTCGGCACGTCGTTGACGATGACGCCGCCGACCTCGAGCTCGGAGAAGGCCCGCCAGGCGTTGGCCAGGTCGTTGGTGAAGACCCCGGTCTGGAGCCCGAAGAAGCTGTCGTTGACCGCCGCGACCGCGGCCCCGAAGTCGTCGAACCCGAAGACGACGACGAGCGGCGCGAAGGCCTCGTTGGAGCAGACCTGGGCGCTGACCGGAACGTGCTCGAGGACGGTCGGCGCGAAGAACGCGCCGTCGGCCGTGCCGCCGGCGAGGACGGTCCCGCCGAGCGCGACGGCCTCCTCGACCCAGCGCGCCGTCCGCGCCGCGGCCGCGGCGTCGACCATCGGCCCGACGTCGGTCGCCGGATCGGCCGGATCGCCGAGCCGCAGCGCCGCCACGCCGGCCAGGAACTTGGCCATGAACGCCTCGCGCACGGCCTCGTGGACGAACATCCGCTGGACGCTGATGCAGACCTGGCCCGAGTAGGCGAAGGCCCCGACGAGGATCCGCTTGACCGCCCAGTCCAGGTCGGCCGACGCGTCGATGATCACGCCGGCGTTGCCGCCGAGCTCGAGGACGACCTTCTTCTTGCCGGCCCGCTCCTTCATCCGCCAGCCGACGCTCGGGCTGCCGGTGAAGGTCAGCAGCTTGAAGCGCTCGTCGGCGACCATCCGAT
>QKHE01000127.1 GCA_003250155.1 Chloroflexota bacterium | reverse complement strand
GCCGTGCCGAACGCGCCGGTCGCAGGGTGACCATCGGCCGTTCCGGTCCGGTCACTTGAGGCTCGTACGGGCTGGCTGGGACGGCGCAGATGCCCGCCGACGTCGGAAGACAGAAGTCTCCGCTGGCTCCGTCGATCGCGAAATGGTTGCGCGAGATCTCTTCCTCACGCTTTCGATCGGAGTCGAAGCCGTTCTCGCGCTCGCACGCGCGGGTCACTCCTCGAGCCTCGGCGGCTCGGGATACGAGCGGCAAGCGACCGGCAACTTCTCGAGCCGGATCGCGAGCCCCATCGTGACGAGCCACGCGCCCCCGGATGGGCGGGCGTGCATCGCTTGCGCCTGCACGGGCTCTTCCCCTCGATGCTGCCGGCTCGCTGCGTGTGAGCTGCACACGATGGTCCCGCCCGAGCGCGTCGCGAATTGACAGCTGCTCCGGGGGCGTAGGAAGATGTTCAAGCTGCCGTGTTCCCGGCCGCGCTCCTTGGACCAGGGAGTGCGGCCGAGCGTTGAAGTGGATCTGGAGAGGCTGGTTCGGATGAGACCGATGCTGCTGCGCGTGCTCTCGATTGGCGGCGGTATCGCAGCGCTGCTCGGCAGCCCTGGGGTGTCCCGAGCCTCCGACGAGGTGCCGGCGCTCCCCGGAGACTCCTGGATCGCCAGCGCCACCCGGCACATCGCCGAGCGGGAGTACCGCGCCAGCCCGAACGACGCGGGGCTCCAGGCTCCGAACCGCCGCCACAACCTGCGCAGCTACTTCGACGGCACCGGCGTCCGCGTGCACGACCGCACCGCGCCGGGCGAGCCCCGGCTGCTCTACCTCGCGCTCCTCGGCGTGGGACGGGCGGGCGCACTCGAGGTCGTGGCTCCCGGTCGCGTCTCGAGCGAGGGAGCCCGGGTCGAGATACACCGCGAGGGTCTGGTCGAGTGGTATCTCAACTCACCCGAGGGCCTCGAGCAGGGCTTCGAGCTCTCCCGCCGCCCCCCGGGCGAGGGACCGCTCGTGCTCGAGGTCGGGCTCACCGGCTCGCAGGCGACGCTCGCCGGCGCCGAGCTGCGCATCCGGACCGACACCGGTCGCTGGCTGGCCTACGGCGCACTCGCGGCCTTCGATGCCGATGGAACGCCGGTACCGGCGCGCTTCGAGAGCCCCGCACCGGACCGCATCGCGCTCGTGGTCGACGACCGCACTGCGCGCTATCCGCTCCTGATCGATCCGCTGCTCACGGCCACCGCCGACACCCAGCTCGAGTCGAATCAGGCCAGCGCGCTCTTCGGCGGATCCGTCGCGAGAGCCGGTGACGTCAACGGAGACGGCTACGGCGACGTGATCGTGGGCGCCGAGGAGTACGACGCGGGCCAGATCGACGAGGGGGCGGCCTTCCTCTTCCTCGGCAGCGCCACCGGGATAGCGAACGGCAACGCCGGCACTGCGGCGGCGCAGCTCGAGTCGAACCAGGTCGGCGCGCTGATGGGGACGAGCGTCGCGGGAGCCGGCGACGTGAACGGGGACGGCTACGCCGACGTGATCGTCGGCGCACAGCAGTACAACGGCGGGCAGACGAACGAAGGGGCCGCGTTCATCTTCCTCGGCAGCGCCTCCGGCATCGCCAGCGCGAACCCCTCGACGCCGGGTGTCACCCGGCTCGAGTCGAACCAGGCAGATGCGCTCTTCGGCGGCTCCGGCGCCGGAGCCGGCGACGTGAACGGCGACGGCTACGCGGACGTGATCGTCGGCGGCGAGGAGTACAAGGTCACCTTCCTTCTCGAGGGAGCCGCATGGATCTTCCTCGGCAGCGCGGCGGGAATCCCGAACGGAAATCCCGCCATCGCCGCCACCCAGATCACGTCGAACCAGATCGGCGCGCTGCTCGGCGGACGGGTCGCAGGGGCCGGCGACGTGAACGGCGACGGCTACTCCGACGTGATCATCGGTGCCGAGGCCTACGACAACGGACAGAACAACGAAGGCGCCGCGTGGATCTTCCACGGCAGCGCGGCCGGGATCCCGAGCGGCATCGTCTCGAGCGCCAACACCCAGCTCGAGTCGAACCAGGCCGACGCGCTCTTCGCCGGGCCGGTTGCGAGCGCCGGTGACGTGAACGGCGACGGCTACTCCGACGTGATCGTCGGCGCGGAGGCCTACGACAACGGCCAGAGCGACGAGGGCGCGGCCTGGATCTTTCTCGGCAGCGCAGCCGGGATCCCGAACGGCAATCCCGGAACCGCAGCCACGCAGCTCGAAGCGAATCAGGCCGGCGCGGCCTTCGGCGGGAGCGTGTCCGGAGCCGGCGACGTGAACGGCGACGGATACGCCGACGTGATCGTCGGCGCCCCGCTGTACGACAATCCGACCTTCAACGAGGGCGCGGCCTTCGTCTTCCTCGGCAGCGCGACCGGGATCCCGAACGGCAACCCCACGACCGCCTACGCCCAGGTCGAGTCGAACCAGTCCAACGCGTCGATGGGGATCGTGGCAGGGGCCGGCGACGTGAACGGCGACGGATACGCCGACGTGATCGTCGGCGCAGACTCCTACGACAACGGACAGAGCGACGAGGGCGCGGCCTGGATCTACCTGGGCGGCGCCACCGGGATCGCGAACACCGGCGCCGGGTCGGCCAGCACGCGGCTCGAGTCCGACCAGTCCGGGGCGTCGATGGGTCGGAGCGTCGCGGCTGCCGGAGACGTGAACCGCGACGGATACGGCGACGTGATCGTGGGCGCTCCCGGCTTCGACTCCGGACAGCAGGACGAAGGCGCCGCATTCGTCTTCCTCGGGAGCGCCACCGGGATCGCGAACGCCACCCCCGGCACGGCTGCCACCCAGCTCGAGTCGAACCAGGCGGGCGCCCTCTTCGGCGGGTCGGTCGCGGGCGCCGGCGACACCAACGGTGACGGCTACGCCGACGTGATCGTCGGCGCCGAGGCCTACGACAACGGGCAGAACGACGAGGGTGCGGCCTTCCTCTTCCTGGGCGGCGCCAGCGGGATCGCCAACGGCAACCCGGGCACGGCGGCCGCCCGGCTCGAGTCCGACCAGGCAGACGCGCTCCTCGGCGGCAGCGTCGCCGGCGCCGGGGACACCAACGGCGACGGCTACGCCGACGTGATCGTCGGCGCGGACCGCTACGACAACGGGCAGAACGACGAGGGCGCGGCCTTCGTCTTCCTCGGAAGGGCCTCGGGGATGGCCAACGGCACTCCGCTGACGGCCTCCGCCCGGCTCGAGTCCAACCAGGCCGACGCGCTCTTCGGTGCGAGCGTCGCCGGCGCCGGGGACGTGGACGGAGATGGCTACTCCGACGTGATCGTCGGCGCGGACCACTACGACAACGGGCAGAACGACGAGGGCGCGGCCTGGATCTTCCTCGGCGGGATCGCCGACGGCAGCCCCGCCAGCGCCGCGGCCCAGCTCGAGTCGAACCAGGCCG
>QKHE01000129.1 GCA_003250155.1 Chloroflexota bacterium | reverse complement strand
GCATCCGGGTTGCCCGCCCAGCCGAGGAACCGCCCGAGGTCGAATTCGAGCACCGTGCCCGACGTGACGGCCGCCTCGATCGAATAGGTGCGAACGAAGTCGCTCACCGGTCCGAGCGTGCGGCCGGGCTCTACGTTGCCGGCTTCGCCCTGTTCCGGCCCGAACCAACGCACCGTGTCGCCGTAGGTACCGTAGGCGATCGTCCCGGCGTTGTCGCCGGTGCCGGCCGAGCCGTCGTACCAGCCGAGGTAGTAGCCCGGGCCGACCGAATCGCTGCCCGCGACCAGCGTGAACGCGAACTCCTGCGGCGTGTTCGGCGTGATCGCCTCGGCCTGCCCGATGCCGGTGATCTCGTAGCGTCCGTCCGCGGTCGCCTTGAGGATGAGCGGCGTGACGTAGCGCGGCTGGGCATCGACGAAGTTACCGCCGTACACCGACCAGCCGGTCATCCGGCCCGGCACGTTCAGCTCGTCGCCGACGAAGATGCTCCCGACCGCGCCGTCGACATAGGCCTGGGAAACGAGGAAGTTGCCGACCCGCTGCGCGGTCGCGACCGTTGCGGTCGGGGTATCCGAATCGACCGGCGCGAGGAACCCGTCGATCGCCCCGGGGATGATACTGATGAAGTTGCCCGGCATTCCGTCGCCGAGCGTCGTGAACCGGTACCAGGCTTCCTGGCCGTTATCGAGCACGAACAGCGGCTGCTCTTCGCCCGGCGCGTCCTGGAACAAGGTCGGCCGCCCGGTGCCCTCGTCGACGAGGTAGAAGCCGCTGCCGGTGAGGCTGCGGTTGCCGAGCTCGATCGCGTCGGCCGGCAGCGCGGCACGCGACGAGCTGCCGTAGACGACGTAGACCCGGCCGCCCCCCGGAATGACGTCGGTGGTCGTGACGTCGGCGCCCGCAGCGCCGATCACCAGATCCGAGAGCCCGTCGCGGTCCAGGTCGAACGCCGGCGTCGTCGGCAGCACGCCGAGACCGTCGAACTCGAACTCGCCGCTGAGCCTGCGGTCGGCGTTGGTCAGTGAAAGCAGGCGCGAGCCGTCGGCTATCTGGCTGCCTACGCCGAAGAACACCGATACCGACCCGCTCTGGTCGAAGTCGAGCACTTGCAGCGTGCCGTCCGAGAGCAGCAGCCGCACCGGCTCGCCGACCGCCAGGTCCATCACCTTGTCGCCGTCGAAGTCGCCCGCCGTGGCCTGAAGCGCGCCGATGTAGCCGCCGCCCAGCGGCTCGTTCGCCGAAGTCTCGCGGGTGACGACGATGTCCGCCGTCTCGGCGAGCATCGTCGTGCCGCCGAAGTCCGCCTGCCCGAAGAACACGTACAGGCCCGCCTCGCGGTCGGTGTCCGCCTGGTTGTCGCGCCGCGCCTCGCGGTTGCTGCCGATCGCGAAGTCGTCGTAACCGTCGCGGTTCAGGTCGCCGAGCGCGGCGATGCTGCCGCCGAGCGCCAGGTCCTCGATGATCAGCTCGCTGTCGGTCGCCAGGGTGATGCTGGTGTCGACCGGGCCGGAGACCGGGCTTCGTCCCGTGACCAGGTAGGCGCGCCCGATGTTCGGGATGCCGGAAAGAATGCCGAAGCTGGCGAACCCGGAATCGACGAGCAGCAGGTCGTCGAGCCCGTCGCCGGTGACGTCACCCGCGACTGCAGCCTGCACGAAATGCGGCTGGGTGATCGTGCCCTCGTAGCCGCCGAGCAGCCGGGTCACGACCCCGTTCTCGCCGGTGAGCGGGCTGTTATCCGGATACAAGGTCGCCAGCACGTCGCTGCCGAGGATCGTACGCACGCCGTTGCCGTTCCACAGCGCGGTGCCCGAGAACACGAAGCCCTGGACGCCGCCGACGGCGACCGCGCTGACCAGCGCGATGTCGGCCTGGCCGTCGTCGTTCCAGTTGAGCACGCCGAGGCTCGCCGTGTTCGCGCCGAACCCCGGGATGCTGGCGGTGCGCACTTTCACGCGCACCTGATTGTTGTCGGCCGCGGTCTCCGTGACCCAGTCGAGCGTCACGTGGCGCTCGAGCGCGAGGCCGTTCGCCGATCCGCCGGCGATGATCGTGATCGCGAATCCGCCGCTGGTGTCGGTCGCCCGCAGGAACACGAGGTCGGCGAGCCCGTCGCCGGTGACGTCGCCCTGGGTCGAAGCCGGCCGCCCGACTTCGGCGTCGATGATTACGTCGGCCTGCGCCTCGACGTCGTAGATGTCGCCGAGCTGAACCGGCCCGAGGAAAAGGTACGAAGCCTTGTCGCCGCTGATCAGCAGCTCGCCAAACCCGTCGCCGTTGAGGTCGGGAAGGCTCTGCGAACGCCCCAGGTGCTCGTTCTGGCTCGCACCCTCGACTTGGAAGGCGTCGCGCACGCGCGGCGAGCTGTCGTTGGCTAGGTCGACGCCCGGCGGCGGCGTCGGGACGAACCCGGGCGGGACCGGGGTGGCGAGCGGCAGGACGAAGAGCTTCTTCTCGTGCGCGAGGCCCGGCGCCGCCTCGGACTCGTTTGCCGGCGCGATGTTGACGCCGTCATACAGGCGCAGCGAGTCGCCGAACGGGCCGGTCACGCCGAGAAGCGTGCGCGTCACGCCGTCGGTCCCGGTGTGCTCGAGCGCGGCGCCGAAGAACGCCGAGCTCGGCGGCAGCCCCGGCGCGAAGTAGGCTGCGCGCCCCGGCTCGATGACGAGATCGGGCGCCGCGAACGACGCCTCGAGCGTCGCGCGGTCGCCGCCCAGGTAGACGTTGACCACCTGGTGCTCGAGTGCCGCGCTCTCGTTCAGCCGGTCGCTGGCGACCATCACCGCGGAACCGAGATCGGTGAACGCGTTGCCTTCGCCGTCGGCGCCGTCGAAATCGCCGATCGGCCGCCACGCGCCGTCGGGCAGCGCGAACGCCTGCTTGAGTTGCGGCCCGTCGCCGTCCGGGTCGACCGTCAGACTGACGAGCGTCGCGTTCGCGGGCAGGTCGCCGCCGAAGATCAGGTAATTGCCGCCCGTGCCGGTGACCAGCAGGTCGTTGGCCGAGTCGCCGTCGACGTCGCCCGCGGCGAGCACCGCGACGCCCGCCGGTATCCCGGTGATGGTCGACATGAGCGACCAGTCGCCCGGCAGTCCGCCGCCGCTGTAGACACGCAGTTGCCCTGAGCGCAGCACGGCGATATCGTCGCGGCCGTCGCGGTTCACGTCGCCGACGCCGGCGATCGACCAGTTGCCCGCGACCAGCGGCTCGATCGAGGAAGCCGCGAGGTCCGCCCACTCCGCGCGCGCACGTCCGTGCACGACACGCACCGCCGATGCATCGGCGACTAGCAGGTCGTCCAGCCCCTCCGCGGTCGGATCGGTGAGCGTCGCGTCGGTGCGCAGCAGCGCCTCCGGCGGGATGATCGACAGGCTGCCGCCGCCGGCGAGGTCCCAGGCGAGCGCGAGCGTCGCGGGTCCCGTATCGTGCAGATACT
>QKHE01000075.1 GCA_003250155.1 Chloroflexota bacterium | reverse complement strand
TGATCATCCCGATCGCCGGCCTGGCGGCCGTCGCCTTCGCGATCTATCTCGCCCGCGACGTGCTGTCCCGTGACAAGGGCCCGCAGGCGATGCAGGACGTGGCCGACACGATCCGCGAGGGCGCGGACGCGTTCATCAAGCGGCAGTACACGACGATCGCCATCTTCGCGGTCGTCGGGGCGCTCGTCATCTTCGGGATCATCTCGTGGGTCGAGACCGAGGACGTGGCCGACGTGCCGCGCCTGGCGGGCGTGCCGATCGGCCTCCTGACCGCGATCGCGTTCATCGTCGGCGCCGTGTGCTCGATGGCCTCGGGCATCATCGGCATGTACATCAGCGTCCGCTCCAACGTGCGCACCGCGGCGGCCGCTCGCCGCAGCCTCGTCGAGGCGGTCCAGGTCGCGATGCGCGGCGGCGCGGTCTCGGGCTTCCTCGTCGTGGCCCTGTCGCTGCTCGGCGTGTGGGGCATCTTCACGGCCTATCAGACGTTCGTCGGCGACGTCTCGGTGCGCGAGGCGCCGTTCCTGATCGTCGGCTTCGGCTTCGGGGCGTCGTTCGTGGCGCTGTTCGCGCAGCTCGGCGGCGGCATCTACACCAAGGCCGCCGACGTCGGCTCGGATCTCGTCGGCAAGGTCGAGGCGGGGATCCCCGAGGACGACCCGCGGAACGCGGGCGTCGTCGCCGACCTCGTCGGCGACAACGTCGGCGACTGCGCCGGCCGAGGCGCGGACCTGTTCGAGTCGACCGCCGCCGAGAACATCGGCGCGATGATCCTCGGCGTCGGCGCCTTCGCGATCGCGACGCTCGCCGGGTGGCCAAACCCCCAGGCCTGGATCTTCTTCCCGCTCGTCGTGCGAGGCTTCGGGCTGCTCGCGACGATCGTGGCCATCTTCTTCGTCCGCGGCCGCGAGGACGAGGACCCGATGAACATGCTCAACCGCGGCTACTGGGTCACGACGCTCCTGTCGGTGATCGGCCTGTTCATTACGACGAACGTGATGATGAACACGGGTACGGCGACCGGCGCGAACGGCATCCCGCCGTGGATCTGGTTTTTCGGGGCCGGCGTCGTCGGCCTCGCCACGAGCGTCGTGTTCGTCTACATCACGCAGTACTACACGGCCGGCTCGTGGCGGCCGGTCAAGGAGATCGCCGAGGCGTCGAAGACCGGGCCGGCGACGAACATCATCTCGGGCACCGCGGTCGGCTTCGACACGACCTTCGTGACCGCGGTGACGATCGCCATCGCCCTGTTCGCCAGTCACTGGCTCGGCTCGCAGGCCGGGCTGGTCAACGCCGACGGCCACGACGTCGGCGGGATCTTCGGCACCGCCGTCGCGACGATGGGCATGCTCATGACGACCGCCTACATCCTGGCGATGGACACCTTCGGCCCGATCACGGACAACGCTGGCGGGGTGGCCGAGTTCAGCCGCTCCGAGGCGGGCGCGCGCGAGATCACCGACCGCCTCGACGCGGTGGGCAACACGACCAAGGCCCTCACGAAGGGCTATGCGATCGCGTCGGCATCGCTGGCCGCGTTTCTGCTGTTCAGCGCTTACATCGACAAGGTCAACCTCATCCAGACGAACCGCGGCGCGCCGCTCCTCGATTCCGTCGACCTCGCGAAGGTCGAGGTCTTCATCGCCGGGCTCATCGGGGCGATGCTCGTCTACTTCTTCAGCTCGCTCGCGATCCGCGCGGTCGGCACGACGGCCCAGTCGATCATCGTCGAGGTCCGTCGCCAGTTCCGCGAGATGCCCGGGATCATGGACTACACGCAGCGGCCGGACTACGCGCGCGTCGTCGACATCACGACCCGCGCGGCGCTGCGGCAAATGATCCTCCCGGGGGCCGTGGCCGTCGCAACGCCGATCATCGTCGGCCTGCTCCTCGGCCACGAGGCGGTCGCCGGCCTGCTCATGGTCGGCACGATCGCCGGCGTCCTGCTCGCAACCGTGCTGAACAACGGCGGCGGGGCCTGGGACAACGCCAAGAAGTACATCGAGAGCGGTCATCTGACCGACGACGAGGGCAACGTGATCGGCAAGAAGACGCCGGCTCACGCGGCCGCGGTCGTCGGCGACACCGTCGGCGATCCGTTCAAGGACACTGCGGGCCCGTCGCTCCACGTCCTCGTGAAGCTGCTGGCGACGATCACGCTCGTCCTCGCGCCGCTGTTCATCCGCTAGCCCGGGTCCCGCGGTGGACCTGATCCTCCAGGCGGTCATCCTCGGGGTCGTGCAGGGTCTCACCGAGTTCCTGCCGATCTCGAGCTCGGGCCACCTGATCGTCGTGCCGGCGCTGCTCGGCTGGGATGACACGTTCCTCGACAGCCTCGCCTTCAGCGTCATGCTCCACCTGGCCACGCTGCTGGCGCTGCTCGTCTACTTCCGCGACGACTGGCTGCGGCTCATCCCTGCCGGCCTGGCCGCCCTCCGCGACCGCTCGTTCAAGGGCGATCCCGACCGCCGCCTGGCGTGGCTGCTCGCGGTCACGACCATCCCGGCCGTCTTCGCCGGCGTGCTGCTCAACGATCTCGCCGAGACGACGTTCCGGGAGCCGCGCCTCGTGGCCGTCACGCTCGTGATCGGCGCCGCGATCCTGTGGCTCGCCGACCGGGCCGCGAGCCGCACGCGCCACATGGACGAGCTGACCTTCCCGATCGCGATCGGCATCGGGGCGGCCCAGGCGCTGGCCCTCGTGCCGGGCATCAGCCGGTCCGGCATCTCGATCGCAGCCGGGCTGTTCGCCGGTCTGAACCGGCCCGATGCGGCCCGCTTCGCGTTCCTGATGGCGACGCCGATCACGTTCGGCGCGGGACTGTGGGAGCTGCGCAAGCTCCTCTCCGGCGAGGCCGGGGTGAGCGTCGAGCTGGCGCCGCTGGCGGCCGGCATGCTGGCATCACTGCTGTCGGGGCTGCTCGCGATCGCGGTGCTGCTGCGCTTCCTGCGGTCCCACGGCGTCGGGGTCTTCGTGGCCTATCGAGTCGGCCTGGCGGCGCTGATCGTCGTCGCCTGGCTGGGGCTGCGGGTCATCTGAGCCGATGGAGGTCATGAAGCAGCTCCGACAGCGGGCCATTCGTGACCTGGTGGAGCAGCGGCCGATCAGGACCCAGCAGGAGCTCGCGGCCGCGCTGCGCGAGCGTGGCTTCCGGGCCACCCAGGCGACGGTCAGCCGCGACGTCGCGGAGCTGGGGCTCCAGAAGGCCAGCCGCCAGGGCCGCTCCGCATACGTGCTGCCGGCGGCGCTCAGGGACGCCGAGGTCACCGGCGAGGAGCGGCTGCGGAGGTTGCTCGTCGACCTGCCGCTCGACGTCCGCGAGGCCGGCCTGATCCTCGTCATCAAGGCCCTGCCCGGCTCGGCGCACGCCATCGCCGCCGCGCTCGACCGGGGTCGCTGGCCGGAGGTTGTCGGCTCGATCGGCGGTGACGACACCGTCTTCGTCGCGACGACCGACCGAACGGCGCTCCGCCGCCTTCGAGATCGGATCCTTCGCCTGGCCGAACGGAGCTGACCTCCGCGCCCCCCCCGATGCAGGGCGTTCGAATCGAGGCTTTGACACCCGGGAGGGGGCGAGGTAGGCTACGCCGCCGACCCGGACTCCAGGCTGCGAGACGTATTGCGCAGCGCTGGGGTTCTTTCCTTATCAGGATGCCCACGATGAACAACAAGCCGACGTACATCAGCCGCGAAGGACTCGAGAAGCTCCGCCAGGAGCTCGACGAGATGGTCTCGCTGCGCCGTCCGGAGATCGCCCAGCGGATCCATGACGCCAAGGAGCACGGCGACCTCACCGAGAACGCGGAATACGAGGACGCCAAGAACGAGCAGGCGTTCGTCGAGGGGCGGATCCAGCAGCTCGAGGCGCTGATCAAGAACGCCACGCTGATCGACGAGATCCACGGCAACGACCACGTCCAGATCGGCTCGACCGTCAAGGTCGACGGGCCGGACGGCAAGGAGTCGTTCACGATCGTCGGCTCGACCGAGGCTCGACCGACCGAGGGTCGGATCAGCAACGAGAGCCCGGTCGGTCGCGCGCTGCTCGGCCGCAAGAAGGGCGACAAGGTCACCGTCCAGGTCCCCGCCGGCGACATCGACTACAAGATCGTCCAGATCTCGTAGGGCGGGCGGGCAGCCATGGAATGGGCTGACGATCTCGCCGCCAGCGTCTCCGGCCCCCAGGTCGTCAACGACTCGAAGACCCCGTCGGGGACCGTCCACGTGGGCAGCCTTCGAGGCCCGGTCATCCTCGACGTCATCGCCCGCGCCCTGCGCGCCGCCGGTCGCGAGACGATGTTCCTGTACGGCGTCGACGACCTCGACCCGATGGACGCCCAGGCGCTCCTGACCCCGGACGCCGTCGAGCGCGAGATGGGCCGGCCGCTGGCCCACGTCCCCGACCAGGCCGGCGACGGCCACGCGTCGTACGCCCGGCACCACGCCGGCCTGTTCATCGAGACTTTCGCCCGGCTCGGCATCCACCCCGATCGCTACTACTGGATGAGCGAGCACTACGCGGCCGGCGACATGGACCCCTACATCCGCGTCGCGCTGGACCGGGCGGCGCTCGTGCGGGAGATCTACCGCCGGGTCGCCAACGTCCGGCACCCCGACACGTGGCATCCGGTCAGCGTCATCTGCGAGACCTGCGGCCGCGTCGGCACGACGATCGTCACGAACTGGGACGGCGAGCGGGTGTTCTACGAGTGCCGCCCCGACCTCGTCGAGTGGGCCCATGGCTGTGGCACGTCCGGCTGGACCTCGCCGTTCGGCGGGCGGGCGAAGCTGCCGTGGAACCTCGAATGGGCGGCCCAGTGGAGCCTGTTCGGGGTGACGATCGAGCCGAACGGCAAGGACCTCGCCACGGCCGGCGGCTCCCGCGACCGCTCCGAGGCGATCGCCCGGGAGGTCTTCGAGCGCGAGCCGCCACTGAACTTCCCGTACGAGTTTCTGAACATCGGCGGCCGGAAGATGTCGACCTCGAAGGGTCGCGGCGCGTCGGCCCAGCAGATGGTCGAGGTCGTGCCGCCCGAGCAGCTGCGGCTGCTGTTCCTGCGCCCGAAGCCCAACCAGGCGATCGAGTTCGACCCCGACGGCACGGACGCCATCCCGCGCCTGTTCGACGAGTTCGACCGCCTCGCCGCGGCGACCGCCGGCAAGCCGGTCAAGGGCGAGCTGCCGCCGGGGTTCGCGGCCGTCTTCCGCTACAGCCTCGTCGACCCAGCGGCGGACGCCGCGGCCGAGGCAGCCCGGTTCCGCCCGGCGTTCGGCCACCTCGCGGTCCTGACCCAGGTGCCCGGCGTGGACGTCGCGGCGACGATGCGCGCCGAGAAGGGGAGCGGGCTGGATACCCGCGAGACCGAGATCCTCGACGAGCGCATTCGATCCGCCGGGGCTTGGCTCGCGGCGTACGCACCGGAGTCCGCCCGGCTCGTGGTCCGTCACGATGCGCTGCCCGACGCTGCGGCCGACCTGGGGTTGCCGCAACGCCAGTTCCTGGCGGCGCTCGCCGACCGCATCGCGGGCGGGGCGCCGAGTGGCGGCGAGGCCTGGCAGGCGGCCATCTTCGAGGTCGCCGGCTCGATGGGCACCCAACCCAGGGGCGCCTTCGAGGCGCTCTACCAGGCATTCCTCGGGCGCCCGAACGGGCCCCGCGCCGGCTGGCTCCTGGCGAGCCTCGAGCCGGCGTTCGTCGTCGGCCGCCTGCGCGAGGCGGCCGCGAGCGGCACACTTGCGGCCGGGGAGGATGCGACCGAGGAGGCCGGATGAGCGTCGGGGCACAGCGGCTGCGCGAGGAACCGGACGCGATTCGGCGCGGTTCGATCGACAAGGGCGAGGACCCCGCGATCGTCGACGCGGCGCTGGCCGCGGACGCCCGACGCCGTGCGCTCCAGGGCGAGGCCGATGGCCTGCGGGGCGAGCGCAACGCGATCTCGAAGGAGATCGGCGAAGCGATCAGGGGCGGGGCGTCGCCGAACGGTCCGCAGGTCGCCGAGCTGAAGGCCCGTTCGACAGGGATCGGCGACCGCCTCGAGGGCCTCGAGGCGGAGCTCGCGACCCGCGAGGCCGAGCTGGAGGGCCTCCTGCTCCGGATTCCCAACCCGGCCGAGGCGGACGTGCCGGTCGGCGGCGAGGAGGCGAACGTCACGATCCGGACGTGGGGCGAGCAGCTGCCGCGAATCCAGCCGCGCAATGGCGAGGCCGGCGCGGCCGCGACGCCACGGACCGGGACGTGGGAGCGTCGGCCGCATTGGGAGATCGGCGAGCGGCTCGGGATGATCGACCTGGCCCGCGGCGCCAAGGTCGCCGGATCCGGCTTCCCCGTCTACGTCGGGGCGGGTGCCGCGCTGGAGCGGGCGCTGATCTCGTACTTCCTCGACGTCCACACCCGCGAGAACGGCTTCACCGAGGTCTGGCCGCCGGTCATGGTGAACGCCGATTCGGCGCGCGGGACGGGCCAGATCCCGGACAAGGAAGACCAGATGTACGTCGTCACCCGCGACGACCTGTACCTGGTCCCGACCGCCGAGGTCCCGGTCACGAACCTCCACCGCGACGAGATCCTCGAGGCGGACGAGCTGCCGATCCGCTACGCCGCCTACACGCCGTGCTTCCGGCGCGAGGCCGGGGCCGCCGGCAAGGACACCCGCGGCATCCTGCGCGTCCACCAGTTCGACAAGGTCGAGATGGTCCTGTTCGAACGACCGGACGCCTCGAAGGAGGCGCTCGAATGGATGACCGGGCGGGCCGAGGACCTCCTGCGACGCCTCGGTCTGGCCTACCGCGTCGTGCTCATGGCGACCCGCGAGATGGGCTTCGTCCAGGCCCGCAAGTACGACCTGGAGGTCTGGGCCCCGGGGGTCGAGCGCTGGCTGGAGGTCAGCTCGTGCTCGAACTTCGGCGACTACCAGGCCCGCCGGATGGCGATTCGCTACCGCCCCGAGCCGGGCGCGAAGCCGGAGCTCGTCCACACCCTGAACGGATCGGGCCTCGCCCTCGCCCGAACGGTCGCCGCGATCATCGAGACGTACCAGCGGTCGGATGGCGGCCTGGACGTGCCCGAAGTCCTTCAGCGCTATCTCCTCAGGAGTAGCATCGAGGCGGACTGAACCCAGGCGTCCCGAGGAGCTGGAACGATGACAACGCAGCAGCAGCCCGGTTCGCCGCCGACCTGGCAGGCACCGCCGGACGTCGCCGGGCCCGCGCCGGGCGTCGAGTGGGCCGGCTTCGGCGAGCGCCTCGTCGCCTACATCATCGACGGCCTGATCCTGGGGGCGATCTTCATCGTGCTGTCGGTCTTCCTGATCGCCGGGATCATCGGCGGCATCGACCTCAGCGATCCGCGGAACCCCGAGCTGAACGCGAGCGCGATCGGGGTCGTCCTGCTGTGGCTGCTCGCCATCTTCATCGTCAGCATCCTGTACTTCCCGTTCTTCTGGGCGACCGGCGGCCAGACGCCGGGCATGCGAGCCTTCGGGATCCGCGTCGTCCGCGATCTCGACGGCGGACCCGTCGGCTGGGGCAGCGCGTTCCTGCGCCTGATCGGCTACTGGGTCTCGGGAATCGTGTTCTACATCGGTTACGTCTGGATGTTCTTCGACAGCCGCCGTCGCGGCTGGCACGACCTGATCGCGGGCACGGTCGTCGTCAAGGCCAGCAGCCGCTAGGGTCACGCCCCCGCCGATTGGTATTCTCGACACCGACGGAGAGGTGCCGGAGCGGTTGAACGGTCCTGTCTTGAAAACAGGTGACTCGCAAGAGTCCGTGGGTTCGAATCCCACCCTCTCCGCCAGGCTTCCAGTGTCGACGTCCGAGAAGCCGCTACCCTGCGAAACGTGAACCTTCCCTGTCCCCACTTCGCGGCCGCGATCGAGGTCGATCCCCCGCTCGACGTCTGCCCGACCTGCGTCGAGATGGGCAGCAGCTGGGTGCACCTCCGCCAGTGCCTCATCTGCGGCCGGACCGGCTGCTGCGACAACAGCCCGAACCGCCACGCCTCGGGCCACGCGGCCGAAACCGGTCATGCCCTGATCCGGTCGGCCCAGCCGGGCGAGCAATGGGCGTGGTGCTACCCGGAAGAGGCCTTCTTCGTGCCCGGCGCTGACGGCGGCTGGGAGCGCTTCGAGGAGTAGCCCGCCTCAGATCCGGGCGAGGATGGCGCCCAGCAGCACGGCGGCCTGCTCGGGCGTCGCGAACGAGGACTGGGTCCCCGGCTTCGTGACGCTGTCGCCGGCCAACGCGATCCCCAGCCGGACGGCTTCGAGCTCCGGCAGGCCGGCCGCGAGGCCGTAAGCGAAGGCGCCCACGAACGCGTCGCCGGCGCCGGTCGTGTCGACCGGCGTGACGGGCGTCGCCGGGATGCGCTCGGTGGAGCCGTCGGCGGCGATCAGCAGCGCGCCATCGCCGCCCAGCGTCACGACCAGCCGCGTGCCCGTCCGTCCGGCAAATCGCCGGTACCGATCCGCGTCGCCGTCCTCGCTGTCGCCCACGTCGTCCTCCCCGACCAGGATCTCGAACTCGGTCTCGTTCGGGATCAGCCAGTCGGTGACGGCCAGGAGCGCCGGCTCGAGGGGGGCTGCGGGCGCCGGGTTGAGGACCGTCGCCGCGCCTCGCTCGCGGGCGGCGGCAAATGCCGCGGCCGTGGCCGCCTGCGGGATCTCGAGCTGGCCGACGACGATCTCGACGGCCTCCAGCGCGCGGATCGCCCCGGCGGCCGTCTCCGGGTCGACCCGGTCGTTCGCGCCGGCCACGACGATGATCCGATTCGTGCCATCGGGCTCGACCCAGATCGGTGCGACGCCGCTCGAGCCGGGGACGCGCGCGATGTACCGGGTGTCGATGCCCTGGCCGGCCATGTTATCGATCGACATGTCGGCGAAGACGTCGTCGCCGAGGGCCCCGACGAACTCGACCCGGGCGCCCAGGCGTCGAGCCATCACCGCCTGGTTGGCGCCCTTGCCGCCGAAGCCCATGACGTAACGATCGCCCATCACGGTCTCCCCGGCGGCCGGGACCCGTGAGGTGTAGGCGATCTGGTCGACGTTCAGGCTGCCGACGACGACGATCGTGGGCTGCGCCCGGCTCGAACCTGCCTCCACGCCCGGATTGTCGCATCGGCGGTACGCTGCGGGGCCATGGAGCTGCTGCCGACCACCACCAGCCGCTGCCCGCACGCCCCGGCCGAGGTCGCCGCCCCGAGCGGCGCCCGGTGCGAGGAGTGCGACAGCACGTTCAACCTCCGCCTGTGCGCCGATTGCGGCCACGTCGGCTGCTGCGAGTCGCAGGCCGGGCACGCGCGGGCCCATGCCCTGGGAGCGGGGCACCCGGTCATCCTGCAGATGCCCGCGCCGAACGGCTTCTGGTGGTGCTACGCCGAGAACCGCTACCTCTGACGTCGCGCGCCGGGCCTTGACCGGCGCGGACCGGGTGCCTAGACTCCGGCGCCTACATCGCGAAGACGGGCTGTGAACGGGACGAGTACCCGTCGATGCGTCGGCAGAGAGACCCGGCGGCTGGTGGAAGCCGGGGCGACGGCGGCGGCGAATGGACCCGGGAGCCTCCGGACCGAACGGCGACGGGACGCGACACCGACCCGGACCCCAGTAGGCTCCGGCGCAGAGCGCCAGCGTTACCGGGCAGCGCCGATCCGCGGCCAGGCGAGAATCGCCCGACCCGCCGTCGGTCACGAGAGTGCGGCATCGCCGAATGAGGGTGGCACCGCGGAAGGCTCGACCTTTCGTCCCGGGACGAAAGGTCGTTGTGATTCTCGAGACCGGAGGGCGCCGAACGTGACCAGCACGGACCCGCTGAGCCTGACCCAGGCCAAGCGGCTCACCGCGAACGCCGACACGCTGCTGCTGCGCGCCTCGCGCCCGGCCGACCTCGACACGCCGATCGGCGCGTTTCTCCGCCTCGACGACGGCACCACCCCGGCGTACCTCCTCGAATCGGTCGAGGGCGGCGAGCGCGTCGGCCGCTACTCGTTCGTGGGCGTGGGCCCGCGGCGGCTGCTCGAGGTCCGCGACGGCGTGGGCCGCATCCAGGTACGACCCGTCAGCGTCGATCGCTACGACCCCGAGCTGCCGGTCGAGACCGTCGATGCGGCCGATCCGCTGGCGGCGCTCCGATCGTTCGTCCGCCGCCGCCGCGTCGAACCCCGGGAGGGCATGCCGCGCTTCACCGGCGGGGCCGTCGGGGCGCTGGCCTACGACGCCGTCTCGATCTTCGAGCCGTCGGTTCCGCGGCCCGACGCCGACCCCATCGGCACGCCGACGGCGGCCTTCATCGAGACCGACCTCGTGATCGTCGTCGACCATCTGACGCACACGCTGTCGGCGATCGCCTCGCTCCACACCGACGCGCCGGACCTGGAGGGTCGCTACCGGATCGCGGAGGAGGCGATCTTCGAGGCGCTCGAACGGACGGCCCGGCCCTCGGCGACCGAGCTGGCGGGCAATGGGGGGCACGCTGCGGCGGGTGAGCCGGGCCGCGCCTCCACCGCGGCCATCATGGCCGACGCCAGCCTCGGGCGCGACGAGTACGTCCACGCCGTCGAGGTCGCCAAGGACGCGATCGCGGCCGGCGAGGCGATCCAGGTCGTGCTCGCGAGACGCCAGTCGTTCGATCTGCCCGATGATCCCTCGACCGGCCGGCCGCTCGACGGCATCGGCCTGTACCGCTCGCTGCGGCGCGTCAACCCCAGCCCGTACCTGTTCTTCGTCCGAGTTCCCGCGTTCGAGGTCGTCGGCGCGTCGCCCGAGCTGCTGGTGCAGCTCGACGGGGACCGGTTGACGACGCACCCGATCGCCGGCACGCGACCGCGTGGCGCGACGCCCGAGGAGGACGCGATCCTGGCGGAGCAGCTGCAGCGCGACCCCAAGGAACGGGCCGAGCACGTGATGCTCGTCGATCTCGGCCGCAACGACCTCGGCCGCGTCGCGAAGGCCGGCACCGTCACCGTGTCGCGCTACATGGACGTCGAGCGCTACAGCCACGTCCTCCATCTGGTGTCGCACGTCGAGGCTCGCCTGGCGCCAGACCTCGATGCCCTCGACGCGCTGCGGGCCGTCTTCCCGGCCGGAACCCTGTCGGGCGCGCCGAAGGTTCGGGCGATGCAGCTCATCGCCGCGGCGGAGGGCGAGCGACGCGGGCTCTACGGCGGCGCCGTCGGCTACCTCGGCTACGACGGCAACCTCGACACGGCGATCACGATCCGGAGCGCGGTCCTGCGCGAGGGACGGGCGCACATCCACACGGGGGCCGGGATCGTGGCCGGATCGGTCCCCGAGCGGGAGTTCGAGGAGACCGAGCACAAGGCCGCTGCGCTGCGGCGGGCCATCGAGGATGCGGTCGCACCACCGTCGCGGCGCCCGGCCGGCGGCGCGGTGGAGGCTGCTCGATGATCCTCGTGATCGACAACTACGACAGCTTCACGTTCAACCTCGTGCAGGCGCTGCAGGCGACGGGCGCCGAGGTCAGGGTCGTCCGCAATGACGCCCTCGATCGGGCGGGGATCGAGGCCCTGGCGGCCGATGACGCCGCGGGCCTGAAGGGCATCGTGATCTCACCCGGGCCCGGCGATCCGGACGACGCGGGCGTGTCGATGGACGCGGTCCGCGTGGCGAGCGAGCGGGCCATCCCGCTCCTCGGCGTGTGCCTCGGGATGCAGTCGATGGCCCAGGTCTACGGCGCCTCGATCGTCCGCGCGCCGACGCTCGTCCACGGCGAGGCGACCGAGGTGTCGCACGACGGCGCCGGCCTCCTCGAGGGCATGCCGCCGGCGTTCATGGCTGCCCGCTACCACTCGCTGTGCGTCGATCCGGCGACGCTGCCGGCCGAGCTGCGCGTCACCGCGATGAGCGAGGAGGACCGGGTGGTGATGGGCCTGCGCCACGTCACGCTGCCGCTGGAGGGGGTCCAGTTCCATCCCGAGAGCGTCCTGACGCCGCAGGGGCCGCACCTCCTGGCCAACTTCCTGCGCCTGGCCGGGGAGGGTGAGGCGGCGCGGCTCGACGCGGCGACCGGCACGTTCGCCACGGCCGGGCTGATGGAGGCCGACTCGTGAGCGACCAGGTCAGGGCCGCGCTGGCGGCGATCGTCGAGGGCCGGACGCTGACGGTCGAGGAGGCGCGGGGGGCGATGGGGGCGGTGATGGACGGCGAGGCGACGCCGGCGCAGCTGGCGGCGCTCCTCGTGGCGCTCCGGATGCGAGGCGAGACGGTCGAGGAGCTGGCCGGATTCGCGTCGGCGATGCGGGATCGGGTGCTGCGCGTCGAGGCGCCGCCCGGCGCGATCGACGTCGTCGGCACCGGCGGTGATGGCTCCGGCACGTTCAACATCTCGACCACCGCGGCGCTCGTCGTGGCCGCCGCCGGCGTGCCGGTGGCCAAGCACGGCAACCGCGCGATCACCTCGCGCAGCGGCGCGGCCGACGTCCTCGAGGCGCTCGGCGTGCGCATCGACCATGACGCCGAATCGGCGGCGGCGAGCCTCCGGGAGCACGGCTTCGCGTTTCTGTTCGCGCCCGGGTTCCACCCCGCGATGAAGCACGCCGGGCCGACCCGGCGCGAAATCGGCGTCCGGACGGCCTTCAACCTGCTCGGTCCGCTCACCAACCCCGCGGGAGCGGCACGCGCCGTCATCGGGGTCGGCGACGCCGCCGCCGCGCCGCGGATCGCCGAGGTCGCGCGTCTGCTCGGCACCGAGCGGACGCTGGTCGTCCACGGCGCCGGCGTCGACGAGCTGCCGCTCGACGGCAGCGGCGTCATCCACGACGTGACGCCCGGTGGCATCGTCACGAGCTCGATCGACCCGGCCGCCGTCGGCCTGCCGAGGGCCGACACCGCCGCCCTGGCCGGCGG
>QKHE01000109.1 GCA_003250155.1 Chloroflexota bacterium | reverse complement strand
CGGCCGCGCTGCGGATCCAGATCGAGCAGGGCGCGGTGGCCGACGTGTTCCTGTCGGCCGACTCGCTCAACCCCGGGCACCTCGCCGAGGCCGGGCTGACGTCCGGAGACCCCGTTGCCTTTGCGGGCAATGCGGTGGCGCTGGTCGTGCCGCTCGCAAACCCGGCCGGCATCGAGACACCGGCCGATCTCGCCGATCCCGGGGTGAAGATCGTGGCCGCCGGCGACGACGTGCCGATCACGGTCTACGCGGACGCGGTCGTCGATCGGCTGGCCGCGCAGCCCGGCTATCCGATCGGCTTCGCGGCGGCCTATCGCGGGAACGTCGTCTCGCGCGAAGACAATGTCCGAGCGGTGCTCGCCAAGCTCGAGCTGGGTGAAGGCGATGCCGGGTTCGTCTACGTGACCGACGCGGTCGCCGCTGCCGATGTCCGAGTCGTGCGGCTGCCGGCCGGGACCAACGTCGCGGCGGTCTATGCCGGCGTGGTGCTGGCGGACGCCGAGCAGCCGGCCGAAGCCCGTCGGTTCCTCGACTGGATGGCCGGGCCGGACGGCCAGGCCGTGCTGCGGCGATTCGGGTTCGGACCGCCGCCATGAGCCGCGCGACGCATGCTCCGTCGATCGGCCTGACCGCGGCCGGCAGCCTGCTGGCCGCATTCCTCGGCCTGCCCGTGGCCGTCCTGGTCCTGCGGGCCGTGCTGACGCGCCCGGGCGGCCTGTCGCTCGAGCCGACGGTCCTCGACGCGCTTGGCCTGAGCCTGGCGACCACCGCGGTCAGCCTCGCCCTGACGGTCGCGCTCGGGACGCCGCTCGCGCTGCTCCTGGCTCGCCGGCGCTTCCGCGGCGCCGGCCTGCTGGAGGCCGTCATCGATCTGCCGATCGTGCTGCCGCCGTCGGTCGCCGGCCTGGCGCTGCTGTTCGTCTTCGGCCGTCGCGGCGTGGTCGGCGAGCCCCTCGGCGTCCTCGGCCTCTCGATCCCGTTCACGACGGCGGCCGTCGTGATCGCCCAGGCGTTCGTCGCAGCGCCGTTCTTCGTTCGCTCGGCCCGTGCCGGTATCGGCGCGGTCGATCGCGACCTGGAGGACGCGGCGCGTGCCGACGGGGCCACGGAGGTGCAGGTGCTGCGGCGGGTGACGCTGCCGCTGGCGGGGTCGGCGCTGGCCGCCGGCCTGGTCATGGCCTGGGCGCGCTCGCTCGGCGAGTTCGGGGCGACGATCATGTTCGCCGGAAACCTGCCGGGCCGGACGCAGACGCTGCCGCTCGCGGTGTATGCCGAGTTCCAGGCCGGCGATCTGACCGCGTCGACCAGCGCCGCGGCGATCCTCGTGCTCGCGGCGTTCGGCGTGCTGGTCGCGGTGCGGGTCCTCCACTGGGGTCGCGCGTTGGACCTCCGTCGGCTAGCCTGAGGGCCGAACCCGGCATCGGCCGGCGGCCCTGGATCGGGCCGCATGGCACTCGTCCGCGTCGGAAGGACGCACGAGGATGGCGGGAGACAGCAACCCGCGCCGGCGCTCCCTTCTGGCGGGGCCGGCGGCGGGCGGAGGTGGTGCCATGAACCGCACGCTATCGATCTTCCTCGGCCTGGCCGTCATCGTCGTCTTGATCGCGCTGATCGGCCTGTTCACGCGAGCGCCGCAGTTCGCCGACCTGCGCGAGGGCATGGGTCGCCGCGTTCGGGCCGCCACGGATCCGCTCGAGGAGGGTGTCGAGGGCGAGGCGGCGACAGGCGCCTGACCCGCTGACCGGGACCAGCCAGGGAATGTGGCGGGGCCGCGGGTCCTAGAACGGCAGCGGCCCGGCCGGGTCGGTCGTCAGCTCGAAGGACGGGGAGCCCAGCGGCTGCATGCCGAGGGCGATCGGCAGCAGCAGCAGCAGGATGACGAGCCCGGCCAGGGCGACCGCGCGCCAGAGCGCGGGGTCGGACCACCGGACCGCGGAGTTCTGATCGGCCATCGCAAGCACCACGCGGGCCGCCCATCCTGGCCGGCGGTCCCCGCGGTCTCCGAGCGGCCCAGCACCGGGAGTCCGCGCGGCGCACTCCGCCGCCCCGTCCCTCTCGTCGCAAGCCTGTCGCTGCCGGCGCCGACCGACCAGTGCCGTTCGACCGCGACCGGGCCTGCCCTTCGACCCGAGTGACCGGGATGGGTCGTCGCGACTGACCGATGACGCCCGAATGTCGTACGGTGCGCGCGTGCGCGAGCGACGGCGTCGACGAATGATCGATGGGCAGGCAGTCCGTGAGCGGCTGCCGGGTCGGCCGCGGCCGAATCAGCTGTCCGACGAAGCCACCCCGAACGTGCTGACGGGTAGCAGCGACGGCGGCACGAGCAACGCCGTCCCGTCGTGGATCCGGTCGGCGGCGGGCCAACGTGCGGCGGGCCAACGTGCGGCGGCGGCGCGAGGGGCGGCGCGAGGGGCGGCGCGCGGGCCGGCTCGCCCGACGGGGTCGGCGGCGTCCGACCGCGAGGCGACCGCCCAGTCCAGCCCGAACTGGTTCACGCTCGTGATCATCGGCTTCATCGTGCTGAGCATCCTGCGAGCCTGCCTGCAGCAGGGCTGAACGCGGGTCGAATCAGAACCAGGTCGTACACCACGGCTCGTCGGCCGTGCGCAGGAGGGCGTCGAGCGTGGCCAGCGAGCCCGGCCGATGCTCCGTCGGCGGCCGGGCGCGCGCCGCGTCGACGAGGCGCGTCCCGCCGAGCACCGCGGCGCCGAGCTGGGCGGCGGAGAGCGTCAGGTCCGGCGACGCGTCGATCGGTCGACAGGCGGCGCCATCGGGCGACGCCTCGAGGCGGACCCGACCCGCGGCCGGGCCGGGCCGACCGTCGACTTCGTCGATGACCTCGATGACGAGCTCGGCCGACCGGTCGTAGCTGCGGCTGCCGAGGAGGCGGGGCACGTCGAGCGGTCGAACCCACAGCATCTCCCCGAGCCGGCTCTGGCGCGCCGCACGGGCATCGGCCAGATGCCAGATCCACGGCTCGCGCGGCCGCCGGGTGTCGGCCTGGATCGTCGCGGTCAGGTCGATCTCGGCGAGGTAGGCCCACAGCGCCAGCTCGGCATCGAACGCCGTCGCGTGCAGCTCGTCGAGGACCAGGATGTTGTCCGGGATACCCTCCTCCCAGTGCTCCTGGCCGTGGTATCGGGCATAGCCGTCGGGCCTGCCGTCGTCGGCTCGATGGATCGCCACCGAGCCGAACCAGCGCGGCCGACCCGGCAGCTCGCGCAGCCCGAGATCGAAGTCCCAGCGGACGTCATCGCGCGCGAGCTCACCGGGCTGGTCACGCCGGTACCGCTGGTAGATCTCCGGCAGCAGCTGCCTCGCGGTCGGCAGGTCGACGAGCTCGACACGGCCCGCACGGCTCGTCAGAAAGCGGACCGCGCGGGTTCGGGTCGTCCAGCGCGCGGTCCACGTCGCCGGTCCATAGCCGAACCGCCCATAGATCGGCCACTCCGCGGCGATCAGGACGCTCGCGGTGTCGCCGCGGGCGACTGCTCGCCCGGTGTCGTCGACGTTCATCGCCCTGAGGATCCCGCGCCGCCGGTGCGTCGGCCGGACCGTCACCGCGCTCACGGCGTTGACCGGAACGAGCCCGCCGCCGGGCAGCGTGAGCTCGCTGCTGAACGTCCGGAACGTCCCGACGATCGCATCGCCCTCGAAGGCGCCGATGACCCGCTCGAGATCGAAGAGCGGCCGGCGCGCCTCGGCGACCGCGCCGGGATCGGCGGTGTGCCAGATGTAGAAAGCGGTCGTGGTGGCCTGGAACCAGGCCTCGAGCTCATCCTCGCGGACGGGGCGGATCACGGGCGTCGACTGGGGGGGCACGGCCGCGAACGATACGCCGCGCCGAGGGCAGCGGCAAACTCGCACGGCTCGAGCTAGCGGCGGTGGCCGCCGGTGATCACCTCGCACGGGTCGTTCCAGCGCTCGATGACCGGCGTCTCGCGCTCCCAGCCGAGGACCGAGACGGTCGCCGTCGACAGCGCCAGCAGCCGGCCGTCCGCGGCGCGCAACCCGAGCCAGCGCGCCGCGAGGATCCGCAGGACGTGGCCGTGGGCGAACACGAGTCCATCGCCCGACAGGGCGCGGCCGCGCTTGATCACCCGCTCGACCCGGGCCTCGACCTCGGCCGCGGTCTCCCCGTCGCGGGGTCCCTGCGTCCAGATGGTCCAGCCCGGCCGCTCGGCGCGGATCTCGGGCGTCGTCCGTCCCTCGTCGGCGCCGTAATCCCACTCGAGCAGGTCGGGGGTCGTCTCGACACGGTCGGCGAAGCCGGAGATCTGCGCGGTCTCCAGCGCCCGCGACAGCGGGCTCGACCAGACGGCCGCGAAGGCTCGCCCGGCCAGGGCGCGACCGACGGCCACCGCCTCCGCTCGGCCCAGCTCCGTCAACGGCACGTCCGTGAGGCCGGTGTGGCGGCCGTCGCGCGCCCACTCGGTCTCGCCGTGCCGGACGAGCCACAGGTGCGGCGCTTCGGCGACCGGCAGCTCTGGGTTCACGCCAGCACTCTACCTCCGCTCGGCGAGGGAGCGAGGCGGCGGCCTGGGAGCCGGTTCAGGCGGACGCTGCGTGGCGGGAGCGGCGATCCCCGTACAGCCGGAGGACCAGCGCCAGGGGAATGCCGACGATGCCGCCTCCGACGACGACCGAGTCGAGCGACAGGCCGTCGACGGTGCGGACCCCGACGCCGGCGCCGACGAGCTCACTGGCGACGATGGCGCCGACGAACCAGCCGATGCCGACGAGGAGCCAGTCGACGCTCGTCCCCGGCTTGCCGACAAGCTGGCAGGCGACGCCGAATGCGAGCGAGATGAGGATCAGCAGGGCCAGACCCGCGATCCCGAGGTCGAATTGCACGTTCGAATCTCCGTTCGGGACGCCGATCTCAATGATCGGCGCCCCCGAGCTCGCCGACCAGTGCCGCTCGGCCCGGCAGCAGCCGCAGGTGGCACAGGTCGCGGCGGGCGGGTTGGCCACAGCCAATCGAGTTGCGTCGTTGATCCTGGCGGGTTCAGGCCCAGGACGCTCCGGGCCGGAGATCAGTGGTTCGCTGCAGCGACGTGCTGGAACGCGACCTCGAATCGGATGCTCCCGTCCGAGCGTTGATATGGCGCCGCGGTGGCCTCGAGCCGGCGCCGGAGTTCATCGGCGTCCACGACATTGAGCGCTGCCTGAACGGGCCCGGCTGAGATGCAGCCGCGCCAGAATGCGTCCATGTCGACGAACGAGAACGGACAGTCCACTTCTCCCGAAGCGACCACCGTCAGGTCGGCATCAAGCATGAGCTGCTCGAGCCTGCCGGACTCGGAGAGCGCGAATGGCCCGGGCCCCGACGGCGGTTCGGGCAGGGCATCTCGGATCGCCGCCAGCACGACGCGGTATTCGACCTTCTCGGGAGGACCGAACAACCCCACCGAGATGCGCCCATCCGGCGCGGCGACTCGGGCCAGCTCGCGGACCGCCGATAGGGGCTCGCCGGCGTACTGGATCGACGAGGCTGCGATCACCACGTCGAACACCCCATCGGGAAACGGCAACGCTTCAAGGTCGCCACTCATGAACACGCCATCGGGAACTCGCCGGCGCGCAAGCTCGAGGAGTCCTTCCGACGCGTCGAGACCGGTCACCACCGCGCCCCGGTGACGGGCCATGACTGATGCGCCGCCGGCCCCGCAACCCGCGTCGAGCAGTCGCGAGCCAGATCGGACACCGGCGGCGTCGAACATCGCCAGCCACAGGGGCACCGAGAAGGCCTCCTGGAGATTCGCCCAGTCAGACGGGGCCCGTCCCCAGAGCTCGCCCTGGACCCCGGCGGTGCCGATCGTCGCCGCTTCTCGATGAAGGTTATTGGCCATCACGAACGGCCGCCGGTGTCCTCGACGTACCGGAGCGGGGTCGTCGGCATCCCGAAGTCGTCCGGCAGTCGCACGCCGGT
The DNA here is from genome assembly GCA_003250155.1 of Chloroflexota bacterium. GTDB lineage: Bacteria > Chloroflexota > Limnocylindria > Limnocylindrales > CSP1-4 > UBA5189. The sequence continues at coordinate 7,009 of QKHE01000109.1, read as the reverse complement.
CGAGTGGTTCGGGCAGTAGCCGTGCGGGACCTTCTTCAGGTACTGCTGGTGGTAGTCCTCGGCGAAGTAGAACTCCGGCGCCGGCGGGCCAACGATCTCGGTCGTGATCTGGCCATAGCCGGCCTCGCGGAGGCGCTCCTGGAAGGCGTCCCTCGACGCCTCGGCGGCGGCGCGCTGGACCTCGGTGCGGGCGAAGATCACGCTGCGGTATTGCGTCCCGGTGTCATTTCCCTGGCGCATGCCCTGGGTCGGATCGTGGTTCTCCCAGAAGACCCGCAGCAGCTCGTCGTACGAGGTCTTTCCCGGGTCGAACACGATGCGGACCGATTCAGCCTGGCCGGTCTGGCCACTGCAGACCTCCTCGTAGGTCGGGTTCGGCGTCGCGCCACCCTGGTAGCCGACGGCGGTCGTGTAGACGCCGGGCAGCCCCCAGAAGGTCTGTTCCTCGCCCCAGAAGCAGCCGAGCGCGAACTCGGCGATCTGGAGGCCGGCGGGGTAGGGCGGCGCGATCGGGGTGCCGAGCACGGCGTGGGGTCGGGGATTCGGCAGGATCGGGTCCGACCGGCCGGGCAGGGCCTCGCCCGGCTTGGGCATCGTGGATGGCTTCGAGAACAGGAACATCGAAAGGGGCGCTCCTTGGCGTCGTCGTCGCTGGGGTTCCGGGCGTGAATCTACGCCCCCGGTGCGACGCCTCGATGACAGCCCGGCGGGACCGGGCCGCGAACCTGGCTCGAGATCAGGCCGGCGGACCGCTGCGACGCATCGCGCTCAAGAGGAGCAGCACGCCGACCACGATCAGCAGCGCCGGCCACAGCAGGGCATTGTCCAGCCACGAGATGTAGCGCTCGGCAAGGAACCACGCCCCAAGCAGGACCAGCGCGACGCCGATGATCAGCGGCGCCATCCCGCTGTCTCGTCGGGCGCCGGGCGTGGGTGCCGTCCAGGTCGGCGCGGCGCCCTCGCCGCCGCCCGCCCCTGGACCCATCCCGGGCGCGCCGGGCGGCATGGCGCCGGGCGGCATGGCGCCGAGCGGCTCCTCGGGGACGACGATCGCCGCGACGATGTACAGCAGCAGGCCGACGCCACCGGCGATGATCAGGAGGGCCCAGACGAGGCGCACGACCGCCGGATCGACGTCGAGCCACTTGGCCATCCCGCCGGCGACACCGAAGATCATGCGGTCCGAGCGGGACCGATAGAGTCGTTCACGCACCGCAGGTTCCTCCGAGCTTGAGGCCGAAGCTGCCGGCATTCGCGCTGACGTTGAGGGCCGCATGCGGCTGCCCGGCGCTGAAGCCCGGCGTCTGCCAGACGTTCCGCTCGACCTCGGTCAGGCCGGCTTGGGCGAGGTCGTTCGAGCCGAGCGCGCCCGACCACTGAATCGTCACGGGCGTGCCGGTCGGCAGGCAGACGTCGATGCTTCCGGCATTGAGCGAGAGATTCACCTGCAGGGCTCCGCCGGGCAGGTCCACGACGGCGCTGCCCGCGTTCACGGTCCCGTTGACGGACGCGAGTCGCCCCGCGCCGGACAGAGCCATGTCGAGCGAGCCGGCGTTGACCGTGAAGTTCATCGACGGCACGTCGGCGCCGCCGAGATCGACGCTGCCGTCGCCGGCATTCAACGTCAGCCCGAGCGACACCGCGACGTCACGCGGGATGCTCACGTCCCAGGTGCTGTTGCCCGCGATGGGATTCCAGAACGTCTGCTCGTCGCGCGACTTGATCGTCACCTGCGAGCCGAGCGTCGAGACATCCGGGCCTTGGCCGTCGCGATCGGATCCGGTGACGCTCCAGCTGGAGCCATCGGTCGCCGCCATGCGGAGCGTGCCGCATGAGAACTCGACGACCACGCCGCCGTTGCCGGCGAGCGTTCCGGTCTTCGACGCGAAGGTCGTCCCCGCCGCGTCGCCGCCGCAGCCGGTGAAGCCCGAGAAACCGCCGAAGCCGGTCGTGATCGCGCCGCCGCCCATCAGCCCGAGCGTGACGGCGAAGACCGCCCCGCCGAGCCAGTTGATCGGGGTCCGATGGAAGATCATCCCGAGGCCCCACGCGATCAGGAACAGGGGCCAGAGGGTCGGCCAGCGGCTGACGAGGTCGTCGCTCAGGACATCCGCTCGCGCGAGCAGCGGGACGCCGCCGAGGACGATGAAGAACAGGCCCCAGCCGATGAGCCTGCGGTCGAGGGTCATCCGTCGCCTCCATTCGGGATCGGGGACGCCTCATGATCCACCATACGAACACGCTGCCGCTCGGCGTCCTGCCAACCGTCACGATTGGGCGCAACGGTTGGCCCTCCTGCGCGTCGATCCGGATGGTAGTCTCCCGCCGTCGGGAGGCAAGCGGTGAGGCGGAGTTCGTGAACGCCGTGCGGGTCGAGCCGGGCGAGCCACCGGTTGCGTCGAACGCTGCCACGGCCCCGGCGCCCACGACGTCGGCGCCGCTCGCGCGCGCGCGTAGCCTTGGATCGAGCGAGCGGTACCTCGTCCTCGGCGAGCTGCCCGGGTGGCGGCGGAGGCTCCGCTATCGGCTCACCCAGCAGTTTGTCCGGCTGTACGGCCACCTGCTGTTCCGGCTCCGACTCGAGGGCCGGGAGCACCTCGTCGACGGGCCGGCCGTGTATTGCTTCAATCACCTCGGCTGGCTCGACCCGCTCGCGATGCTGGCCGTCTTCCCGCCGAGCCGGCAACTCTACTTCTATGGCCCGAACGAGGAGGACATGCGCCGGGGCGCGAAGAACCGGCTGATGTGGTGGAGCGGTATCGCGGTGCCGTTCAGTTCCGACCGGGATGCCCTGATCACGTCGGTTCGACGGGCCCAGGCGGTGTTCGACTCGGGCGGCCTGCTGGCGATCTCCGGCGAAGGGCGGATCCACGTCCACGAAGGCGACCTGCTGCCCCTGCAGGAAGGGCCCGCGTACCTGGCGTTGCGGGCGCGCGTGCCGATCGTGCCGGTCGCCATCACCGGGACGTCGTGGGCCCGCTTCCGGGGCGCGATCCGGATCCGCCTCGGCGAACCGATCGCGACGGGTCCTCGGCCGACGCGCGAGCTCGTGGCGGCCTACACGGCCCGGACCTGGCACGCGCTTCGGGCGATGGTCGCCGAGGATCGCGACGCGGCCCCCCCGGGCGCGATCGCGCGCTGGTTCACCGATCTCTTCAACGACTGGGGGCCCGGCGGGCGACCGGCGGCGAATGAGGTCCGAGGGCCGCGGCCGGAGGACGTGCCGCTGCCGCCCTGGCCCGGACCGTCCGCTCGGGCAGGGGAGTTCCCCCGCCGCTGAGGACGCTCTGGCATACTCGCGCCCGATGGGTGCCACGGGTCTGTCTCCCGATCCGAAGGAATACCGCGCTCGCCTCGCCGATCAGCCCGACGAGCAGATCGACCGCTGGGTGGCCGAGCTGCTGCGGGACGTCGTGAAGCGGCGCGGGATCGTGAAGGTCATTCGCGACTTCCGTGGCGCGGCCGGGCTCAGCGAGACCGAATTCGAACGGGTGTTCGCTTCCGGCGGTGGCGCGCCGGCCAGCCTCGGCCGGGACTCGGACGGCAACCTGATCGTCCCGGCGATCACCCTGTGGGCCCTGCCGGCCGGCCTGCGGGCCGGCGTCCCGGATGCCCGGAGTCGGCTCGTCGACTACCTCGTCGCCAACTTCGAGGAGCTGGTGTACGTCTGAGGGGCGACCCCGCGGGCCGTCGTCGCGCCTCGTCGCGCTCGTCCGGCTCACGCATCCGTTCCCCTCGATCCTGAACGCGCTGGCCACCACCGCGATCGCCTCGATCGCCGGCGGCACGCCCGACGTCGCCCTCCGCCTGGGCGGCTCGATGCTGGCCCTGCAGGGCTCGATCGGGGCCCTCAACGACGCCCTCGACGCGCCCATCGACTCCGGGCGGAAGCCGGGCAAGCCGATCCCTCGAGGTCTGGCGACGTCGGCGGGTGCCACGGCCCTGGCCGGCGCACTGTTGCTGGTCGGGCTGGCCCTGTCGGCCCCGTCGGGCGGACCAACGCTCCTCGTGGCGGCGCTCGGCGTCGGCTGCGGCTACGCCTACGACCTCGGCCTCGGCCGGATGGCGGTGTCGTGGCTGCCCCTTGTCCTGGCGCTGCCGCTCCTGCCGATCCACGCCTGGCTCGGGGCGACAGGGGCGTTGCCACCGGGGCTCGTCGCGCTGGTTCCGGCCGCGCTGATCGCCGGGGCCTGCCTGGCGATGAGCAATGCCCTCGTCGATCTCGAGCGCGATCTCGACGCAGGCCGCCGGACGATCGCGGTGCAGCTCGGACGCCGCCGGGCCTGGCTGGTCCACGCCCTGCTCGCCCTGGCGCTCGCTGGCGTGGCCGTCGCCGCGGCTCCCCGGGCGGACCGGTCCGGGATCCTGGCCGGGCTGAGCCCGGGCGACCTGTCGATGGCCCTGGGCCTTGCGCTCCTCGCGCTGGGCGTCATCCTCAACCGGCATGCCCGCGCGAGCGTCCGCGAGCGCGGCTGGGAACTCGAGGCGATCGGCGTCGCCGGACTCGGGATCGGCTGGCTGGCTGGCGTCGCCGGGATCGGCAGCTGAGCGCGAGCTCGAGGCTGGGGCAGTCGTGCACCACCGATCCGGGCCAGGCCCGGCAGGACGATCGGATGCCTAACGCCGCGCCGCCCCGCCCGTTTACCCTCATGTCAGCTCATCAACCACACGAGGACGAACCGTGATCGCAGCTCTTCGACACCTCCAGCTCGCCCCCGCCCGGGCGCTCGCCGTGGCCATCGTGGTCACGCTCCTCACGGCTGGCCTCGCGTACGCGGCCGGCCCAGGGCCCGCGGCCGCGCCGGGCCTCGAGAAGGCCGGCGTCCATGCCGGCAAGACGGTACCGGTGCAGGGCGCCGATGAAGACGAGTCGACCGACCAGGACGAGGACACCGACACCGACGAGGACACCGACACCGACGAGGACACCGACGCGGAGGAGCAGTCGGCCGAGGACGCCGGCGACAACTGCGCGACGGACCCGACCGAGCTGACCGACGAGGAGCTCGCGACGATGCGGCACGGCTCGCTCGTCTGCTGGGCGGCCCATCAGGACTCGTGGCCCGAGGAGTTCAAGAACCACGGCCAGTGGGTCCGCAGCTGGGCACACTGGAAGGCGCCCAAGGACGAGGAGAGCGCCGGCGCGCAGTCCCACGGCAACGGCAACGGCAACGCCAACGGACACGCCAAGAACCCCTGACCTCGACGGCACCCAGGGATGAACGAAGGCGGCGCCTCGGCGCCGCCTTCGTTGTTTCCGGCGTGAGGTCCCGCTAGGGGTTGTCGCTCCGGACCAGTGCGATCGCGTTCTCCAGCCGCAGCTTGGCGATCGTCAGGTACTTCGCGAGGTTGGCCCGATCGACCTGCCCGATCTCGCGGACGACGTCCGCCGCGCGCAGGACGTCGAGCAGCTCGTCGACCGCCTCGGCCAGCTGCTTCTTCGCGGTCACCAGCGAGTCGTCGGTCAGCGGGGTGGGGGAGTCCGAGCGCCGGCCCGTCCAGGCCGCCTCGGCCTCGTCGGCGGTGCCGTCAGCCGTCGCCTCGACGGGCTCCGCGGCGTCGCCGTCCGGCAGCGGCGCCGGCGGACGGGCTCGCCGGCCCTCGACGCGCTCCCGGAGCTTGATGAGCGTCAGCTCGCCCCTGGCGACCTGGCCGGCGAGCTTCCTGCGCTTCTTGGGGTCGTCGACCTTCAGCAGCTCGTAGGCATGGGACAGGGTGTCTTTGCGCAAGGACACCAGCTCGCGGATCTCGTCGGGCGCGTCGGCCAGCCTGAGCCGGTTCTCCAGATAGCCCTTGTCTTTGCCGAGCTTCTGGGCGAGCTTGCGGACGGAGTAGCCGTGCTCCTTGACCATCCGGTCGTACATCGACGCCTCGTCGAGCGGCGACAGGTCCTCGCGCTGGAGGTTCTCGATGATCGAGATCTCGAGCGCCGTGTCGTCGTCGATCTCCTCGACGAGCGCCGGGATGGTCGCGACCCCGGCGGCCTTCGAAGCCCGCCAGCGACGCTCGCCGGCGATCAGCTGGAACTCGCCGCCGTCGAGCGGCCGGACCAGGATCGGCTGGAGGACGCCGTGCTCTGTGATCGACGCGGCGAGCTCCGCGAGCGACGCCTCGTCGAACGCGATCCGCGGCTGCTCGGGGTTCGGGGTGATGCGTTCGACGTCGATGATCCGAACACCACCGCGCGCACGACCCTGGCGATCGTTGGACAGCAGGCTGACGATTGCCGGCGAGAGCTCGCGCTCCTCGGACAGGCGTCGGGCGGCAGCGGCTCGAAAGTCAGTTCTGGCCAAGTTCGACCACCTCCCGTGCCAGCTCGCGATAGGTTCGGGCCGCATCCGTGTGGCCCGCATAGACGGTGATCGGCCGGCCGACGAGGGGCGCCTCGCCGAGCTTGACCGTGTTCCGGATGATCGCGTTGAAGACGTGGTGATCGCCGACGACACGAAGCTCGTCGAGCATGTCGCGGGCGAGGTTCGTCCGACCATCGAAGAACGTCGGCAGCAGCCCGAGGATGCGGAGCCGCCGGTTGAGCTTCTGGCGGATCGTGTTGATGACCTTGACGAGGTTGGTCAGGCCCTTCATCGCGTAGTACTGGGTCTGGACCGGGATGATCACGCCGTCCGCGGCCACGAGCCCATTGACGGTCAGCAGGCCAAGATTGGGCGGGCAATCGATCAGCGCGTAGTCGTAGCGCTTGCGGAGCCGGCCGTCGATCGCGTCGCGCAGGAGCGATTCGCGACCGAGCATCGTGAACAGCTCGCCCTCGGTCGCCGCCAGGTCGATGTGCGCCGGGGCGATGTCGATGCCCTCGGTCTCGGTCGGTCGAATGATCTCCTCGATCGGCGCCCGACCGACGAGCACATCAGCCATCGAGGTTTCGACGGTGTTGAGGTTGATGCCCAGGCCAGCGGTCAGGTTCGCCTGCGGGTCCATGTCGATGCACAGAATCCGCAGGCCTTCCTCAGCGAGTGCGCCGGCGAGATTGATCGTCGTCGTCGTCTTGCCA
>QKHE01000107.1 GCA_003250155.1 Chloroflexota bacterium | reverse complement strand
GATCGCGTCGACCGCTGGAGAGCCGCCCGCGATCCGCAGAGCCGCGAGCACGTCCGCGACGGCCAGTACGGCCACGGCGAAGCGTCGGGGCACCGCCGGCGGTTCAGGGGCGGTGGCGACCGGGTGCGTCGCCCGCCGGGGCGGCTCGCCGGCATCGTGGCGAACGTCGGTGCTGGATTGGCGAGCGAATTGGGCCGCCGCCGGGATTCGCAGAATCGGGTGCCAGAGCACGAGCCGGAACAGCACCACCGCGGCGACGATGACGCTCCCGAGACCGATATAGACCCCGATGGCCTCGGACGGCGTGGCGCCTCCCGCGATCCCCAGACCGGCCAGGATGGTGACCAGGACCGCCACGGTCGCGGTGAAGCGCCGCGGGACGATCGCCCCGGGCACCGGGATGGTGGTCACGTGATCCGTCGCGTCGCGCCACGGCCAGGCGAGCGTCGAGCGGTCATCGGGGGTCAGGTTGCCGCCGGCTTCGAGCGCGATGGCGGCATCGGCGACGGCACGTGCCATCTCCCTGGTCGGTGGGAGGCCGGCCATGGCGGCGGCATGCTCGATTGCCCGGCCGGCGCGGGCGAGGAGCGCCGCCTCGCACGCGTCCCCAACGGCCAGCCGGGCGCGGAGCTCGCAGCTCTGCAGGATCGGGAACGAGGCCCCGAGATTGCCGGTTGGCTGCAGAAACTGGAGCGCGCCGCCGACGATGTCGAGGCTCCGTTCGAGCCAACCGCCCGACCAGAAGCGGTCGAGCCGCCGATAGTCACGTTGCAGCTGCCGCAGCTCGTCCGCCTGCAGCCTCGCGGCGCGGTTCAGGACGCTTTGGGCCGGATCGCCCACCACCAGGGACGGCTGATCGTGCGGCACCGAGCCACGATGGGGGTCACCGATGCCGAGTGGATGGAGCCGCCACACCACGAGCCCCGTGCTGGCTAGCACGGCCACCGCGAGGAGGAGAAGCGCGACCGGATCGAGCGGCGACACCATGCGGCAATCCTCGGACGTTCCCGAGCAGATCAACAGAGCCGACCGGCCCTGGCCGCCTCACACGGTTGCCGGGGCCAGCTTGTCGCCGATCCGCGGTCGGGCGTCGAGACGCACGTCGCGGGGGCACAACGGCACCGGTCGAGCGGCGTGACGCTGCGTAGGTTCCGGTCGGCGCGTCCGCCAGTGACGGGGATGCATCCATGGACGATGACCGCCGGGAGGCACGTTGGTCCGGCGATCCACTGATCGCCGAGGAAGCTCGTCGCCTGCTGGCGGAGCACCGCCGGCGGGTGGAGGAGTCCGACGTGCCGGCCCGACGTTGGGTGTATGGGCTCGCGATCACGATCGGCTTCGCCGGGCCATTCTTCGCGATCATGACGCTCATGGGCGGCGGGGGGTTGGTGTTCCCGATCACCGCCGGATCGTGTGCCATGGCGGGGCTCCTGATCGCTGCGGTGGATCGGGGGATCCGAGGCGCGGTCAACCTGCTGGTCATCCCGATTGGCTGGGTCATGCTGGGCGCGGGGCTTGTGCTCTCGTCGGGCTGGACGGCGCCGCCTCCGGAGGCGGTCGGCTACCTCGCCGGGTTCCTCCTCGTGCAGGCCGGCAGCGCGGAGGCCGGCTACTTCGCGGGTCGTCTCCTCCCCGAGCTGATCCAGAGCCTCATGTCGATCGTGCGGGCGAGGTAGGCGCACGCCAGGGGCCTCGGAACTGCGGGTCGCCCCCTTGAGGGTGGTTTCGCGAGCACCATCCGCCCCGGCCTTGCCAAACTCTGCGTTACAGAGTACTCTGCAGCAATCTAAACAAGCGGAGGTGGTTGGGATGACCGGCCTCACGGATCTCAATCGACTCGAACGGGACGCCTTCCGGAAGTTCTACGAGGACGGCCTGTTCGACGTGTTCATGGGCCTGATGCTCGCGACCATGGCGCTCGGGGCCGTGCTCAGCGACTGGCTCGGGGGCGAGGCGGCCGGCATGGCCGGCATGCTCGGCCTGGCGTTCATCCTCGTCGTGGGGCTGCTGAGCCTGCGCCGGCGGCTGCTGCTGTCCCGACTGGGGACGTTTCAGCCGGGACCCGAGCGACGCCGGAAGATCTCGGCAACGCGGTTGGCGCTGATCGGGTCGGTCGTCGTCGGCTTCGTCGTCGCCGCAGCCGCAGCCGCGGCCTACGGCCCGGGGATCCCGGTCTCCAGCTTCGAGATCCTCATGCCGCTCGTGTGGTTCCTGAACGCGGTCGTGGTGATGGGCGCGATGGCGTACTTCCTGGACGTTCCGCGCTTCCTGCTGCTCGGCCTCGTGTTCGGGCTTGCCATGCCACTGCTCGTCTGGCCGGACGTGATGTGGGGGATCCGGCTGTCGCCGCTGGTCGCCTTTGGAGCGCCGGCGGCGGTGATCGTCGGTGTCGGGCTCATCAAGCTTCGCCGGTTCCTGCGCGAGTACCCACCGCTGGCCCGTGAGGGCGGGCAGGCGGATGGCCGTCGCTAGCGGCGGACCCGGTGCCCGGCGAGGCGACGGGGTGGCGTCGCCGGCCGTCGACCGGCTCGTCCACGAGCCGGCACGGCTGGCCATCATGACCAACCTGTTCGTCGTCGACAGCGCCAACGCGACGTACCTGCAGCAGCAGACCGGCTTGACCTGGGGGAACCTCGGGTCGCACCTGACGAGGCTCGAGGAGGCCGGCTACGCGACCGTCAGCAAGGGCTTCCGGGGCCGGCAACCGGAGACGACGATCTCGCTGACGGCGAAGGGTCGCGCTGCGCTCGTCGAGTATCGCCAGCGCCTCCTGGCAGCCCTGTCCGGGATCGGCGACTAGCGACGCTCGATGTGGGCGTAGTGACCGATCGCGCCCTCGATCAGGCGCTGGGCCGACCTGGCGTCGGCGGCGGCCAGGGCCTCCATGAGTGTGTCGGCGATGACGTCCGGGTCAGCCCCCTCGCCATCGGCTTCGACGCAAAGGACGCAACCTTCCTCGGCAAACACGAGCTCCATGTGTCGCCCGCCGTCGATCCATGGTGCTGGTGCGGATCCCGACGACGCGCGTGTCATCGGTCCTACAGGTCGCCGGCGGCCCCGGCGAAGACACGGCGGGCGAAGATGCCCGCCGGCCGACGACCGCCGAGGGTCAGTGGTCGGGCCTCGAGCTCGGCAAAGATGGCGTCGATGTCCGTTGCGAAACGCCGGCCGGCCGGGACCCGTCGCAACCAGCGCAGCCAGCCCGGATCGTGCTGCGCGATCTCGCCGAGCGACCAGCCCTCGTAGCGACCGTACGTCATCACCGGCCCGAACGGCCGGCCGGGTGGCGGCCCGGCATGGTCCGGCGCCACGGTCACCCGCGGCTCATCCGTGGTGGCCGCCGGGGCCGTCCGGGCCGCGATCATTCGCTCGCGGTCATAGGCGGCCCGGCGACGGGCATCACGAAGCGTGTCCCAGGCCACGTTCAGGAGCTTCATGGCCCCGTCGTCGCCGGACACGTCGGGGTGGAAGGTTCGCGCCCGCTCGCGGTAGGCCGCGTGGATGCGCTCATAGCCGGCGTTCGGGTCGACGCCCAGCAGGCGGTAGTGGTCGGTTCGGGACTCTGGCATCGGTGTCCTTGCGGCGCGGAAAGACGCAGCGCCACGGTAGAAGTGCGGCATGCGGGCGGCCATAGGAAAACCGGACTACGGGATGCCCGCGCAGCGCGAGGTGCCGAATGGCTCTTGGGGCGCGTCAGCGCGTATGGAAGGATTTGCGGAATCGCGGCCGCCGGCCGCAACTTCCTCGGAGGCGGGAGCCATGGCTACCGATGGTTCCGTCCTGCGCACTCGACGTGCGCTCCTCACCGCCGCGGCAGGGGCCGCCGGCGCAATGGCGGCGACCGCCGCACTGCCCGCGATCGTTGCCGCCGACGACCCGAATGACGTCGTGAAGGAGACCGACAACCCGACCACGGCGACGACATCGATCACCGATTCCGGCGAGGCAAGCACGGCGTTCGCCGGCCACGCCGTCGGTGATGGGGCCGGCTATGGCATCGAGGGCAGCGCCGGCGGCGCGGCGGGACTCGTCGGTTGGAGCGTCAGCGCGCCCGCGTGGTCGCCCGACCCGTTCGATCCGGCCTACACCACGCACACCGGCGTCTTCGGGTTCTCTCCGGCCGGTGACCACGTGACGTCATGGGGTTCCGGAGTCTGGGGTGACAGCCCGGACAGTGGCGTGGTCGGCACCGGCACCTTCGGCGTCGAGGGCTATGGGGGCGTCGGCATCTATGGCCAGGCCTATGGCTCCGCGAATGACATCGCCGTGTGGGCCTGGTCGCCGAACACCGCGGCATATGCGCTCCGCGTCGACGGAAAGGTCAAGTTCAGTCGCTCCGGCCGCAAGTCGATGTCGACCGGAAAGGCCAAAGCCAACGTCTACCTGGCCGGCGTCACGAGCACCAGCAAAGTGTTCGCCGTCCTGGCGACGAGCGAGCCCGGACGCTGGGTCCGTGCCGTCGTCCCGGCAGCCGGGAAATTCACGATCTACCTGAACAGGACCCTCGCCTCGAAGGCGGTGGTGTCGTGGTTCGTGCTGGACTGAGGGAAGCCAGATGAACGGCAAGCATCAGCCCGGTTCGCCGCGCCGACCTGGATCGGCGGGTCCGTCAGACGATCGGCGATCGACGAAGGTCGATCGCCTTCGGGCGCGGCTTCGGGGATCGGCGCAGGCGCTTCGTGTTCTCGATCGGCGTTCGCCTGAGCAACGGCCAGCGACCGGCGCAACTAGGCGAGGTTCTGCTCGGCCGCGCTGACCAGCCCTGTCCCGCCAGCATGGCTAGCTCGGCAGGCTGAACCAGAACGTCGTCGAGCCGGGCTCGGACGTGGCGCCGACGCGACCGCCGGCCTCCTCGACGAGGCGCTTCACGATGGCCAGGCCGATCCCGGCGCCGCCGGACGCGCGGTCGCGCGATCGCTCGACGCGGAAGAAGCGCTCCCAGACTCGAGGCAGGTCCTCGGCCGGGATGCCAGGTCCGTCGTTCGTGATGCGGACGGTCGCCTCCGAGTCGGTCCGCACCAGCTCGACGTGCACCGTGCCGCCACCGGGCGTGTAGCGCGCCGCGTTCTGGAGAAGGTTCGAGACGATCTGGACGAGCTCGTCGCCGCGGGCCCGCACGATGATGCGGCGAGCCAGCGCCATCTCGATGCGAATCCCGCGCCGCGCGAAGGCCGGCCGGGCGATCTCGATGCCCGACTGCACGACCGCCGACAGGTCGACCTCGGCGGGCGCCGGGCGCTCGCCCTCGGCACCGGCCAGCAGGTCGAGCGAGGCAGCCAGGCGACCGAGCCGGTCGACCTCCTCCTTGAGTGATTCGAACGTTGCCGGATCCGGTGGCAGGACGCCGTCGCGGAGCGCCTCCAGGTAGCCCTGCAGATTGGTCAGCGGCGTGCGGAGCTCGTGCGAGGCGTTCATCACGAACTCGCGCCGGATCGCATCCTGCTCCGCCAGCCGGTCGACCATGACGTTGAACGCGATTGCCAGCGATCGAACCTCCGGCGGGCCCTCCTCCGGCGTGTTCGCCCGCAGGTCTCCCTCGGCCGTGCGGCGGGCGGCGGCGGCGAGGCGCTCGATCGGGCGGGCGATGCGGCGGGCCAGCAGCCACGCCAGCCCGAACGCCGCGAGGGCGGCCACGACGGCGGCGGCGGCGAAGACGCCGACGATGCTGTGCTCGAACATCTCGTGGGCGTGGTCGGCGGAGTCGCCGGCCTGGACCATCAGCGCGGCGAAGGCATCGGCGCCGACGCGCATGACTCCGATGGCGAGGATCGCCAGCGCGACCGCCACGACGAGGACGGCCGCGAGCGCGATCCGGGCGCCGATTCCGTCGGCCCTCATCGGACTCTCGCCCGCCGCTCCACCGGCCCCGCGGCGCGGTACCCGACGCCACGCACGGTCGCCACGAAGCGGGGCTCCGCCGGGTCGTCGTCGAGCTTCTCTCGCAGGCGCTTGACGTACACGTCGATCGCCCGGTCGAGGACGTCGCCCTCGCCGGTGCCATGGATCGCATCGAGCAGCTGGTCTCGCGTCAGCGCCCGGCCGTCGGCGTCGAGGAGCGCCACGAGCAATCGCAGCTCGAGGGCGCTGAGCGCGATCTGGCGGCCCGCGAGGTAGACCTCGTGGCGGCGCGGATCGACGACGAGATCGCCGCTCACGAGCTGCTCGTCGGCGTGCAGCGCCTCGATGACCGGGCGCTCGGTGCGGCGGAGGATGGTCCGGACGCGGACGACGAGCTCGGCGGGGGAGAAGGGCTTGGGGAGGTAGTCATCCGCGCCCTCGCTGAGCCCGAGGATCCGATCGCCGGTCGAGCCGCGCGCGGACAGGACGAGGATCGGGGTCTCGCCGAGCGCCCGCGCGCGGCGGATCACCGACAGGCCGTCGAGCTCGGGCAGCATCAGGTCGAGGACGACGAGGCGGGGTTGGTGCTCTTCGATCGCGCGCAGCGCGCTCTTCCCGTCGGCGGCGGTCACGACGGGATACCGCTCGCGCTCGAGGTACGTTCGCACGAGGGTGACGATCTTCGGGTCGTCGTCGACCACCAGGATCGGAGCGTTCGGAGCGGCCACGAGCGTCATCATCGTGGTCATGAGGATGCGCGGCAACCGGTGACGCTTCCGTGACTCGCCGACATCGGGACGTCGTGCCCGGAGGCGAGTCTGTCGGCTGTCCCGGACGATCGCTCTCGGGACGGCCCAGCCGACGGCCGGACGCCGGCACTGGAAGGACCCGCCCCAATGGACGTCAAGCGTATGCTCACCCGCCGCCTCGTCGGCGTCACGCTGGCAGTGGGCCTGCTGGCCTCGTTCGGCGCCGGCACGGCGCTCGCCGGTGGACCGCCCCACGTCGGCTTCTACATCGACGACCAGCTGTATCGCACGATCGGCACCCCGACCGACTTCAGCGGCACCGGCGCGCCGGCGTCGAGCTTCGACACGATCTACGCGCTCGGGAATGGCCTGACGAACGTCGCCGAGGCGAAGCCCGGTGACCAGGACTTCAACGGTGGTCGCTGGATGGTCCTGCCGGTGACGTGGAACGTCACCCCGGTCCAGCTCACGAACGCGGAGCAGGTCGAGTGGTACGACCAGCAGGGCTGGCTGACGATCGCGACCGAGCCCGCGAAGCTGTTCGAGTGCCCGGTGATCCCGCTCGACCGCGGGCACTGATCGTCTCATCGTCCCAAATCGCGCCCCGGGCGCTCCGTCGCCCGGGGCGCTTCGGCGCGCCGTATCATCACGAACCGTGCCGCCGATCACTGAGCTCGTCCGCATCGAGCCCGTCCACCTCGAGCGCCTCGAGCGCCAGGGCGTGTTCACCACCGGCCTCCTGCTCGAGGTCACCGAGACGCCGACCCGTCGGCAGAACCTGGCCGACCAGGTCGACGCCTCGACGAACGACGTCCTGATGTGGCGGGACGAGGCCCAGATGCTCAACCTCGCGGGCTTCGGCCCGACCCAGCATCGATTGCTGATGCAGGCCGGCTTCGAGGGACTGCGTGACATCCTCGCCGTCGACCTGGACACGTTCGGGGACCAGGTTCGGCGAGCGGCCGGCGAGCTCCAGCTCGACGCCCCGACCGACCTGATGCTGCAGGGCTGGTTCGAGCAGGCCAGGACGCTCGGCGAGGCCTGACCGCGTCGTTCTCGGTTCGAACGGTTGTCGCCCGATCGGGCTGTCGCCCGGGCGCGGCTACCATGACCGCCTGATGGCTTCGACCTCCGACCTCGATTCGTCGGCCGGGATCGGCCGGGGCTGGAGCACGCTCGTCGCGGCGTCGACGGCGCTGCTGCTGGTCGCGCTCGCGATCGTGCCGTTCCTGTCGCCCGCCTGGGTCCGCTTCGAGCAGGATCGGTCCGACGTCGGCGCCCTGACCGGTTTCACGGCCGCCGAGCTCGACGCGATCGACGGCGGGCTGCTCGGGTCGCTCGCGCTGTGGCAGGGCGACTTCCGCGTCGCGCTCGATGGGCGGCCCGTCCTGAACGACCGCGAGGTCGGGCACCTGCTCGACGTTCGAGCCGTGCTGTGGGGCGGCTTCGCGCTCGCGGCCGCCGGCGCGGCGCTCATCGCGGCATTGTTCGCGCGGACGCGCCCGGCGGGCCGGCGAGCGGCCGTCTGGCGCGCGGTTGCCGGCGGCGCTCGCGCGACGATCGTCGGTGTGGTCGCCATCGGCGCCTTCGCGGTGCTGGCGTTCCCGGTCTTCTTCGAGACCTTCCATCGCCTGTTCTTCAGCGAGGGCACGTATCTCTTCGATCCTCGAACGGAGCGGCTCGTCCAGCTCTTCCCGACGCAGTTCTGGTCGGACACCACGATCGCCATCGGCAGCGCCATCCTGGGACTGTCGATCGTCGTCGGCTGGTTCGCCTCGCGCCGGGCGAGACTATTCGGCGCGCCGGCAGCCGCCCCGGCGGCGGGCTGGACCGCGGAGCCCTCGAGCGCCCCGGCCACCGGAAACGCTCCGCGGGCGTCCCGATGATCGGCGTCCCGGTCGCCCGGGTCCTCGGCATCGAGATCCGGGTCCAGCTTGGCTGGGTCTTCGTGCTGGCGCTGATCGGGGTGATCGCGGTCCAGCAGCTCTCGGCGCTGGAGCCGAGCCTGGAGCAGGAAATCGCCTGGATCCTCGGCGGCCTCGTCGCGGCCGGCTTCTTCGTCAGCTCGGCGGCCCACGACCTCGCCCACGCCCTCGTCGCCCGGCGTCGCGGCCTCGACGTGAAGGCCATCGCGATCTCGTTCTTCGGCGGGTCCACGCCGCTCGACCCGACCGCGCCGGACGCGCGCGACGACTTCGTGATCGCGATCTCGGGACCCCTGACGAGTCTCGGCATCGCCGCCGCGCTGTTCGCGGCGACGGCCGCGATCGTCGCCCCGACGGGCACGGTCGGCGCTCCGGCCGGCGTCCTGGCCGTCCTCGTGTTCTTGAACCTCGTGCTTGGGCTCGTGAACCTCATTCCCGCGTACCCGCTGGACGGGGGGCGCATCGTCCGAGCGCTGGCGTGGGCTCGAACGGGCTCCGAGCGCGCCGGCTGGCGCGCGTCGTCGCTCAGCGGCCGCCTGTCGGGGCTCGCCACGATCGTCGTCGGCGGCGTCGTGTTCGCCTTCGAGCAAATCACGACCGGCGTGATGATTGCCCTGACCGGCTGGTTCCTGATCCTGACCGCGAACGCGGTCAAGGACCGCATTCGGCTCGACGAGCTGGTCGGCGGCTTCTCCGTCTCCGACGCGATGGAGCCGGATCCGATCACCGTGAATCCGAATCTGACGATCGATACGTTCGCCGCCCAGCTGCTCGACGGCGAGTCGCCGATGAGCGCCGTTCCGGTGCTGGCGGGCGACGACGTGGTCGGCCTGCTCGGCGTCGGCCAGGTGCGCCGTGTCCGACGCGATCGGTGGACCGAGACGCGCGTCGAGGAGGTCATGGCCGCGCCGCCGAAGCTGTCGTTCCTGGCGCCCGACATCGACCTTCGGTCGGGGCTCGAGCGGCTGCAGCGCTCCGGCCTGGACGGCCTGCCGGTCGTCGAGGACGGCCGGCTCGTCGGGGTGCTCACCCGTCATTCGATCGGACGGCTGGTCCAGGCGCGGCGTGCGGGCCAGCCGGCGACTCCCGCCTGGGCCGGTGGGCGAGATGCTGGCACGGCGCCGGGGCGGCCGGAGGACGGCCCGCCGGCGCCACCGGAGGACGGCAGCGCGTGACCGCGCCGCCGTCGGCGGAGCTCGTCTCGCTCGAGGCCGCACGGGAGGCGATCCTCGCCGCCCTGCCCGGCCCGCTCGAATCCGAGGTGGTCGCCCTCGACGCCGCCCTGGGCCGCGTGCTGGCCGAGCCGATCGTCGCCGGGGTGACCTTGCCACCGTGGGACAACTCCGCGATGGACGGCTACGCGGTCCGGGCTGCCGACCTGGTCGATGCACGCGAGGAGAATCCCGTCCGCCTCGACGTCATCGGCGACATCGCGGCCGGCGCGAGCCCGGGCACGCAGGGTCCGCTCGGGACGGCGGCGCGCATCGCCACGGGGGCCCCGCTGCCCGACGGGGCGGACGCCGTGGTCCCGGTCGAGCTGACCACGCCGCTGGACCTCGAGGGCAACCGCGGCGAGCGCGGCCGAGATGCCGCCGGGCCGCTGCCGGCCGCCATCCTCATCCACGTTGCGCTCGAGACCGGTGCCCACCTGCGCCGTCGCGGCAGCGACCTCGAGGCCGGCGAGACGGTCGTGCCCGCCGGGATCGGCGTGACGCCGGCGGTCCTGTCACTGGCTGCCGGGGCCGGCCTGGCCGAGCTCGTCGTCCGGCGCCGACCGCGCGTCGCGGTCCTGGCCACCGGGAACGAGATCCGGGCCGCGGGCGCGGAGCTCGGCGAGGCGGGCATCCCGGACGCCAACGGCCCCGCCCTTCGCGCCCTGCTGCGTGCCACGGGCGCCGAGCCGATCGATCTCGGGATCGCGTCGGACGAGCTCGGCAGCGTCCTGCCACGGCTCCGCTCGGCCCTCGCCAATGGCGCGGACGCGATCGTTGTCTCGGGCGGGGTGTCGGTCGGGCCGTACGACGTCGTCAAGCTGGCATTCGAGGCGCTCGGCGAGATGCGCCTGTGGCGGGTCGCGGTCCAGCCCGGCAAGCCGTTCGCGTTCGGGCTGACCGAGGCGCGCGATGACGGAGGCAGGACGTTGCTGTTCGGGCTGCCCGGGAACCCGGTCTCGACGTTCGTGACGTTCGAGCTGTTCGTGCGCCCGGCGCTTCGGGCCCTGAGCGGGCGGACCGACGTCCTGCGACCCACCGATCGGGGGGTGCTGCTGGACGACGCCCGCTCGTCGCTCGGCCGCCGGACCTTCCTCCGCGTGACCGCCGAGCGCGACGCCGCGGGTGCGCCGGTCCGCGACGATGGTGGCCGGGTGCGGGTGCATCTCGCGCGTGGACCGGCCGGCCAGGGCAGCCACGTCCTGTCCGCGTTGGCGGCCGCCGACGCGCTGGCGGTGGTGCCCGAGGACGTCGAGCGCCACGCGGCCGGCGGAGGGGTGGAGCTGTGGTGGCTGGACACGGCGTGAGTCGCGTGGCGCATCATTCCCGGTGATGGATCGCAGGGAGCGCCGCCGGCTGACGCATGTCGATCGGTCCGGCCGGCCCCGGATGGTCGACGTCGGTGCCAAGCCGGTGACCGCCCGGCGCGCCGTCGCCGAGGCGTTCGTGGCGCTCGCGCCCGAGACGCTCAGCCTGGTCATCGACGGCAAGGCTGCCAAGGGTGACGTCATGACCGTCGCCGAGGTCGCCGGGGTCATGGGTGCCAAGCGGACGTCCGAGCTCATCCCGCTGTGCCATCCGCTGCCGCTGACCGATCTGCTCGTGACGGTCACGCCGGACCGCGGGGCCGGCGGCCTGCGCGTCCGCGCCGAGGCGGCGACGACCGCCCAGACCGGCGTCGAGATGGAGGCGCTGACCGCCGCCTCGGTCGCCGCGCTGACGATCTACGACATGGTCAAGGGCGTCGAGCGGGGCGTCGAGATCCGGAGCGTCCGGCTGGTCTCGAAGACGGGCGGCCAGGGCGGCGACTGGACGCGCCCGGCCGGGGAGCGCGACGACACGCGCGCGGCGCGACGGCCGGGCGACCGGGTCGCCGGGCGCATCCGGAAGAAGACCCGGGAGGCCGGATGAGCCACGAGCTCGTCCCGGCCGGAACGCCGGCGCTGGTCCTGACCATCAGCGATGGGGTCGCCGCCGGGGTGCGGCAGGACGACGCCGGCCTCGAGCTGGAGCGTTGGCTGGCCGGCTGCGGCTTCTCGGTCGAGCGGGCCACGGTGCCCGACGACCGCCGGGCCATCGAGGGCGCCCTGCGGACCGCCGCCGCGGCCCACCGGCTGATCGTGACGACCGGCGGCACGGGCCTCACCCCGCGGGACGTGACGCCGCAGGCGACGCAGGCCGTCATCGATTACGAGATTCCCGGCCTCGCCGAGGCGATGCGCGCCTCGGGGCGGGCGAAGACGCCGATGGCCGACCTGTCGCGCGGCGTGGTCGGCGTGCTCGACCGGACGCTGATCGTGAACGTCCCCGGAAGCCCGAGAGCGGCACTGGAGTCGATCGAGGCGCTTGGGCCGACGTTGCGGCACGCCCTGGAGACGCTCGCCGGCCCGTTCGACCATCACGCCGCCGGCGCCGGCCGGGCCGCCCGGCCGGACCTGCCCGATCCGGGCCTGCGCGACCCCGCCGAGAACGGGGCCTGACGGTTGTTCGCCACGTTCGACCACATCCCGGCGTACCCGCTGGTGTTCGTGATCTTCTGGGGCGCCGCTGTCTTCTTCGTTCTCGTGATGGCCCGCCACCTGCGGGTCTTCGCGGCCGTGCGAGCGGAGGGCCCGAGCCCGTTCGAGGCGATGCCGGCGCGGCTGGCCGGCGTGATCCGCTACGCCTTCCTGCAGGCCAAGATGTTCAAGGACGTCCGGGCGGCGATCGTCCACGCCGGGATCTTCTGGGGCTTCGTGCTGCTCACGGTCGGGACGGCCAACGCGGTGACCGGTGGCCTCGTCCAGGCGATCGTCATGATCCCGTTCGACGGCCTGCTGTGGGCGCTCGTGGTGGCGATGCAGAACGTCGTCGCGGTGGTCGTCCTGGTAACGGTCGTCTGGGCGTTCGAGCGGCGCTTCATCTCGAAGCCCGAGCGCCTGACCTACAACGTCGATGCGCTGCTGATCCTGGCGATGATCGGCGGCCTCGTCGCGGCCGAGCTCTTCAGCCAGGTGTTCGAGGTCGCCCGCTACGGCGAGCTCAGCGGGGCGTTCATCGCCAACGCCCTGGCGGGCCTGGTGCGCGGCGCCGACGCCGGGCTCCTGGAGATCGGCTACTGGGGCCTGTGGTGGACCCATAAGCTCATCGTCGCCGCCTTCCTCGTCTATCTCCCGTTCAGCAAGCACCTCCACGTCGCGACGGCCTTCCCGAACATCTACTTCCGGAAGCTCCGACCGCGGGGCGAGCTGCCGGCGATGGATCTCGAGCGAGAGGACGCGACG
>QKHE01000128.1 GCA_003250155.1 Chloroflexota bacterium | reverse complement strand
GCTGGCGGCACAGGCGTCGTTGCAGACGCTCATGCCGTCGCCCTGCGTGTCCCGCTCGAAGAGGTACAGCACCTTGCCGTCGGCGTCGACGACGATGTCACCGAGCGAACCCGCGGCGATATTCAGCTCGGGGCCGGCGGGAGGCTTGATCGCGTCACCCGCGCCGGTCACGACCCACCACACGTCGTTGAGACTCTGGCCGTTCGTGTCGCCGGCCGCCGAGTCGCCGGCGAAGTAGTAGAGCGGCCAGCCGTTGAGCGTCACCTGGGTCGTCCCGTCGTCGCGGGTTGCCGTGCCGAGGCTGCCGGTCACGCCAGCGCCGGCCACGGCGGTGGCGCCCTCGCTGGCGGCACAGGCGTCGTTGCAGACGCTCATGCCGTCGCCCTGCGTGTCCCGCTCGAAGAGGTACAGCACCTTGCCGTCGGCGTCGACGACGATGTCACCGAGCGAACCCGCGGCGATATTCAGCTCGGGGCCGGCGGGAGGGCCCTCGGTGGGCACCGCGGTTGGCACCGCGGTCGGCGTCGTGGTCGCGGATGGCGTCGGGCTGGCGCCTCCCGAGCATGCCGCGAGCGTCAGGGCCGCTGCCGCCGCCATCGCTGCGACGCGGATTCTGGGGATGCGCGTGGTCACAAGTCGTTCCTCCGGGGCTACGCTGCACGTCGGCATGCTGCCGGCACATAGGCCTGTACGCCGAAGCCACGGCTTCGGTTTCCCAATGGATCAGCGACGCAGGCCGCCGTGCCCGCGAAGGATTGGCGCGACTCGTGCTGGCCTGCGCCCCAGCGAGGATCTCCGGAGGTTGCGGCTCAGGCGATCTCAGCGCGGCGCGCGTACCACGCGGCGACCGCGCCGACGATGAGGATGTAGGCGGTCGTGACCCCGAGCGGCCCCAGGAGGCTGCTGGAAATCCCTGAGCCCATGACCTCGATCGGCAGGTTGGACGAAACCGTGATGGGCGCGTACTGCAGGATCTCCGGGGGGAGGAGCAGTCCCGCGAACTGCTCCCCGAAGTACAGGCCCACCACGATGACGATGCCGACGACCTGGCTGCGGGCGATGAACGAGCCGCCGAACCCGATCGCCGCGCTCAGCACGCCGGACCACCAGCCCGCGGCGATGACGAACGGCAGGCGGCCGACGGCGTCGGCGTCCGTGGGATCGCCGATGGCGATGCCGCCGATCATCCCGCCGACTGCCGCCAGGGCGACGCCGACGGCGAACAGAACGGTCCAACCGACGAGGAGCAGCAGGCAGGCTGCTGCGAGCGTCATGAGGGTGTAGGCGGCCCGTGATTCGCCGCGAGCGACGGCAACTCGGAGCATGTTCCACGACCACTCGGAGCCAGCGATCGCGCCGGCCCATGCCGCTGCCGTGAACGAGGCGATCGCCGTGAGGATCGACACGAGGGTCGTGTAGGCGTCGGGGAACGAGACCAGCACCGCGACCCCCTCGATCTCCTGGGCGCTCGTCATGCTGCGAGCTGCCGCCCCGACCCCGAGGTACATGAGCGCGAAGATGCCGGCGACGACGAGGACCGAGATGCGGGTCGCCGGACGAAGGACGATCTTGCGGATCGACGCACCGAAGAGGCGCATGTCAGCCGCTCGTCAGCGACAGGAAGAGGCCTTCCAGGTCGCTGCCCGTTTCGAGACCCACGACATCGATGCCAGCCGTCACGAGGGTCCGATTCACCTCTGCCGTTCGGTCGGGCGGCGTGTGCACCACGAGCCAGTCGGCTGCACCGTGGTCGGTCCGCTCGATTTCGCCGAACGTGTCGCCCAGGACGGCCATCGCCCGTTCAACGCTGTCCGACCCGACGCGGACGCGGATGGCGCCGGCGGTATCGAGCAGCGCTTCGAGGCGGCCAGCCCGCACCAGCCGGCCGTTCGCGATGATCGCGACCTCCTCGGCCATCATCTGGATCTCGGGCAGGATGTGGGACGAGACGAACACGGTCTTTCCGTCGGCGGCGAGCCGCCGGAGCATCTCCCGGATGCTGACGATGCCCGCCGGATCGAGGCCGTTGGCCGGCTCGTCGAGGAGCAACAGCGAGGGGTTGTTGAGCAGTGCCCCGGCGATGCCGAGTCGCTGCTTCATCCCGAGCGAGTACGTCCCGACCTTGTCGCCGGCCCGCGTCGTGAGGCCGACGAAGTCCAGGACCTCATCGACGCGCCCGGTCTGTGGCGGCGCACCGGTCCCGGCCAGGACACGCAGGTTGTCGCGACCGGACAGATACGGGTAGAACGCCGGCGACTCGATGAGTGCTCCAACGTTGAAGAGACGCGTCCGGTCCCGCCAGGAAAAGGGCTCCCCGAGCAGCTCGACGGTCCCGCTGTCCGGCCTGATCAGGCCGGCGAGGATGCGCATCGTCGTGGTCTTGCCCGCGCCGTTCGGACCGAGGAAGCCATACACGACGCCCGCTCGGACCTCGAGGTCAAGGCCATCCAGGGCCCGCTGCGAGCCATAGGTCTTCACGAGTCCGGACGTCCTGATCATCGGCGCGGCCATGACACCGCCCTTCTTGCCCGACGCGTCGGTCGATCCTCGCACCGTAGCACCCCGCGACGCGCCTCGGCCGGCCGATTCCGCACGCCGGCTACCTCGCCGCGCTGCGTCCGCAACATACCCCCGTGGGGTATTGACAAGACCCTTGTCAAGGGTCGGATTCGGACGTAAAATCGCGTTCACACGGCCTGTCAAGACTTGACAGGCCCACAGTCATGTTCGGCGGGTTGCGGCGTCTCATTGGACGGGATCCGCAACGGCGGTTGAGCCGAACGTGTTGGTGAGCACCTGGAGGTCGAATCACGGCAGGCGGGATCGCGGCGGAAGTCAAGGGACGGCTGAACATCGTCGACGTCATCGGCGAGACGGTTCAGCTGAAGAAGGCGGGCAGCACCTACAAGGGCCTCTGCCCGTTCCACGGCGAGAAGACGCCGTCGTTCACGGTCACCCCGAGCCGCGACTCGTGGAAGTGCTTCGGCTGTGGCAAGGGCGGCGACGTCTTCAGCTTCGTCATGGAGCGGGACTCGGTGCCGTTCCCCGACGCGCTCCGGACGCTGGCCGCGAAGGCCGGTGTCGAGATCGACGAGCGGACCCGGCGCGAGGACGCCCGGCGCGCGCGCCTCCGCGAGGTGCTCGAGACGGGCATCGCCTTCTACCACTCCGTGTTGACGGCCTCGAAGGCCGGCCAGGCGGCGCTCGACTACCTGCGCGGCCGGGGCTTCAGCGACGAGACGATCGAGGTCTTCCAGCTCGGCTGGGCGCCCGAGTCGTGGGACGTCATGAGCCGCCGGCTCGTCGAGAAGCGCCAGATCCGGCCCGAGGAGCTGGTCGAGGTCGGGCTGGCCTCGCCGGCCCGCTCGCCGTCGCGTGGCGTCGGCGTCATCGACAAGTTCCGCGGCCGGGTCCTGTTCCCGATCCGCGACCAGAACGGCGCGCCGACCGGGATCGGCGGTCGGATCCTCGGCGCAGAGGGCGCCGACGGCCGCGACACCGGCCCGAAGTACCTCAACACGCCGGGCACGCCGCTGTTCGACAAGAGCCGGACGCTGTATCTCATCGACAAGGCCAAGGGCCCGATCCGCAAGTCCGGCCAGGCCGTCATCGTCGAGGGCTACACGGACGCGCTGATGGCCCACCAGGCCGGCTTCGACAACGTCGTCGCCTCGCTCGGCACCGCGCTGACGCCCGGCCAGGTCGCGCTCCTGACGCGCTACGCGAAGCGGATCGCGCTCGCCTACGACGTCGATCCGGCCGGCCAGAAGGCGGGCACGTTCGGCGCCCACGCCCTGTCGGGCCTCATCGGCCAGCTGGCCGCCACGGAGTCCGGCGTCGAGCTCGACGAGGTGCGAGTCGTCCGCCTGCCCGAGGGCCGGGACCCCGACGAGGTCGTCCGCGAGACGCCCGATCGCTGGCGCGAGGAGGTTCGAACCGCGCAGCCGATCGTCGAGTACCTCGTCGACACCTACGCCAGGGCCTACGACCTCAAGACGCCGGGCGGCAAGGCCCGCTTCGTCGACGCCGTCATGCCGACCATTCGCAGCGTCCCCAACCCGGTCATGCGCGACGCGTACCTGCAGCTCGTCCACCGCGTCTCGGGCGTCGAGGAGCGGACGCTCCTCGAGGTGCTGCGCGGCCAGCGGCTCGGCGGCGCGTCCGGGCTGGCGCGCGACCAGCGTCCGCCGCTGGCCTCGGTCGCGCCCAGCGGCGCCTCGCGCGACGAGGGCCAGGGCCGGATCACCGCCGACGCCGTGATCGCGTCGGCCGACAGCCTGCCGATCGGCGACATCCTGCGGGGCGTGCTGCCGCAGGAGGCCGAGCTGCTGCGGCTGCTGCTGCTGGTGCCCGAGCTGCAGCTCAAGGTCGTCGACGCGATCGGGCCGGACCAGCTGCCGAACACGGTCGCGCGCGAGCTGTTCCGGGCCGTCGTCAAGGCGCGCGAGCCGGACGACCACGGCGTGCACCCGCCGTTCAGCCTGAGCGCGCTCGTCCAGTCGCTCGACGCCGAGACCGCCGCGCTCGCCCAGGCCGTGGTCGCCCGCAGCGAGCCGAACCCGCGCGAGCTGTCCGACGCGGATCTCGCCTACGAGCTGGAGCGCTTGACGATCGATCTCGAGGAGCGCGCCCTCGACGAGCGCGCCGACTACGTCCAGTCGGCGCTCGCGGAGGCGGAAGCGCTCGCGGAGTCGGAAGCCGGCGCCGGGGCGAGTGAACGCCACGCGGCCGTCGACCGTCTCGTTCGCGAGAGCCAGGCCATCAACGACCAGCGACGCTCGCTCCATCGGCGCCGCGAGCAGACCCGACTCCTCAGCCGCACCGCGCCCGCGCGCCCGGCGGCACCGACCACCCAACCAACGACACCCACCACAGCCGCCAGCTGACCCAAGGAGGAACCCGCCACCATGCCTGACCCGCTCGACCAGCAGCTCGTCGAAGCCGTTCTCACCCGCCCCCGCCGTGCCAAGGCCGACCTCGAGGAGGCCAAGCTCGCGGGCTTGCGAGGTCCGCGCGTTCTCGACGAGGACGAGGAGGAGGACGAGGAAGAAGGTCTCGACGACGACTCCGAGCTCGAGGCGTCGGACGAGGACGAGGACGGCGACGAGGTCTCGGTCGAGGTCGTCGGCGAGGACGGCAAGCCTCGGCCCGGCGCCCGCCTCCCGACCGAAGGCCCGGCGAAGCTGAACGCCGAG
Source organism: Chloroflexota bacterium (assembly GCA_003250155.1). Taxonomy (GTDB): domain Bacteria; phylum Chloroflexota; class Limnocylindria; order Limnocylindrales; family CSP1-4; genus UBA5189. The sequence goes on along the minus strand of QKHE01000128.1, from coordinate 8,619 downwards.
GAGCTCGACGAGCCGACGCCGGCGGAGCTCGAGGCGCTCAACGCCGACATGATCGGGATCGACGACCCGGTCCGGATGTACCTCAAGGAGATCGGCAAGGTCGCCCTCCTGACCGCCGAGGAAGAGGTCGTCCTGGCCAAGTCGATCGAGCTCGGCGAGCAGATGGTCGACGAGCCCTGGAAGGGCATCGTGTCGCTCCACGAGTGGACGCTCCACGAGACCGAGTCGAAGACCCGGACCGCGAAGCCGCAGCATCAGCTGCCGCTCGGCGACGAGGCCCATCGAATCGTCCGCGAGTCGATCGAGCTGCCGGCGTCCAGGGACCTGCTCACGCCGCACCCCGATTTCCACCTCATCCGGGCCGGCAAGGACGCCCAGTCGGATGGCACGAAGGACCTCCTCAAGGAGGCTCGGCGGCTGCTGCATGCCTACAGCGATGCGCTCGAGGCGGATGGCGCCCGATCCAAGCGCAATGGCGCCGCGCGCCAGACGCCGGAGGCCTTCCTGACGCTCCTTGACTGGGCCTATTTCGCGGTCCATAACGGCGACCTGGACTCGCGCGACAACGTCGGCCTGCGGGCGATCTACGACTGGACCCGCGACGACGTCGCCTTCCCCGCCGCCGAGCGCTGGATCAATACCCAGTTCGAACGCGCCGGGCCGGACGGGACGGGCAGCGCCAAGTCCCAGGCCAAGGCCCAGGCCGAGGTCGACCTGCTGAAGCTGATGGGCCACGACCCGTCGGTTCCGCCGAACACGAAGCTCGCGTACCGCAGGGGCGAGCTCGTACGGATCGGTCGTGACGCCCGGGAGCAGCTGACGTCGGCCAACCTGCGGCTCGTCGTCTCGATCGCCAAGAAGTACATCGGCCGCGGCATGTCGTTCCTGGACCTCATCCAGGAGGGCAATATCGGCCTCATCCGGGCGGTCGAGAAGTTCGACTTCGAGAAGGGTTTCAAGTTCTCGACGTACGCGACGTGGTGGATCCGGCAGGCCATCACCCGGGCGATCGCCGACCAGGCCCGCACGATCCGCATCCCGGTGCACATGGTCGAGACGATCAACCGCCTGATCCGGGTCTCGCGCCAGCTGCTGCAGGAGCTCGGCCGGGAGCCGACGGTCGAGGAGATCGCCGAGGCGATGTCGAAGGGCCAGGAGGTGCAGGTCACGCCGGAGAAGGTCCGCGAGATCATCAAGGTCAGCCAGGAGCCAGTCTCGCTCGAGACGCCGATCGGCGAGGAGGAGGACTCGCACCTCGGTGACTTCATCGAGGACCGCGGGGCCCTCGCGCCGGCCGAGGCGGCCTCGCACCAGCTCCTCAAGGAGCAGGTGGAGAGCGTCCTGGACTCGCTCACGGGGCGGGAGCGGCGAGTCCTGCAGCTCCGCTTCGGCCTCGAGGACGGCCGGGCCCGGACTCTCGAGGAGGTCGGCAAGGAGTTCAACGTCACCCGCGAGCGGATCCGCCAGATCGAGGCCAAGGCGCTCCGCAAGCTGCGCCACCCGTCGCGCTCGCGGAAGCTGAAGGACTACCTGGAGTAAGGGCTGCCGCGTCGCAACCTGGCGCGCGCTGGATCATCTGAACGGAGCCGGATTCCCGGCGCGACACCAGCCGCCGCGATGGATGCTGCACAGGGCAGAGTTGCGGCCTCCGTCGTCGCCGTTCCTCCAGACTGGGAGTTGGGCGGCAGCGGCCCGCTGTAGCAGCTCCGACATGCGTCGACCTACCGCCGCTTTCGTCTTGGCGCAATCCCTGCTCGGCTGCGGGTCGGCTGGCCCAGCGGAGGAGCTAGCACCAACGGGTGGCCCCGTTGAGTTGTTGACGGGCGTCGCTCCCAATGGCTGCTACGCCGGTGGCGAGATGGGGATGGGGGGTCGGCTGCTCGTTGATCCGGACTACGGAACGAGCTTGACGGCAAGCCGGTCATGTGGCCGGTGGGGTTCACCGGTGTGCGGTTCAAGGGCGAGGTCGTGGTGCTCGACGCTGCGGGCCACGTCGCAGCGACGACGGGCAGGGACTACTACATCTCGATCGCGCCCGCCGCCGACCCCGATAGCGATCGGCTGATGAGGGCCATCGGGGCGTATCCCGCGGCCGTCAGATGCCCCTATCCCCAAGACTTCATCGACTGCACCGCCGTTGCCGAAGGAGCCGCCGACTCCGAGATATCGAGACGGCTATGCGCACAGCTCCGGTAGTCCTGCAGGGCCGCAGCGATACCAGCGTCCGGCTCCCGCGCAGCGCCGGACAACGCGCCCCGGCTCGTCCAGGGTGAGCCCGCGACCCGATTTGTCCCGAAGCCACCCCACGAGAAACAACGGCTAGCCGCCGGGTGGAAAATTTCGACCGAACCGCTGACCCGGCCGATGCATCTATGGGTCATGCGCGGCAACTGGGTGGGCTGAGTCTGTGGAAGCGACCGGCGTCATGGCGCGCGACGGCGAGCAGACCCTGGTCGCCCGAGCCCGCCAGGGCGATCGGGAGGCGTTCGGGCGCCTGATCGAGACCCGCGCCGACCGCGTCCTTCGGACCGCCCGGGCGATCCTCGGCAACGAGCCCGAGGCGCGCGATGCGGCGCAGAACGCCCTGATCTCCGCCTGGGTCAACCTGCCCCGCCTGCGCGACGTCGACCGCTTCGACGCCTGGATCAACCGGATCCTGCGGAACGAGTGCCGTCAGTCGCTGCGCCGGAGGAAGGGCGTCCGGGTGATCGGCCTGGCCGCGGCCGATCGCGAGCAGGACCGCGGCCCGGGCGCTGATCCGGTCGGCGCCACAGTCGGCAGCGCGGCCGTGCAGGGGGCGTTCAAACGGCTGTCGGTTGACGATCGAACCATTCTCCTGCTGCACCACCTTCACGGCCTCGCGCTCGACGAGGTGGCGCGGCAGCTGGCAATCCCGGTCGGGACCGCGAAGTCTCGGCTGTGGGCGGCGCGTCGCGCCCTCGCGCGCGCGCTGGAGGCCGAGCGATGACGACGAACCGGAAGATGCTCGACGATGCGACGCTGCGACAGGCGCTCCTAGAGCTCACGGCCGGGCCGGATGCGCGGACCCTGACGCGCGACGTCCTCAAGGCCATCGATGGCACGCCGCAGGCCGGACGGTTCGGCTGGCTCGCGGTGCAGGTCCGCCGCCCCCTGCTGATCGGCGTCGTGGCCCTGCTGGTGGCCCTGATCCTCGCCTCGATCGCCGTCTACGTCGGCACACAGCCGAAGCTCCCACCGCCGTTCGGGCCGGCCCGCAACGGCCTGATCGTCACCGCAGCCGACGGCGACATCGTCACGATCGATCCCTCAACGAACATACAGTCGACGCTCGTTCCCGGCGACGACCTGTGCTGCATGAGGGTGTCGCCCGACGGTCAATTCGTTGCATACCTCCACACCTCCAAGGGTGTCTTCTACAACGGCGGGCTGACGGTCGTGCGCCTCGACGGATCCGTCGTTCGCGACATTCCCGGGAGCGAGTTCAGGGGGCTGAACGGGTACGACCTGTCGCCGACCGGCGATCGCCTGCTCCTCGCCGGCCATGTTGGCGTGGCGATCGTCGATCTCGCGACCGGACAACTAACGCCGTTCAGCCTCCCATTCGACGTCGTTACGGCCGACTGGATCGGCACGACCGGCGACCTCCTGGCCACGACGTACTTCGATGACCTGATGTACGTCTTCCGGATCACACCGGGTTCGTCCGCGGGACTGACCCCCACGGCGCGTCTGGATCACGCCGTGGGGGCGCCGGTGCTGTCGCCCGATGGATCGCGATTCGCGTACTTCACATGGGAGCCCGAAGCCCGGTTGCAGGGACGCGTCCGCGTCTTCGACCTCGAGTCGGGCGTCGACACCGCCATCACGCCCGAGGATGAAGCGGCGAACGCCGATCCGCACTCGGTCATGGCTGTCGACTGGTCGCCGGTCGAGTGGTCGCCGGATGGTTCACTGATCGCCTCTGCGTGGTTCCGGTCCGAGTTCGACCAGATCGGGATCACCCCGTCCGCCGGCGGCGAGCCGGTCTACATCGGCCCGATGCTGCCGAGGCCCGGGTTGCAGCGTGGCTTCACCGTGCAGTTCGCGCCAGACGGCAATTCGGTCCTCGTCTGGTACGGCTACGACGACACGACCTGGCTGCTGCCGATCGACGGCAGCCCGGGCCGCAAGGTGCCATGGCAGATCGGGTATTCCGTGGACTGGCAGCGCCTGGCTCCGTAGCGGACGTTCCGCCGTCACCCGGTGGGCAGCGACCGCCGACCCGAGGTACGCCAGGTCCGAAGTCGAGATCAGGTCACCATCGACCCGCCAGATGGTGCGGAGCGCCACCTGGTCGACGTTGTACTTAGTGGATCGAGGCTTCGACCCGGAGCGGGACGGTCGCGACCACTTGCCTCGAGTAGGTGCGCTGGCGCCGCGGGCAGGGTCGGCGGCCCTGCCGGATGCGCCGCGAAGCGGCGTCGCGCGCGGAGTACGCTGCGCAGCGATGGCCGCCGGCATCACTGCGGTACCAGACGTGGCCTCGCCTGCGATGCGCGTCAGCTGGTTCGACGCCCTGCTCAGGCGGGTCCATTCGCTCCCGGGGCCGCCCTGGGTGTTCGTCGTCGTGGCGACCCTGGCGCTCGCCCTTGCCCTGCACCTCGCCGACTTCGTCGATCGGCCGGATCGCTTCCACGTCCGTGCCGATCTCGTCGTCGGTGCCGCAAGCCCCCCGATCTTCGTGTGGCTGGCCCTGGCGCTTGACCGCGTCGCGCGCAGGTCGGTGGCCCGTCTCCGGCCGGCCCTCGACCCGAACGGTGAGCCCGAAGCCGTCATCACAGCCGACCTGACCCGGACGCCCAACACACATGCCTGGCTGGCGCTGGTGATCGGCGCGGTCGGGGGCGTCGCCAGCGTCCTCCAGGCGCCGGAGAACTGGGGCATCGACATGGCCGACCCCGGGCTGGCCTATCTAGCGGCACTGGGGCTGGCGGTGCTGACCGAGGTGCTTCTCCTCGGGCTGCTTTCGCACATCGTCCACCAGCTGCGCGTGGTAGCCCGAGTGCACCGCGGCGTCCGGGTCGACCTGTTCCACCTCGAGCCCCTGTACGCGTTCTCGATCCTGACTGCAGCGACTGGATTGGCGCTCCTCGCGCTCATCATCGGACTGATCGTCTTCCTGAGCCTCGCGATCGGGACGTTCCTCCTCGTCGGGACCTCCGACATCGCCATCACCGTGGTCATCGCTGCCCTCGCCGTCGCCTGTTTCTTCGTGCCACTCGTCGGCCTCCATGGCCGCATCGCCGACGAGAAGGCGGCCAGGATGGCGGACGCGCAGACCACGCTCGCCACGGTCCTTGCGGCCGTTCGGACGCGCGTGGCCGACGGCGACCTCGATGGCGCGGCGAAGCTCAAGGACGCGATGCTCGCCGCAGACGCGAGCGTGGTGGCAATTGCCCGAATCTCGACGTGGCCGTGGCGCTCGGAGACGCTGCGCGGCTTCGTGAGCGCCGTGCTGCTGCCAGTCGGGCTCTTCCTCGCCTACGAGCTGCTCCGCCGGGCGCTCGACGGCTAGCCCCGCAGGATGTGGACGCCGGGGTTCCGGATCGGGCGAGGCTACCTCGGGCTGACGCCGCCGGGCGGAGCGGAGTAGCCGCGCTCGGCGATCTCTGCGGCGCGGCTTCCGAAGGCTCGCGGGTCGTCGGGCGTGCGGGCACGAAGGCCGTCGACCATCCGGTTGTACATCGAGAACGCGGCGGCGATGAGGACGGCCAGCTGGACGTCGCCGTCGGTCGCCCCGGCATCGCGAGCCGCTTCAACGTCCCCGGAGCCGAGCGTCAGTGGATCGCGTCCGACCGTCCGGGCGATGTGCAGCAGCGCCTGCATCTTCGGGTCGAAGCCCTCTGACGTCCCGCTCTTGGCCGCGTCGACCTCGGCGACGCGATCGGCATCCCCGGAGCGCTCGAGGAGGGCGGTCGCGAACGCGCCGTGCGAGTCCATGCAATAGAAGCAGTCGTTGGCCGCCGAAACGGCCGTCGCCAGCAGCTCCCGATCGTGACGCCGGAGCGTCGCTCCCGGGTAGTCGTCGACCAGCAGGGCGTCCGCGAGACCCCGCAGATGGACACCGAGCGCGGGCGTCAGGCGCATCGCGGCGCCGATGCCCGGAACCTCGGGCAGGCCGCCGACGATCGGCTCCTGCGCGGCGCGCTGTTGGCGTTGCTCGTCTCGGGTCTTGACCATCGTGCGTTCCCCACGCTCGCGCCGACGCGCCGTATGATGCGACACCCGCCGCCTGACGTCAGCCCACTCGTGGCGCGGGGAATCAGGGAGGACGACATGACGGGCCGCCGTCGATGACCGCCCGCATGCTCTCCATCGGCGGTACGGCGTACCCGCTCGTGCTGCCGAGCGTCCGGGACCCGCGGCTGCACGTCGCGGCCGTGATCATCACGATCCACGTCCTCGGTCAGGTTGGGCTCGGCTTCTGGGTGAGCGTGCCGCAGATCCTGGCCGCAATCCTGACCTGCGCGGTCATCGAGGTTGCGATCACGTTCCGGCAGACAAGGTCGTTCGTCTGGCCCGCCAGCGCGATGCTGACCGGCAGCGGGGTCGCATTGATCCTGCGAGTCGTCGGGACGCCACCAGGCCAGCCCTGGTCGACCGTGGCCATCGAGGTCTTCGCCGTCGTCGCCGGCCTGTCGCTGCTCTCGAAGTACGTCATCCGGTACCGCGGATCCCACGTCTTCAACCCATCCAACATCGGGCTCGTGGTGGCATTCGTAGTGCTCGGCAGCGCTCGCGTGGAGCCGCTCGACTTCTGGTGGGCGCCGCTGAACGGCTGGATGCTGCTGGCCTATGGCGTGATTCTCGTCGGGGGCCTGCTGATCACGAGACGCCTCCACCTTCTCGCCCTGGCAGCGTCGTACTGGCTGGTCCTGGCGGTCGGGCTCGGCGTCCTCGCCGCGTCCGGCCACTGCATGGTCACCCGCTGGTCGTTCGCGCCGGTCTGCGGCGCCGACTACTGGCGCGTCATCGTCGGCTCCCCCGAGGTCCTGATCTTCCTGTTCTTCATGATCACGGACCCCAAGACGGTGCCGGCCGGAGGCGTGGCTCGAATCGCGTTCGGGACCCTCGTCGCCATCGTCGGCACATTGCTGATGGCTCCCCAGACGGACGAGTTCGGGACGAAGGTCGGGCTGCTGGCGGGCCTGGTGGTCGTCAGCGCCGCCCGGCCGCTGTTCGAGGCCTGGCTGCCGGCGCCACGGTCGGAGCTGGACGAGCCACGCGCCTACCTGACCCGGCTCGCGACCGGCGGTGATCCGGGCGCCGGGCCCGGCCGACGGGCGGGCGCAACGGCCATGGCGGTGCTGCTCGTCGTCGCCTTCGGCGCCGGCGTCGTCGCGGCCGGGACCCCCGCCCGGGGCGTGAACGTCCCGGTCTCGAGGGAGCTGCTCGACCGCCTCCCGAGCCAGGTCGATCCGGCCACCCTGCCGCCGATCTCGGTTGGCCAGGACGTCCTCGACTTCGACCCGACGCTGGCCGGGAGCGGCATCCAGGCGGTCCTCGTGACGCTCGCCCAGAACCTCGAGTACGAACGCCAGGCGCTGATCCGGCGCGACGACGCCATCCTGGCGGCGGTGGACCATGGCGATCGGCTCGCCGAGATGCAGGACCGGCTCGCCGCCGCGACCGGCGACACGATCGTCGTCGAGCGCTACACGTTCGACGCGGTCGAGATCCGGCTGCTCATCCCGTTCGGGGTGCAGGAAGGCTTCAGCCTCGGCCTCGACGCGCGCGGCCTCGTCGTCCACGAGACGTACGACCGCTCCGGAACGCTCCTCGCGGCCGAATCCGAGCCCTACGCGCAGACGTTCGCGGTCCGCCGCGCGACGGGCGACCGCTGGCTCACCATCGGGGTGCTGCCGGCCGGCGCCGGGGCGCCGGCCGGCGGTCGAGCCTAGGGCGTGGCGCTGCCGACGCTGATCGTGCCGGGGCGGTCGACCCAGGCGTAGCCGTCGACCGGCAGCGGTCGCCACGGCCCGACGTCGCCGTCCGGCCAGGTGACCCGGATCTCGGCCGCGGAGACCGTGCCGAGACCGAAGTGAAGCCAGCCGAGCTGGCCACCCGCGTGACCGCCCCCGATCGTCACTTCGCGCCGCCACGCGGTCGGTGCCGGGCCGTCCGCGCCACCCGCGGCGCGGACCTCGATGACCGCGCCGATCGCGTCAACGTTGGGACCCGGTTGCCGGAGCCGGACCGCGGCCCAGTGCGCCGCGCCGGTGTCGTCGCCCGAGACCGGGCCCGCGTTGCGCCAGATGCGGACGGGCGTCCCGTAGAACGACACGATCAGGTCCAGCCGGCCGTCGAGATCGAAATCCACGAGGGCCGCGCCACGGCCGCGCTCGAAGGTCACGATCCCGGCCGCGTCGGCCGCCTCGGCGAAGGTTCCGTCCGGCTGGCCGAGGAGCAGGTTGCTCGGGTCATACGTCGCGTAATCGGGCAGATCGGTGACGTTGCCCTTGGAGACGAAGAGGTCGATCAGGCCGTCATCGTTGACATCGGCGAACTCGGGGTGCCAGGCCGTCGACGGCAGGTCGATGTCGGGCCCCGTGAATGGGTGCGCGACGTTGACGTTGCGCTGCAGCCCGATGTCGACAT
>QKHE01000018.1 GCA_003250155.1 Chloroflexota bacterium | reverse complement strand
ACCTCGAGGGTGCCCGATCGGGCCGACTCAGACATGGCCCTCTCCGAGGTACTTCTCGACGACGGTCGAGTTGGCGCGGATGGACGCCGGATCGCCGTGCAGGATGACGCGGCCCTCGGCCATGAAGTGGACCTCGTCACACAAGCTCCAGATCACGTTGAGGTCGTGCTCCACGATGACGACGGAGGTGCCGGCTGCGGCGAGCTCGCGGACGACACCCATGACCTTCTCGGTGACGTCCTCCGAGAGTCCGGCGGTCGGCTCGTCGAGCAGCAGGAAGGTCGGTCGCAGGAGCAGGCAGCGGATGATGTCGAGGACCTTCTTCTCGCCGGCCGACAGGGCGAAGGCACTGGGATCGGCAAACCCGAACAACTCGAGGTAGCGCCGCATCTCGCCCTCGTGCCGCGCGAAGACCGAGCGCTCGCTGAAGAGGCGGTGGGGCTGCTCGACTGCCGGCTCGGCAACGGCCAGCAGGAGCGAATCCCAGATCGTCAGGTCATCGAAGTCCATGATGACCTGGTTGCTCTTGACGACCCCGTGGCGGGCCATCCAGTGCGCCGGCAGCCCGGACAGCTCGACCGCGTCGCGGCCCGGCGGCAGGAGCATGATCCGCCCGCGGTCGAGCGGGATCGAGTGCATGATCATCCGCATCAGCGTCGTCTTGCCCGCGCCGTTCGGCCCAATCAGGCCCTCGATCGGCTTGTCGCCGAGGACGAGCTCGTCGACGTCCACGACGACGCTGCCGGTGAAGCTCTTGGCCACGCCCTCGACGCGAATCCGGGGGCGGGTCGCGACCGGTGCGCCCACGAGCTCAGCGACCATGGATCCGGCCCATCAGACGATCGCGCCGCATCGCGCCGAGGATGCCGAGCGGTCGGAACAGCAGGACCATGATCAGGGTCAGGCCGAACACCGCCTCGCGCAGGACCGGGATCGCCTGCGTGTACCACTCTTTGGGCAGCGGCAGGTACGACTGGATGACGATGTCGAAGAGGCCGACCGTCAGGAACACCCCGACGACCGCGCCCCAGACCCGGGCCGTCCCACCGAGCACCAGCCCGACCATCGCCGCGAGCGTGATGTCGACGCCCAGGTTCGCGACCTCGAGGAAGCGGACCATCACGCCGTACATGGCCCCGAGCAGGCCCATGCCCGCCGACGCCAGACCGAACAGCAGGAGCTTGGCCCGGAAGGTCGGCTTGCCGAGGCTGCGCGCAAGGGCCTCGTTGCTGCCCATCGCGATGAGCAGGCGCCCGTACGGCGAGCGGTGGACGAGCCGGACGAAGGCCAGGATCAGTCCGACGACGGCGGACAGGATCACGAGCCACAGGAATTCGTTCTCCTTGACCGTGCCGATGTCGTACGGGAACCGCAGGCCCCCGAGACCCCGGGCGCCGCCGGTCAGGTCGTCCTCCGTGGTAGCCAGGATCAGGACGATGGTCGCGAAGCCGAGCGTGCCCATGAGCACGCCGTCGGTGTCGAGATCGGCGATCAGCCAGCCGACGAGCAGACCAGACAACCCCGCGACGACGGTCCCGATGGCCGCGCAGACGAGGAACTGCCATGGGTCGCCGAACGGCCAGTCGATCTGGATGTACGCCACGCCGAACGCGTACATTCCGATGCCCCAGAAGCCGACCACGCCGAAGTTGGCGATCCGGGCCAGGCCGAGCTCCAGGTGGAGGAGCAGGCCGAGCCCGATGATCATCACGACCTCGAAGAGGCCGAAGATCAGGAAGGCGTCGAGCCAGTCGAGCATCGGCCTACACCTTCGCCGTCTCGGTCAGCCGCCGGCCGCGGATCTTGAGGATGACCATGAAGCCCACGATCAGGACGAGCTGTGCATAGAGCGTCTGGTCGAACGACAGCGTCATGGCCGCCAGCGCGATGCCGGTGAGGATCCCGATCACGATCACGCCGCCCAGCCCCCACGTGCCACCAACGAGGACGACCAGCAGGATGAACAGGAACTGGCGCCAGCCGAGCAGCGGTGCGACCGAGGACTGGACGCCGTAGAACGCGCCCGCCATGCCGCCGGCGACGCCCGCGATGAACCAGATCAGGATCGTCACCGCCAGGGGCCGGATGCCGCTCACCTGGGCCAGACTCTCGTCGCTTGCGAGGGCGCGGATCTGGAGGCCAGTTCGCGATCGCTGGATGAACAGGTAGAGCGCCAGCGATAGCACCAGCACGCTGGCCAGGGCGACGAGCCGGAACGACCCGACGCCGACGCCGAGGACGAAGAAACTGTCGGGCGGCGGCACGTCGAAGAACCGCATCGGGTAGCCGAAGATGAACTGCAGGCCGTGACGCAGGAAGATGGACAGGCCGAACGAGATGATGATCAGCTCCAGCACCCCGACGTCGCGCTGCTTTGCCGGCCGGAAGACGAGCAGGTACGTAACGACGCTGACGAGCCCGGCCATGACCGCCGCCGGAATCAGGACGGTGTAGAAGTCGAGGCCGAACGTCGTGTTGGCCCACATCCCGAAGTAGGCCCCCAGGGTGATCGTCTCGGCGTACGCGACGTTGATCAACCCGGTCAGCCGGTACAGCAGCGCGAACCCGATCGCCGCCAGCACGAGGGGCGCGTGCTCGGTCAGCCCGATGACGAGGGACTGGGCGATTAATTCCATCAGGCCTCAGCCGCCGGATCCGTCGGGCCGATGGCGTAAGGGAGCGGCCCCGTCGGCCTCGATCGACAGCCTGCGAACGGCATCCTCACGGTCGTTTCACGCGTCCTCCGGTCGGAAGCGGGGGGCGCATCACCTCCGGGTCGATGGGGCATCGCGGGGAACGTCCGCGATCATCGATTATCGAGGATACTATTGGCCCCGACTCGGCAATGCAAGGGACTATCGCCTCGCCCGACCAACCTGGACAGGGCCGGAGGTCACGGCCCGAGACGACCGACGGCCGCGAGTTGGGCGGGCTCGTCCGCGTGCTCTCGGCCGCGGGGCTCATGGGCACACTTGGGCCGATCGCGTCGGTCGCCTACAGCCAGGGCGTCGCGGCGCCGTTGCTGAGCGCGCTCCGCGCGGCCATCGGGGCAGCGATCCTGGGTGCGCTCGTGCTCTCGCGTCGCCAGCCAGCCGTGAGCCTCCGCCGGCTGCCGCGGCGGCAGCGGATGGTTCTGGGGCTCGCGGTCCTCGTCAACGGCGTGCAGAACCTCGCCCTGTTCCTGGCCTTCGGGGCGATGGCCGTCGGGCTGGTCATGCTCCTGTATTACGCCTACCCGGCGATCGTGGCCGGGCTGTCGGCGGCCCTCGGCCGCGAGCGGTTGACGGCCGTCCGCGCGATGGCGCTGTTGTGCGCGGCGGCCGGCATCGCGCTGGTGCTGGGCGGGCAGCTCGGGCCAGAGACCAACGCCACCGCGGCCGGGGTCGCACTGGCCGGAGCGGCCGCGACGTGCCACGCGATCTACCTGGTGGCGATCCGGGGCGGCTTCGACGACGTGCCCGCCGTCCAGGCAACCTCGCTCGTTCTTGCCGGCGGGGTGCTGATCTCGGGTTCCGCGGCGATCTTGATGGTCGGCGGAGGCGTCGTCGGCGCTTGGCTGGGGTCGCCGGTCGCGTGGTTGGCAATCGCGTGTGCCGGAACGTTCGGCGCGCTGCCGAAGGTCTGGATCATCGGCGGCGTGCGCCGGATCGGGAGCACCGCGGCTGCCGTCGCGATGCTCATCGAGCCGCTCGTTGCGGTCGGGGTGGCAGCAGCCGTCCTGGGTCAGCGGCTGACGGCCATCGAGCTGGTGGGCGGCGGGGCGATCCTTATCGCCGTCGTCCTCGCCCAGATCCCCGGGCGGGGTCCGCGGCGACCGCTGATCGCCGAATCGGTCTGAACCAGGGTTCAGGCCTGGCGGACGTCCGGGTCGGGCAGGACGAGGTCGCGGATCGCCCCCTGGAGGTCGTGGTAGGACTTGGTGAACGACCGCAGCGTCCGGGCGCTGGCGCCGAAGCCCTCGAACTCCTCCGGCGCCAAGCCGTCGGGCTCGTACGCCCGGCGGAAATCGGGGATCCGTTCGTACAGGTCCTCGACCAGGGCCGGCTCGACGGGCATGTCCATGCGCGGCTCCGGGACGATGCCGCTGGCGTTGAACCGGACCTGCCAGGCGTGGGGCATCGTCATGCTGACGTCGCCGCCGACGAGCTCGGTCCAATGCAGGCGGTGGCGATAGGCCGCAGCCAGGAGGCGCGAACGATAGCCGCGCTTCTTGAAGATCCCGTAGGCCCGCTTGAAGGCCGCGATCCCGGCCCAGTTGGCGGCATCGGGGTGCAGCGCCACGCTGTCGCGTTCGACGACGACCTTCATCCAGTCGTCCAGCCGGCCGATCATGATCGTCACGATCGGCGACATCGTCGAGACGTCCTCGCCGGCCGCCTCCCTGCGGCGCAGGCCGCGCTCGACAGCCTCCGCCGAGGCGATCGCCTGGGGGACGGTGAAGCTGACGGTCGAGTTGATGCTGATTCCGCGGGCGGTGGCCTCCTCCATGCCTGTCAAACCGGCGGCCGTGCACGGAAACTTCACCTGGATGTTCGGGGCGAGCTCCTGGAAGCGGACGGCCTGCTCGAGCATGCGTTCGGGGTTGCGGTGGTTTGCGGGGTTGAGCTGCAGCGACAGCCGGCCGGCCTTCCCGCGCCGCTCGTCAAAGACCGGTCGCAGCACCGCCGTCCCGCGGACGGCCATCTCCTCGACGATCGCCCACGTCAGATCGAGCTCGGTCGCAGAGGGCAGCTCCTCCGCGAGCGCACGGACGCGCGGGACCCAGAAGGCAGCCTCCTTCTTCAGGACCTCGAGGACGATCGTCGGATTCGAGGTCGCGCCCGTGGCGCCGCGCTCGACGGCGTACTCGAGCTCGGCGGTGGCGCAGGAGTCGTTCCAGTATTGCGTCGGGGTCTCCTGCGTCATGCGGAGAAGCGGGCTATCCAGTGCGGCGAGGACCATGTCGGAGCCTCCGGGTCAGTCGGTAGGGAGTATCATCGATCATCGATTGTCGGGTTGCAAGCCGCCTCCGGCCGCCTTGACCCTGGTGATCGCGGAGCCTACAGTTATCGACAATCGATTATCGATGTACGACGGTATTCGGCGGAGACAAGCGCACGAGGCAACCGTTGTGCTCCTCGGCACGCTCGACAGCAAGCGCCCCAAGGCCGCGTTCCTTCAGCGGCGCGTGCGCGCCGCGGACTGCCACGTCATGAGGGACCCGGTTGTCGTCGTCGGCGCGTCAGGTGCGATCCGGGCGCGGACGCGGCCTTCATGAAGGCGCTCAAGGCGGACCTCCGGTCCGACAGTGACGTGGTCGTGTTCGCCGCCGACATCAACGACCCGGCCTTCGCCCAGGCGATGGCCGGGCGACTCGACGAGCGGTGCCGGACGTCGACCGATCCACGGCCGGCACCGCGGCGGGAGGAGGTGCGTGGGGGAAGGCGGATCACGACCGCGGCCTCGGCCGCGAACTAGCCACGAGCCGGAATCCGTCGCCCCCGGGCGGCGCTGGCCATGAAGCCAAGGAGGAAATCGCAGTGCCCTTGAAGGAAAAGGTCCTCGACCAGTTCCTGGGGGACGAGACGTTCCCGATCGAATGGACATCGGAGACCGAGAAGCTGCTGTTCTGGGTCTATGACGACCTGCACTGCCCGAAGCCGCTGAGCCCGATGTACGAGGACATCGGCGGCTGGTGGCTGTCGTGCGATCACATGTTCCGGCGCTTCGGCACGCCGTTCGCGACGGACTGGATCTACAAGAACATCAACGGCTACCTGTACACGGCGGCGATCCCCGCGGAGGCGGGTCTCGAGGTCGTGACGCAGGAGTACGACCTGGCGACGCGCCCGATCGTGCCCCAGGGCCACGACCCGGAGTACGCCGGCAAGATCGGCGCCTACCTCGGCGCGGTCCTGCCGGTGTACGGCCACAACTTCGTGACGTGGTGGAAGACCCGGTTCGTGCCCGAGATGCAGAAGAACTTCGACTACATCGAAGGCATGCTCGACAAGAAGGACGAACTGAGCCTGGGCGACGTGGCCGTCCTCCTCGAGGACGCCATCGACATGCACGACCGCCACTGGAAGATCCACTGGATGCTGAACTTCGCCCAGCTGTCCGCGACGCTCAACCTCCGGGCGGTCATGGAGAAGACGCACGGCAAGATCGACGAGGTCCTGCTGGGTCGGCTCCAGAACTCGGCGAGCGACCGGAATTGGGACAAGATCCGCGCGCTCTGGGAGATGAAGGAGGAGGTCAAGGGCGACGCCGAACTGGCCAAGGCCTTCGACAGCCCGTCGGCCGTCGAGATCGTGCCCAGGCTCCAGGCCGGCGAGCGCGGACGCCGCTTCATCGACGAGCGGGTCGTGCCGTACCAGAAGGAGTTCGGCTGGCACGCCGTCTGGAGCCATGAGTTCGTCTTCCCGAGCTTCCGGGAGGACATGACCCCGGTCATCCAGCTGGTCCGCGACCAGTACGCCTCGAACTACGACTACGCCTCGGCGATCGCCAAGCTCAAGTCCGACATCGACGCGGCTGCGAAGGAGATCCTCGAGGGGCTCGAGGGCGATGCGCTCGAGGAAATGCGGGCTGCCAACGAGATCAACCTCAAGATGGCCCCGCTCACCCCGGACCATCACTTCTACATCGACCAGGGCGCGAACGCCCACGTCCGGCTGGTCCTGATCGCCCTCGGCGAGAAGCTCGTCGAGATGGGCGTCCTCGATCGGGCCGACGACGTGATCATGTTCCACTACAACGAGCTGCGGGCCTTCATCGGCAACCCGACCGGCATCGACGGCCGGGCGATCGTGGCCGCCGCACGGGCCAAGCGGCAGGCATCGGAACAGGTCCGGCCTAAGGACTGGGTCGGCACCGTGACCGAGACGCAGCTGGCATTCCCGTACCTGAACCTGTGGGGCTTCCCCGACAAGTTCTATCGCTCGAAGGAGCAGGAGCACGGCAAGGTCAAGGGCATCGCCGGCTCGCCGGGCGTCGTCGAGGGCGTCGCGCGCGTCGTCATGTCCGAGGCTGAGTTCGATAGCCTTCAGACCGGCGACATCCTCGTCTGTGAGATGACCAATCCGGCCTGGCAGGTGCTCTACGGAAAGATCATCGCCGTCGTCACCGACGCCGGCGGAACGGTCTCGCATCCGGCCGTCCTGGCTCGCGAGTACGGCATTCCGGCCGTCGTGGGAGCCTCGGTCGCGACAACCCGCATCAAGACGGGTGACCGACTCCGAGTCGACGGCAACGCCGGCGTCGTCGAGATCCTCGAGGCCGCCGACGCACCGGCACCCGCGCTGGCGGGCGTCGGCATGCGCGACTGACCGTCCACCGTGACCCGCCAGGAGGTCTCGCGCAGCGTCTTGAGCGGCCAGGTCAAGGATCGCCTGCTCCAGGCGATCCTTGACGGTCGCTACCCCCCGGGAGCCAGGATCGTCGAAACCCGGGTTGCCCGGGAGCTCGGCACCAGCCAAGCACCCGTCCGGGAGGCGCTGCGCGACCTGGAGGGCCTCGGCGTGATCGAGACCACGGCGTTCCGGGGAGCTCGAGTCCGACGTCCATCGACGGACGAGCTCCTCGAGGCGTTCGTGGTCCGTGCCGAGCTCGAATCCCTCGGCGCCAGGCTCGCCATCGGACGGTTGACCGAGACCGATCTCGACGAGCTCGGTGGCTATGTCGCCGAGATGCAGGGAGCCGCCGACGCCGGGGACGTACACCGTGAAGCGACCGCCGATGCCGCGTTCCACAGCCGGATCGTCGCGCTCGCCGGCAACGCCACCCTGGTCCGCGTGTGGAGGACGCTCGAGCCCTTCCTGCGGACGTACATCACGATCGTCGCACCGGGCTCGGACAGGCGGCGAATCGCCGACCGCCACGAGCCGGTTCTCGACGCGCTTCGACGCCGTGACCCCGAGCTCGTCACGGTCGTCCTGCACCGCCATTTCGACGAGGCCGCCCGGAGCCTCGCGAGCCACTGGCCGAGCCCACCCGAGGAGCGTTCGCCAGATGCGGTCGCCGGCCGACCCGGTTTGCCCGGCCCGCTCCCGGAGCTTGCCTCGGCCGTCACCCTCGACTCTCCGCAGGCCGAAAGGACGTCATGAACGACCAGCTCCAGCTCACCGAGGAGATGTCGGCCGGCCCCGCCCGCCTGCGGGTGGACGTCTATGGGGCGGAACGGCGCGAGCACGTGCTCGATGACCTCAGCTTCCTCAACTACCGGCTGGCCGACGTACGGATCTCGCCGGAGGTGACGCTCGCGGAGCCAGACATCGTGTGGCACCAGGACGGCGAGAAGGCAATCGCCTATGACGGCCGGGTGATGCGGTTCACGGGGCCCTGGGCGGCCGGCCCGATCCAGAAGGTCGTCGTCGCCATCCTCGCACTCCGGATGGAGGAGCAGGGCTGGCATCCCTCGCACAGCGCTGCCGTCCACCACCGCGGCAAGACCTTCATGTTCCTCGGTGGCGAATCGAACCACGGCAAGTCGATGGGCCTCATCGAGGCGGGGGTCCGCGGCGGCCTCCAGGTCGCATCGGAGACGACGGTCGTCGACGAGAGCGGTCGGGCGGTCGCGGGCTCAGTGGAGCCCTTTCTCGTCAAGCGGACCGAGGGCACCGAGCGCTCCGACAAGGCGGCGCCCAACCGCGGCGTGGAGAAGTTCTGGGGGTCGATGCCCTCGTGGGGCATGTTCGAGGGCACGCCGCCCATCGACCTCGTGATCGTGCCGGCGATCGACGGCAACTTCGACCGCGCCACAAACGAGCTCATCCCGTTCGAGCGCCAGTTCCAGTTCCTGCATTCGCTGCAGAACTACTTCCTGACCAACGAGCTGCTGGCCCCGGGCCACGTCATGCCGCTGGTCGACACGGACGTGCTTCGCGCCCGGCGGGCGTCGTTCGTGGCGAGGTTCTGCGAGCGCCCCTTCTACTTCATCCGCGCCGCGACGCCGCAGGTCCTGCTGGACGCGGTCGAGGAGGTGCTGTAGGCAGCGATGCAGCCGTTCGCGTACGCCCGACCCGCGTCGCTCGCCGAGACCGTCGCGCTGCTCGAGCGCCATGGACCCGAGGCTCGCCTCCTCGCCGGCGGGACGGACCTGATCATCCGCCTCCGCGACGGCACGCTGACGCCGTCGATCGTCGTGGATCTCAAGCGGGTGGCCGAGCTGCGGCCCGGGATTCGGGAGCGCGACGGGCGTCTGGTGATCGGGGCGACGACCGTGATGACGGACATCATGGCCAACGCGGTGGTGCGGCGGGACTTCGCGGCACTGGCCGAGGCGGCGGCGGTGGTGGGGTCCGTTCAGATCCGCAATCGCGCGACGCTCGCCGGCAACCTGTGCAACGCCTCGCCGGCCGCCGACACGTCGCCG
This sequence comes from Chloroflexota bacterium, assembly GCA_003250155.1. Taxonomy (GTDB): domain Bacteria; phylum Chloroflexota; class Limnocylindria; order Limnocylindrales; family CSP1-4; genus UBA5189. The sequence goes on along the minus strand of QKHE01000018.1, from coordinate 4,313 downwards.
TCGCTGCTCGTCTACGACGCGACACTGGTCGTCACCGGGCCCGACGGCGAGCGCCGGATCCCGCTCGACGCGTTCTTCGTGCGCTCCGGCGTCACGACACTCGCCCACGGCGAGCTGGTGACTTCGATCGAGCTGCCACTGCCGACGGCCGCCCGCGGCTCCGTCCACCTCCGACGGACTCGCCGGCGTGGCCACGACCTTGCCTCGGTCACGCTGGCCTGCTCGGTCGATGGTGCCGGGATCACTCGGCTGGCGTACGGCAGCGTCGGGCCGCGCCCGCTGCTGGTGGGCGACGAGTCGGGCGTCCTCGCCGATCCCGCGGCCCCCGAGGCCGCGCGCGAGGCGATCCTCGACCGGCTGCTCGCGGACGCCCGCCCGTCGCCGCGCTCCATGCGCTCCGGTCCGGACTATCGCCTGGCGATGCTTCGGGTCCTCGCGCGGCGCGGGATCCGGGCGGCATCCGAGCGGCTAGTCAGCAGGCGCGCGACATGACGGCGACGGTGGCCATCACGCTCCGCGTCAACGGTCGTCTGCGGTCGATCGAGGTCGCGCCGCATCGGACGCTGCTCGACGTGCTGCGCGACGACATTCGCCTGACGGGCGCCAAGGAGTGCTGCCTCGTCGGCGAATGCGGAGCTTGCACGGTCATCGTTGACGGACGGACCGTCGATTCGTGCCTCGTGCTCGCCGTCGAGGTCGACGGCGGTGAAGTGACGACGGCGGAGGGCCTCGCCCGGGACGGCACGTTGACGCCGCTCCAGCAGGCGTTCCTTGACGAGGGCGCGGTCCAGTGTGGCTTCTGCATTCCGGGCCAGGTCGTCTCGGCCCATGCCCTCCTCGCCGAGAACCCGGACCCGACGCTGGAGGAGATCCAGGAGGGGCTGGCCGGCAATCTGTGTCGCTGCGGCTGCTACTGGCAGATCAGCGACGCCGTCATCGCCGCGGCGAGGAACGACGCCCGATGACGTCGGCGCCGGTCGGCGGTTCGCCGCAGCGGGTCGGTGGCATCGCCCGCGTCACGGGCCAGCAGGAGTACCTCGCCGACATCCACCTGCCCGGCGAGGGCCACGCCAAGCTGGTCACCCTCCCCGTGGCCCACGCCCGGCTCGTCGCGATCGACGCGAGCGTCGCCGAGGCGCTGCCGGGCGTGCAGTTCGTCATGACCCCGGCGGACCTGCCGGATCCAATCCCGCGCTTCGGCCCGCAGTTCAACGACCGGCCGGTGCTGGCGGTCGGCGAGGCGCTGTATCACGGCGAGCCTGTCGCCGCGGTGGTCGCCGAGACGCGCGAGATCGCCGAGGCGGCGGCCCGCCTGGTGCGAGTCGAGTATGAGGAGCTGCCCGCGGCCGTGACCGTCGCCGCGGCGCTCGCCGCGGATGCTCCCCTCGTCCGCGATCCAAAGCTCCGGCCGGACGACGCCCTCGCGTCGACGAATGTCCTGCGCGAGCACCGCTACACCTGGGGCGACGTCGACACGACGACGGCGGACCTCGTCGTCGAGCACGACTACTCGTTCCCGATGGTGACCCATTTCGCGATCGAGCCGCATGCGGTCATCGCCGCGCCGGATGATGATGGGATCGCCGTCTGGAGCTCGATCCAGCACCCGAACTGGCTCCAGCGCATCCTCGCCCAGGTCCTCGGCCTGCCCCTGGCCAAGGTCCGCGTCCATGCCCCCGATCCGGGCGGAGCGTTCGGCGGGAAGCAGCACGCCAAGTACGAGCCGCTGGTCGCGTTCATGGCCCGCCGCGCCGGCCGTCCGGTCCGGCTCGTCCTGTCGCTCGAGGAGACGTTCCAGGCCGTGCGCCGGGCCGCCGCCGAGGTGCACGTTCGAACTGGCTTGATGGCCGACGGGACGATCGCGTTCCAGGACGTCGCCGCGGACTACCTCATCGGCGCCTATGCCGACATCGCCGACCGCGTGGTTGGCAAGGGCAGCTATCCCGGCTGCGGACCGTACCGCGTACCGGCGGCCCGGATCGTCGCCCGCGCGGTGCTGTCGCACACGCTCCCCTCGACGGCATTCCGAGGCTTCGGCAACCCGCAGGTGAACTGGGCGGTCGAGTCGAACCTGACCGACGGAGCGCTGGCGCTCGGCCTGGACCCGCTCGAGCTGCGGCTGCGCAACCTGGCCCGCCGGGGTGAGGCGTTCATTCCGTTCGACACGCCCGCGGACGGCGACTGGCAGCAGGCCGTTCATCGCGCCGCGGAACTGATCGACTGGTTCGGCCCGAAGCCACCCGGCCGCGGCCGCGGAATCGCCGTCGGCATCAAGTCCGGCCCCACGACCGGGCTGTCCTACGCCACGGTCCGGCTTCTCGCCGACGGAAGCATCGTCGTCTACGCCGGAACCTCCGACATGGGCCAGGGCGCGAGGACGGTCTTCGCCCAGATCGCCGCCCAGGAGCTCGGCGCGCCCCTCGACTGGATCACGGTCGTGATGGGCGACACCGTCGTCGTGCCGTACGACCAGCAGACGTCCGCCAGCCGCTCGACCGTCCTGATGGGCAATGCCGTCCTCTCGGCCTGCCGCGACATTCAGGCCAAGTTGCGGGCGATGGCGGCACGGCTCCACGGGCTCGACGAGAGCTCGATCGTCGTCGACGCCGGTGTCGTTCGCCTGCCCGACCGCGAGCTGTCCATCCTCGACGTCCTGAAGCCCGGGCTCGGACGGCTGGGCGGCGAGGTCGTCGGCAACGGCGAGGCGCGCAAGGAGGCCGAGCCGGGCCACCCGCTCGGCGGCAGCGCCGCGTTCTTCGAGTTCAATTGCACGGCGGTCGAGGCGGAGGTCGACCGCGACACCGGCGACGTGACCCTGACCCGCTATGCGACCGTGTCGGACGTCGGCAAGGCGATCAACCCGCTCCAGGTCCGGATGCAGGACGAAGGTGCCGCGATCCAGGGCCTCGGCCACACCCTCATGGAGCACTTCATCTTCGACGACGGCGGGCGGATCCGGAATCTCGGCGCGATCGACTATCGGATCCCGACGAGCATGGACCTGCCGCTGGAGATGATCAGCGAGATCGTCGAAAACGGCGACGGTCCCGGCCCCTACGGTGCCAAGGGCATGAGCGAGGGCGCGATTCTGTGCGTCTCGGCGGCAGTGGCGGCAGCCGTGCGGGATGCAACGGGCGCCGTCATCCGGGACCTGCCGCTGTCGCCGGAGCGCGTGTGGCAGGCCCTCAACGAGCAGTCGCGCGTCCCGGAGGAGGTCGTGCGATGACGGATGTGACCGACCCGCGGACGGCACCGGACATCGGTCCGATTGCCCGGCAGACGCCGGCGGACGTCGTGGCGGCGGCTCGGCTGGTTCGCGAGGGCCGGATGATCTCCCTCGCCGCGGTGCGCTATCCGGGCATGCCGCTGTTTCCCGGCCACCCGCCGTTCCAGGTCCTCAACTACCGGACCCCCCGTGGCATCCGGGTGACCGGCGCCCAACCCTGGGGCCCGATCAACGATGCCGGGCTCGGCTATATGGCCGAGTACGTCATGGCGACCTCGCACTCCGGGGCGCACGTGGACGCACTGGCCCACATGACGGTCAACGACGACATGCACTGGTACGGCGGCGGAAACGCCGACGAGCACCTCACCGATTTCGGGCCGACACATCTCGACGCGTCGACACTGCCGCCGTTCTTCGCCCGCGGCGTCCTCCTTGACGCGGCCGGTCATCGCGGCGTCGATTGCCTGCCCAAGGGCTCGCCGATCGACGCGGCCGAGCTCGATGCGATCGCCGCCGCCGAGGGCGTCGAGGTGCATGCCGGCGACGTGGTCGTGATCCGTACCGGCTACATGGGCCTGTGGCCCGACGCAGCGGCGATGGCGGCGCACAAGACACCGGGGCCGGATCTGTCGGCCGCCCGCTGGCTTCTCGAGCGGGGAGTCGTGGCGACCGGCACGGACACCGAGACCTACGAGGTCCAGCCGGCGCCCGACCCGGGTCCGACCGGCAACCCGCAACCGGTCCACACACTGCTGCTGATCCAGAACGCGATCTACCTGATGGAGAGCCTCGATCTCGAAGCCCTGGCCCGCGAGCGCGTCCACGAGTTCCTTTTCGTCGCCCTGCCGCTGAAGATCCGCGGCGCCACGGGCTCGATGGTCGACCCCGTGGCGGTCGTCTGAGAGGAGATCCTCCCGTGACCGTCACCGCTCCCGCTCATGCCCCCGCCGTTCCCGGCACGGCCGAGCCCGTGCCCGAGACGATGGCCGCGCTCGTCGTGCTCGAGCCGCAGCGCTTCGAGATCCGCGAGGTGCCGGTGCCGGTGCCCGGCCCGAACGAGGTCCTGGCCCGGGTCCGGGCGGTC
>QKHE01000131.1 GCA_003250155.1 Chloroflexota bacterium | reverse complement strand
ACCCGGGGGTCGGCGGCGATCCGCTCGTCCCAGCCGGCGAAGGTCGTCTGGGCCAACCACTCGCCATCCCAGGTGACGAGGGCATCGATCTCGCCGAGCATCCGATCGCCGAGGCACCCTGCCGAAGGCTCGGACCGTGCGAAGGCGACCATCGACGCCGTGCTCGCGCCGGCCGAGTGGCCAAACAGGATCAAGGTCGTCGCGTCGCCCCCGTACGCGGCCGCGCGTGTCCGGGCGAACTCGACCGCGCAGGCGGCTTGTGAACCCGTCGCCACGAGGTCGTCATAGCCTGGTGCTCCGGGGGCCATCCCGACACCCCAGTTCGGAACGAAGACGACGAACCCCAGATCCGCCACCTTGCGGGCATGCTCCCGGTACTGCGCCTTGTCGCCCGCGGGGACCATGACGACGACGGGCCATGAACCGTCGGCGGACGGTGCGTAGACGTCCAGCACGCCCGGCTCAAACGCCGAGCTGGACGATTCATACGCGACGTCGGGCGTCACAACGATGCTTGGTGTGGCGCTCGGAGTCGCGGTCGTGACCGCGCCGGACTCCCGGCTGTCCGGCGTCGAGGTTGGCTCTCCCGGCGCTGGATTCGTTCCAGCCCCGCACCCCGCCAGGAGGACCACAACGATCAGGCCGACGATGAGCCGGCTCGCCCTGCCGTGTACGTCCATTCCGGCTCTCCCTGGGACGCACGTGAGCCCGGGCCGCCCCAACTGGGCCCTACCAAGGGCTCGCCTTCATCGCGGCTCCAATAGGATCGTCCACTCGCGAGTCACCAGGTCGAATGCAGCGACGCCGCGCTGGCCCACGATGCTTCCCCGGCAGAGACCGATGAGCCGCTCGCGCACCGGGTCAAGGCCCTCGTCACGACCCAGAGATGCCCGCAGGACCTCGGCGCGTCCATGATCGGTGCGATCTGGTTGGGCGCCAGTGCCGTTTGGCGGCGGGAAAGGGGCCAGCCGGTTCGCGCCGCTGCAGCGCCGCGGTCGGCAGTTCGAGGGGCGGGTAGGTCGGGGCTCAGGTGCCGACGATCACGACGTCGCGCGGGAAGAGGGTGACCCGGTCGGCGCGGCCGCGCTCGACGTCGAGGACGACGAGATCCTCGATCCGGACGCCGGTCTCATCCTCGAGGTAGATGCCGGGCTCGACCGAGAAGACCGTCGGCGTCGGCAGCGGCTCGTTGGGCGAGCGGCTGCCCAGGCCGGGCAGCTCGTGGACGGCCAGGCCGATCCCGTGACCCAGCCCGTGGCCGTAGGAGGGCCAGCGGCCATCGGCGTCGATAAACGAGCGGGCGATGGCGTCGAACGCCGGGCCGGTCGGGAGCGGGCCACCGCCATCGCGCGCTGCCGAGACCGCGGCATCAAGGGCCGCGAAGACCACGTCCTGCGCGCCCGCCACCGTCTCGTACACGCCGAGATCGCGCTCGGACGGCTCGCCGACGAAGAGCGTCCGGGTCATGTCGCTGCGATAGCCCTCGACCTGCGCCCCGAAGTCGAACAACAGGACCGCGCCGGCGAGCACCGGCCGGTCGCCCGGCGAGCCGTGCGGCAGCGCCGCCTCGGGGCCCGCGAGGCACGCGACGTCGAACGCCAGGCGCTCGGCGCCGCCGGTCCGCATCCGCCACTCGAGGTCGAGCGCCAGCTCGCGCTCCGTGACGCCCGGCCGGATCGACGGGAGCAGCGACGCGAGCGCCCGATCCGCCACGGCCGAGGCGGCCGCGACCCGCTCCAGCTCGGACGCGTCCTTCACCTGGCGCAGCGCCTCCACCCAGCCCTCGATCGGCCGCAGCTCCACGTTCGGCGCCGCGGCCGCGAGCCGCTCCCAGGTGAGGTGTGGGATCGACATCGCCTCGACCGCGACCCGGGTCACGCCGGCGTCAGCCACGAGATCGGCCCAGTGCTCGTGCATCTGGCGCTGGATCTCGAAGACCCGGGCGTCGGGGGCGTGGCGAGCGACCGCGATCGTGTAGCGCGAATCGGCGAGGACGAACACGTCGGACGCCGTGACGAGGAACTTGCCCGAGTCGCCCGAGCCGGTGACCTCGCTCTCGTCGAACGGCAGGCCGGTCAGATAGCGCATGTGCTCCCAACGCAGGCCGAGGTAGCCATCGACGCCTTCGGCCGCCATGCGCTCGCGAAGCCGCGCCAGCCGCCGGGGCCTGGCCGCCCGGTCTGCCTCCTCCCAGCGCGCGCGCTCGGCGCGAGTCGGCGGCGCGGCGAAGTCGGCGGGGTGCGGCCACTCGGCCGGGCCGAGGCGCCGCAGGTCGGGGCGACCGGGCGAGACGGTGCTCATGACGCGATCCTCATCGGTAGCCGTATTTCCTGAGATTGGCGTTGTGCTCCTTGAGCGTCTTCGCGAACGCGTGCTCCTTGGTATCCGGGATCAGCACGAAGAACAGGTAGCCGGCCTTCGTATCCGGGTTGAGCGCAGCGTCGATCGAGGCCAGGCTGGCGGTCGAGATCGGGCCCGGGATGAGGCCGGCGTTCTGGTACGTCTGGTAGCCCTGCAGGTCCTTCGAGACCTGGACCTGGCCGAGCGGCTCGCCCGGCAGGCTCCAGAAGAAGAAGTCCTTCCAGTCCTCGAACGGCAGCTCGCGCAGGACCATCGTGTCGGTGGCGTACTTGACGGTCGGGTCGGCGTTCAGGACGGGCGCCACGCCGTTCAGCTTGTCGAGCCGGTTCTGGTAGACGCCGGCGATGAGCGCCCGCTCCTCGTCGAGCGCCGCCTCGTGCTCCACGATCGAGGCCAGCGTCACGATCTGGTAGAACGTCATGCCTCGCCCCTCGGGCACGTTGATCCGATCCAGTCCGACCGTCGTCTCGAAGTGATCGAGCATCGCCCGGATCAGGTCCTCCGCGTTGGTGACGTGGAACGGGCCGCCGTTCGAGGACGTGATGAGCTTGTACGTGGCGGGCATCAAGAAGCCCTCGAGGCTCGCGCCCTCGGGCAGCTCGAGCCAGGCGTAGTCGCCCAGGAGCTCCGCCGGCGGGTGCGCCGCCAGCTCGTAGAACGCGGCGGGATCGACGCCGGTCTCGAGGGTCTGCAGCAGGGCCACCATCTGCTCGATGCGAAGCCCCTCGCGGAACGTGACATCGAGCGTCTCGTAGACGACACGCGCGACGACGAGCGCCGTGGCGACCTGCTCGGGCGTCATGTTGCCGCGCAGCAGGAACGTCCCGGCCGTCAGCTCCTTGTTCAGCCCGTCCTCGAGGGCGACGTACAGGAACGCGCGCTCGCTGGCGACGAAGCCCTCGTCAAGGAGGCGCGGCGCAAGCTCGTAGATCGAGTCGCCGGGGTTCACGGTGAAGACCTTCTCGGTCGAATCCGTGCCCGCCGGTGCCGTCAGCGCCGGTCCGAGGTCCTCGCGCACGAGCTCGGCCACCAGGGGGAATTGCGCGATCGAGCCGGGGTTGTCCCAGGCCCAGCCGACGACGCCGGCGCGCAGGACGGGCCGGAGCGCCGTGAGGAACGCGATGAGGACGATCGCGGCGAGCACGCCGGAGAAGAGCAGGAAGCGAATGAAGCCGGGCACTCGGAACCCGCCACCGCCGTCTCGACGGCGGCGATAGACCGGCGCCGCGCCACGGCCGTCGGAGGCGCGCCAGACCGGCATCTCCGGCTCCCGCGGGGGACGACCGCCGCGAATGCTCACGCGCCCTCGGTCGCCGCCGCCCGGCGGGCGTCGAGCTCGTCCTGCAGGATGATCGTCGCGGCTTCACGGTCCACGCGCTCACGATACCGGTCCCGCTGGGTCCGTGACGGCGGGCCGCCCGAGCGACCGCGCGGCATCGGGCCGAGGCGGGTCTCGGCAAGGTGGCTGGTCAGGCGCTCGTCGCGCATCGCGACCGGCAGGCCGAGGCGTCGGCCGACGTCCGCTGCCCAGGCACGCGCCGCGATTGCCATCGGCCCCTCGACGCCGCTGGCCTCGAGCGGCAGCCCGACGACCAGCTCGGTCACGCGCTGTGCCGCCACGACGTGGGCCAGGGCCTCGGCGTCGCGCGCCGGGTCGGCGCCGCGACCCCGATGGATCGTCGCCAGCGGCCGCGCGGACAGCTCGCCCGGCTCGGCGATCGCCAGCCCGATTCGGCGCTCCCCGAGATCGAGGCCGAGGAGCGTCACGGGCTGGGGCTCTCGGCGGGCCGCGGCTCGAGGATCGTCACGGCGACCTTGGACGGGTCGTCGGGCACGTTCGAGACCCAGTCCGGCCACAGCGAGATCTCGACGTCGCCGTACGCCTCGAGGCGCATCCTCGCATCGGCGAGCATCAGGCCTCGCACCGCCGCGATCACGGTCTCCTCGTCGACCACCCGAACCTGGGTCGCGCGCACCGAGACGGGGAAGGTCACGCTCTGGCCGAAGAGCGAGGGCTCGCCGACCGTGACCACGATCGAAGCGTCGACGACCCGCCAGCCGTCCTGCACCCGCTCGGCCAGGCGCGCCTCGGCGAGCGCGTCGAGCGGCGCCGGGTCCACGCCCAGCACGGTCCCCGTGCCGGTCATCTCGAGCTCGAACTCGGCCGCGTCGGTCCCGACGAGCGTCGCCGGGTCGACGGTCGGCGCCGCCTCGCTGACGATGCCGGTCTGGCCGAACAGCCGCGTCCCGGGCGGAACGTCCGTCGGGTCCGCGGCGATCGCGTCGAGATCGGACCGCAGCAGCACCTGGAGCGCCGCCAGCGCCGCATCGACATCGGCCTGGCTCACCTGCGGCGACTCGGTCCGCGCGCCGCCCGAGATCGGCTCGGGATTGGTCACGCTGATCGCGTTCTTGTTCACGCCTCTCGGCACCACGGTGATCGCGCCCGCATCCACGTTGCCGCCAACGCCGGCGACGACCGCCTCGACGCCAACGAAGCTCGTTGACGGGATGATCGTGAGGCTGGCATCGATGGTCGCAGGCGGGAGCGTCACGTCGCCGAGGACGGTGAACTCGATCTTGGATTCGGTGGCCACGATGGAGCCGGCGTCGATGCGTCGCGAACGGAAGGGGTCCAGGTTCGAGAACCGGACGCTCCCGGTCGCCGTGGTCACCTCGACCTTCACGCCGGTCGCGGGAAAGGTGTCGCTGGCCTCGACGTCGAACGTGAAGTACCGCGCCGGGATCTCGAGCGCCGCCGGGTCTGGTGCCGCGACATCGGGTCGCGCCTCCACGACCAGCTCGAACGGCCCGACGCCCTCGGACCGAGGCGCCAGCGAGATCGTCGCCGACGGCAGCACGACGACGGCCACCCAGGCGGCGATCGCGACGATGGCCACGAGGGCCACCGCGATGCCGGCAGCGACGCTCGTTCGAACCGGCGGCCTGGTCGGCCCGACCAGCGGGACGCGTGACCCTTCGCGCGGCTTCGACAGGCCGGGGTGTTCGGTCACCCCGCTCGGCACCGCGAAGACCTTGGTCGCCGTGTCCGCCTCGTCGCCCGTGGCGCCTGCCGCCGACGGCGCGGCGCGCGTCTCCGTGTCGCCCGTCCCCGCGGCGCCGCCGTCGCTCGGCTCTCGCCCCTCGAAGGCCGCGACCGACGGGTGGACGATGAGGCCCGCCGAGGCCGCGAGGGCCCGCGCCGACGCGTCCGCGGCGACGATCTCGATCGCCCTGCCGCGCTCGGTCGCCTCGCGGGCCAGCAGCCGGAAGTTGATCCGCGACGTCGCGAGGCGCGACCCGAACGGCACGACCAGCGCGACGCGCTCCGCGTCGATGCTCCGGATCCGTGCCGCGGCCGACGTGATCTCGTCGTCGACGTCGAGGTACAGGATCGGCGGAGCTGGGGCCGGGGCTGGTGGCGTTCCCGGGGCCGGTGGCTCGGCCATCAGATCCGCATCGCCCGCACGACCCGCCGCAGCGACGTGTCGAGGACATTCGTCGACGTCCCGAGCTCGATCGCCTGGTAGGCGAGGCCCATCGGCGTGACGTCCTGCTGGTCCACGAGCAGGCGCGTCTCGTCGCGGACCCGCTCGATCTGCTCGGGGGACAGGATTGAGACCTCGGGCGGCCGCGAGAACGGCAGCTGGCGGGCGAAGGCCTCGTCGCGCAGCGCCTCGGCGATCTCCGGCAGCCTCGAACCGCCGCCGCACAGGTACACCCGACCCGGCAGCAGGTCGCCGCCGGCGAGCTCCTCCATGACCAGCTCGACGCCGGCCGCCCAGACGGCGACGTCGTCGGCCACGATCTCGCGCACCTCCGCTTCGCGCTCGCCGGCGATGCCGCGCGCATAGTCGACCTTGAGCGCCTCGGCGCGCGGGAACGGCAGCTCAAGGCGATCGGCGATCGACTTCGTGAACGCCCGGCCGCCGAGGGCGAACATCCGGGTCCCCTCGATGCCGCCCTGGCGGACCAGGGCCACGTCGGTCGTGCCGCCGCCGACGTCGATGAACAGCGCGCCGGCCTGCCGGATCTGCTCGCTGTCGAGCACGCGGGCAACGGCGTACGGCTCCGCGACCACGGCGATCAGCTCCATGCCGAGCCGCTGGGCGACGGTCTGCAGGGCGCCGAGGTGCACCAGCGGCGCGAACGCGTCGAAGATCGCGATCCGGACGTTGCGGCCCTTGAAGCCGATCGGGTTGGTGACCGCGTAGCCGTCGATCCAGGCCCCCACGACCGCCGCGTGCACGAGCCGGACGTCGACGCTCGGCAGGCCGGTCTCCCAGGTCACCGATCGCTCCGCCTCCTGCATCGCCCGCCGCTGGACGCCCTCGATCAGCTTCGCCAGCTCGCTCTCGTTGATCGGGTGCTCGGCCTTGGCCCGCTGCTGGTCGTGGACCGTCGTGAAGCCCTTCACGAGCTCGCCGGCGATGCCGATCACGACCTGCTCCGGCCGGAAGCCGGCCATCTCCTCGGCCTCCTGCAGCGCCACCGAGCAGTTGTCGACCACGGCCGCGATGTCGGCCACCGTGCCCGACTGCATGTGCGCCAGGCCCTGCCGCTTGCGCCCGACGCCGCGGACGATGCCGAGGTTCGTCTCGTCGATCTCGAACACGAGGGCCTTCGCGAACTCGGTCCCGACGTCGAGCGCCGTGCAGGCATCGAGCCGCTCGCGCCCGTCACGCGTCCAGAGCCGGCGGAGGTTCGCCATCGTCGTCATGCCGGCCAGGTCACCGCGACCTCGCCGGTCACGAGCTTCAGGCCGAGCCAGGCCAGGAACGCCGTCGAGGCGACGAGCAGCAGGATGCCGCCGGCGATCGAGAGCGGGTGCTGCTGATTCCCGCGCCAGAACCCGTAACCGGTCGCGAGGTAGCCGACGCCGGCTGCCGCGGCGAGGATGACCAGCGCCCCGGCGTCGGCCACCGGCAGTCCGAGCACGCCGACGCCGAGGTACCACAGGCCGACGACGGCGCCGAAGCCGAGCGTCCACGGCAGCAGCTCCTCGTACGTCCAGCGCCTGGCGACGAGCAGGGCCTGGCCGATGCCGGCGCCGGTCGCGCCGACGAGCCCCACCGCCGCGACGATCAGCGAGGCCGGAAACGACCCGGACTGGAGGATCGCGATCGCCAGCACGAGCGGCAGCATCGCGACCATCAGCACGACGCTCGCGATGTCGTTGAGCGTGCCCCACGGCTCGCCCTTCGAGAAGAACAGGATCAGCAGGACCGCGCCGACGACCGTCGCCACGGCGGCCACGAGGGCCGACACGCCGGCGAGGAGCGTGAGATCCGTCATCTGCGCCGGGACGCGGCCTCGCGCGCTGCCGCCCGGACGGCGGCCATGGCTGCCTCGACCCCGTCGCGCTTCGTGCCTCGGCCCTGGGCCATCTCGGGCCGGCCGCCACCCTTGCCGCCGATCTCGCCGACGGCGAGCTTGACCAGCTCGCCGGCCGAGATGCCCTTGGCCACCGCGGTTTCGTCGGCCGTCACGAACACCTGCGGCTCGTCGGCATCGAGGGCCAGCGCCACGACGTTCGCGCCGAGCGCCGAGCGCAGGTCCCTGGCGTAGCCCTTCATCGCATCTGGAGACTCGAACGGCGCGGCGAACGTGACGATCGACACGCCGTCGAACGTCTCGACGCGGTCGCGCAGGTCCTTCGGCTTCGGCGCCACGGACCGCGATCCGCCACCCTCGCGCAGCTTGCGACGCGTGTCCTTCAGCTCGGCCTGCAGGGTCGCGATCCGGTCGGGCAGCGCTTCGGCGGTGTTCGCACCGGCGGCCTCGGTGGCCTGGTCGAGGACCGCGAGCTTGTCGCGGAGATGGGCATCGGCGCCGGCGCCGGTCAGCGCCTCGATCCGGCGCGTGCCCGAGCCGATGCTCCGCTCCCCGGTGATCACGAAGCTCCCGATCTGGCCGGACGCCCGGCAATGCGTGCCGCCGCACAGCTCGAAGGAGTAGTCCTCGACCCGGATGGTGCGGACCGTCTCGCCGTACTTCTCGTCGAAGAACGCGTCGGCGCCGCGCTCGATCGCGTCGGCCATCGGCAGGTACTCGATCGTCACCGGCCGGTCCTCGCGAACGATTCGCCGGACCTCGTCCTCGATCGATCGCCTCTCGTCGTCGGTGAGGCCCCGCTCGAACGGGAAGTCGAAGCGCAGGTAGTCCGGCGTGACGAGCGAGCCGGCCTGCTTGGCCCGCTCACCGACCACGTTCCGGAGCGCCCGATGGAGGAGATGTGTGCCGGTGTGGTTGCGCATCGTGTGGGCCCGCCGCTCCGGGTCGACCGCAGCCGTGACCGTGTCGCCGACCGCGAGGCGCCCGCGGAGCGTGCCGCGATGGGCGATCAGGCCGGCCACCTGGGTGCCCGCCACGCGCTGCGTGTCCTCGACCTCGAAGACGACGCGTCCGTCGGCGTCGCGCAACGTGCCGCGGTCGCCGATCTGGCCGCCGCCTTCGGGGTAGAACGGCGTCTCGTCCAGGACGATCTCGGCGGCAGCCCCGGCCTCCGTTCGAAGCTCCTCGTCGCCCTTCGCCTCGAGGTCCTCGTACTCGATGCCGTCGCGCAGGATGGCGACCACCCTGGCCCCGGTGGTTGTCGTCTCGTAGCCGAGGAACGTCGTGTCGCCGGCGCGGCCGCGGATGGACTCGTAGAGTTGGGCCTGCTCGGCCTGCCGCCGCAGGTCGGCCTTCTTGCCGCTGCGACTTCGCTCGCGTTGCCCCTCGAGCGCCGCCTCGAAGCCCGCGCGGTCGACGCGCACGCCGTACTCGGCCGCCAGCTCGACCGTCAGGTCGATCGGGAAGCCGTACGTGTCGTGGAGCTTGAACGCGACGTCGCCGGGCAGGACCGGCGCGTCGGCGGTCAGGGCCTCAGCCTGGCGGCCGACGACGCTCGCCTCTGACGTCAGCGGGATCAGCGCCTCCTCGAGCAGGTTCGTGCCGGCCGCGAGGGTTCGGATGAACTGGGCCTCCTCGCGGGCGATCGCGCCGAGGATCGCGGCCTGGACCTCGACGAGGTACGGGTAGGCCTCGCCCATCGTGTCGATGACGACCTTGGCGGTCTCGGCCAGGAACGGCTCGGTTCTTCCGAGCAGTCGGCCATGGCGAACCGCGCGTCGCAGGATGCGGCGGCAGACGTAGCCGCGGCCCTCGTTCGACGGGGTCACGCCGTCGCCGATCAGGAACGTGATCGCCCGAGAGTGGTCGGCGATGACCTGGTAGCTGAACCGCTCCGCCTCGAACGCGTCGGGGTCGTGGCCGAGCAGCTCGCGCATCCGGGCATGGATCGCGACGAACAGGTCGGTGTCGTAGTTCGTCGGGACCTGCTGCACGACGCTCGCGATCCGCTCGAGGCCCATGCCCGTGTCGACGCCCGGCGCCGGCAGCGGCGTGAGCGAGCGGTCCGCGTGCAGCTCGAACTCCATGAACACGAGGTTCCAGACCTCGAGCCAGCGCGGGCAGGTCTCGGAGTGGTCGGGGATGCAGAAGTCGCCCTCGCTGAACTCGGGCCCGCGGTCGAAGTGGATCTCCGAGCACGGTCCGCACGGCCCCGTGTCGGCCATCCGCCACCAGTTCTTCTCGTCGCCGCTCGGGAAGTCACCCCAGCGGACCAGCCGCTCGGGCGGCAGGCCGATCTCGTCCTGCCAGACCTCGTGGGCCACGTCGTCGGTCGAGTAGACGGTCGCCGCGAGCCGTTCCCCGGGCAGGCCGAGGTCACGGGTCAGGAAGTCCCACGCCCAGTGGATCGCCTCACGCTTGAAGTAGTCGCCGAAGCTCCAGTTGCCGAGCATCTCGAACAGCGTGTGGTGGCGGGGCGTCCGGCCGACCTCCTCGAAGTCGTTGTGCTTGCCGGCGACGCGGAGGCAGCGCTGGTAGTCGACGGCCCGCGTGTACGACCGCTTCTCGACCCCGGTCAGGACGTCCTTGAACTGGACCATCCCGGAGTTCGTGAACAGCAGCGTCTGGTCGCCAGCCGGCACGAGGCTGGCGCTGGGCACGACCGTGTGGCCGCGCTCGGCGAAGAACTCGACGAAGCGGCTCCGGATCTCGGCGGCGGATCGCCATTCGATCCGCGGATCACGTTCGGGAGCGGGGCTGGGCATCGCCCGGAATGGTAGCCGAGCGCCGTTCGGGCTCGGTCAGCCCGCGGCGTCCTCGGCCCTGCTCGGCCGGTTGCGGCCGCGGATGCGGCTCCAGATCGTGGAACCGGCGATCGCGGCGCCGACGAGCGCGCCGAGCGCCAGGCCGCGCAGGAACGTGTCGCCCTGCGGCAGCAGCGCCGTCCGGCGGCCGCGCAGCGCAGCCCGCAGGATCGGCGGGATTCGGCGCCGCCCGATCACGGTCGAGCCTCGGGTGGGATCGTCGTGTCGGGTGGGGGCGGCTCCGTTTCTCCATCGCCGGGATCAGACCGGCCCAGCCCGGCGAGGACTCGCCGCCCGAGCGAGGCGCGAGCTCGCGTCTCGCGGGGTCGCTCGGGAGCGAGGATCGCGAGGATCGCCACGAGGGCGATCCCGAGCCAGGCCACGAACGACGCCGCGAGGACGTGGAAGTCGCCGATCGTCAGCGGGTCGCCGAGGCGGGCGCCCACGGCGTCGCCGGCCCACGCGCCGAGGATGCCGGCCAGCAGCAGGAACGGCAGGCGAGCGCCCGCCCGACCCCGGATGAAGACGTACGCCGAGACGTGGAACAGGCCGACAACGGCGGCGAGGACCGGCGCCGGTCCCAGGATCACGGCCGCGGCTTGCCCGTCACGCCGCCGGCCGGTCGGCGATGCGGCCGCCGCCGAGGCAGCGCTCGCCGTCGTAGAACACCGCCGCCTGGCCGGGCGCCGCGGCCCAGACCGGCGCGTCCAGCTCGACGGCCCAGCGACCGGCGCGCGGGCCGCTGCCGTCGCGCGGGCCACTGCCCGGGACCTCGCGGACGGTGCCGGGCACGAGCGCCCCGCGGTGGCGAACCCGGACGTCGGCCCGGAAGGCGGTGTCGGGCGGGCGGGCGGCCACGAACCGCACGTCATCGAGCTCGAGCATCGTCGTTTCGAGATCCTCGCGGCGGGCGAGCGTGATGATGTTCGAAGCGGGGTCGACGCGCGAGACGTAGCGCGGCTCGCCGAGGGCGACCCCGAGGCCCTGCCGCTGGCCGACCGTGTAGCCGGCCGCGCCGTCGTGCTCCCCCACCCGCTCGCCGTCGGCATCGAGGACCGGCCCCGGCTCGGGCGACCATCCGGCCCGGCTGCGAAGCGCGCCGCGGACGTCGCCGTCGGGGATGAAGCAGATGCCCTGGCTCTCGGGCTTGTCGGCCGTGGCGAGGCCGAGGCCTCGGGCGACCGCTCGAACCTCCGGCTTGGTCAGCTCGCCGAGTGGGAAGCGGGCCTTCGCCAGCTGGTCCTGCCGCAGGCCGTACAGGAAGTACGTCTGGTCCTTGTCATCGTCACGGGCCCGCAGGAGCCACGCTTCGCCGTCGTCGGCCTCGGCACGGCGGGCGTAGTGGCCGGTGGCCACCGAGTCGCACGCGTAGAGCTGCCGCGCCCGGCCGAGCAGCGCACCGAACTTCACGGTCGTGTTGCAGTCGGTGCACGGGGTGGGCGTCCGGCCGTCGAGGTAGGCGCCGAGGAACGGCTCGAGCACGCCGGCGCCGAACTCGCGCTCGAGGTTCATGACGTAGAACGGGATGCCGAGCTGTCCGGCCACCCGCCGCGCGTCCTCGGCAGCGTCGAGCGAGCAGCAGCTCTTCTTGAACTCCGAGACGCTGTCGGCGACGTCGTGCAGGCGCATCCACACGCCGACGACCTCGTGGCCCCCCTCCTTGACGAGCGCCGCGGCGACCGACGAATCGACGCCGCCCGACATCGCGACGAGCACCCGGCTCACGCGGTCGCCACTCCCTGGCCGAGGGGGTCGGCGGCGATAACCGCGGCCGCGGCGCGAGATTCGGCAATGACCCGCGACACGATCTCGATCGCCTCGTCGATCTCGGCATCGGTCGTCGTCCGGCCGAGGGAGAAGCGAATCGCGCCGCGTGCCTCATCGTCCGGGTAGCCCATCGCCGTGAGCACGTGCGATGGCTCGGTCGAGCCGGTCGTGCAGGCCGAGCCGACGGAGGCGGCCACGCCCGCGAGATCGAGCTTCGTGACGATCGCGGCTCCGTCGGCATCCGCGGCGACGACCGACAGCAGGTTCGGCAGCCGATCGCGCGGATGCCCGGTCAGCTCGACGCCCTCGACTCCCAGCACGGCCGAGCGCAATCGATCCCGGAGCTTGCGAACCCGCTTGACCGTCTCGGCCCGCTCGGCGACCGACAGCTCGAACGCCACGCTCAGCCCGACCGCCGACGCCACGTCCTCGGTGCCGGCGCGGCGGTACCGCTCCTGCGTTCCGCCGTGCTGCTGGGCGAGGATGTGGACGCCCTTGCGCAGGTACATCGCGCCGGCGCCCTTCGGCCCCTCGAGCTTGTGGCCGGCCACGGCGAGCAGGTCGCAGCCGATGACCTCGACGTCGATCGGCAGGTACGCCGCCCCGGCGATCGCGTCGACCGCGAACAGGCAGCCCTTCGGGCCCTTCGTTCGGACGACCTCGCCGAGCGCGGCCACCGGCTGGATCGTGCCGACCTCGTTGTTCGCCAGCTGGACCGCGACGAGGATCGTCCGCTCGTTGAGCGCCGCCTCGAGGTGCCCCGGATCCACCCGGCCGTACCGATCGACCGGCAGGCTGACGACCTCGAAGCCGAACTTCTCCAGGTGCTGCAGCGAATGCAGGACGGCGTGGTGCTCGACCGAGCTGGTGACGATTCGATGGCCCCGTGCCTTGCCGGCCCAGGCCGCGCCCTTCAGCGCCAGGTTGAGCGCCTCCGTGCCGCCGCCGGTGATGACGATCTCGCGCGGCCCGGCGTTGACCTGGGCCGCGATCCGCTCATGCGCTTCGTCGAGCGCCATCCGGGCGCGCCGGCCGAACGAATGCGGCGAGCTCGCGTTGCCGAACGTCTCTCCGAAGAACGGCAGCATCGTCTCGAGGACCTCGGCTCGGAGCGGGGTCGTCGCGGCGTGATCGAGGTAGATCGGCACGGTCAGATTCTAGGCATGCTCGGCGTCGGCGACGATGGCCGGCTCCGCAGCCGACCGTCGCTGCGCCCAGGCCGCCCACGGTGCGTGGACCCAGGCCAGCGCGGCGAGCCGCTGTCGCGTTCTTGAGACATACACCGTCAGTCCAACCGCCACGACCATGCCGACCAGCACGGCCTCGAACGACAGCGACCGGAAGCCGATCAACCCGATCGACCAGGTCACGATCAGCCAGTGGGCGAAGTACATCGCGATGACCCGGCCGCTCCAGCCGTACACGGCATCGAAGGCCCGGTTCGGCGGGACCCGCCGCGTCACGACGTCGCACAGCCAGGTCCACACGAGCACGACACCCATGATCCCGACCGCCATCTGGGCCGGCTGGCGCCAGTAGGTGGCCATGTCGAAGCCGGGTGGGTCGACGAGGATCCAGGCACCGCCGATCGCGCACAGGGCGACGCCGATGAGGGCCGCCAGGCGGAAGGTGGCCACCCGGTCGGACGCCCGGGCGATCGCCACCCCGAAGACCGCCCCGACCAACGGATAGGCGACCCACGGGAACAGCGCGTAGTACACGTTCGGGGCGTCGCCCCAGACGGGCGTCAGGGGCGCATCGAGCAGCGGCGTTGCGAAGGCCAGGCCACGGACCAGGGGGGTGATGACGACGATTCCGGCGCCGACGGCGATCCACGACCAGCCGGGCCTCACGACGAGCCGCAGCAGCGCCATCGACAGCAGCGACAGGCCGACCGCGTGGTGGAGGTCGACGGTCGAGGTCAGCCACCACGGCGTGAACGGCTCGATCTGCTCCTGGGTCACGATCCCGACGCCCATCGCGAGCGTCGCCGGGATGGTGCCGCGGAGCAGATTCAGCAGGTACCCGATCCAGACGAGCCACAGCGCGCGGGCCGCGAGCGACAGGAAGCTGGTGCGAGACGAGAACGCCAGCGACGCGCCCATCAGGAAGATGAAGACCGGCATCGCCAACGGCCCACCGAGGAAGCTGACCACGGTGCCCACCGGCGTCGACCACGTCTCGGGCCGGCCCCAGTGGAACAGGACGTGGACGAGGATCATGAAGAGGATCGCAAGGCCGCGGGCGAGGTCGAACGCCCGGACGGGGCCGCCTTCGGACGCCTCCGGGCTCGGCGCGAGACCGGTCACGGGGTCGAAGCCGGAGGCCGCTCGAGCTCCCGCTCCCTTCATCGCGCGATTGTAGGGGCCCGATTCCGAGCTCCAATGGGCCGCAGGCTCGGCGGGCTCAGTCGGGGCGGGCGCGCTCCCGCTCCGCGGCCTGGCCACGCTGCCGCTCGCGCTCGTGCTTCGGGAGCAGGCGCTTTCGGAGCCGAAGCGACGACGGCGTGACCTCGACGAGCTCGTCCTCGGCGATGAACTCGAGCGCGGCTTCGAGGGTCAGCGGCCGCGCAGGCGTGAGCCGGAGCGCCTCGTCGTGGGCATGGGTCCGGATGTTCGTGAGCTTCTTCTCCTTCGTCGGGTTGACGTCCATGTCACCCGAGCGCGAGTTCTCGCCGACGACCATGCCCTCGTACACCTCGACGCCGGTGCCGATGAACAGCTCGGCCCGCTCCTGGAGGTTGAACAGCGCGTAGGCGTTGGACGTACCGGGCCGGTCGGCGACCAGGACGCCGCTGGTTCGGTGCGTCACCTCGCCGGCCCACGGCCCATAGCCCTCGCCGATCTGGTGCAGCAGCGCCGTCCCGCGGGTCTCGGTCAGCAGTTGCCCGCGATAGCCGATCAGGCCCCGGACGGGCAGGACGTACTCGAGGCGGACCCGTCCGTCGGCATCGGTCGTCATCTGCTCCAGACGGCCCTTCCGGCCGGCCAGGGCCGCCTGGACCTCGCCGATGTAGTCGGGCGGGATGTCGACGGTGATCCGCTCGTACGGCTCCTGGAGCCCGCCGGGCCCCTGCCGCAGGATCACCTCGGGTCGCGACGCGGTCAGCTCGAAGCCCTCGCGGCGCATCTGCTCGATGAGGACGGCCAGCTGGAGCTCGCCCCGGCCTCGAACCTCGAAGGTGTCGGCGGACGCCGAGGGATGGACCTCGATCGAGACGTTGCCGAGCACCTCGCGAGCGAGCCGGTCCTTGATCTGCCGGCTGGTGACATACCGGCCGTCGCGGCCCGCAAGCGGCGAGGTGTTCACGCCGAAGGTCATCCGCAGCGTCGGTGCATCCACGTCGAGGCGCGGCAGCGGCCGTGGATCCGCGGGGTCGGTGATCGTGTCGCCGATCGTGACGTCGGGCAGCCCGGCCACCGAGACGATGTCGCCGGCGGTCGCCGCCTCGATGTCGACGCGCTCGATCCCCCGGGCGGTCTGGAGGCTCGTCACCGCGCCCGTCAGCGTCACGGTCCGACCCGGCTCGACGGCGCCGGCGGTGTCGTCGGCCTCCTCGCGGACGACCGCGACCCGCTGGCCCATCCGGATCGAGCCGTTCCTGATCCGTCCAACGGCCATCCGCCCGACGTAGTCGTTGGCCGACAGGTTCGTGACGAGCAGCTGCAGGGGATGACCCGGCTCGTGTCGAGGTGCCGGCGTCACCCGGACGAGGAGATCCAGCAGCGGGGCGAGATTCACGCCGGCCTCGCCGGGCTCGAGGCTGGCCGTGCCGGCCTTGGCATTCGTGTACACGACCGGGAAGTCGATCTGGTCGTCATCTGCGCCGAGATCGATGAACAGCTCGTACACGGCGTCGAGGACCTCGGCCGGGCGGGCGTCCGCTCGATCGATCTTGTTGAGGGCCACGACGACCGGCAGGCGGCGGGCCATGGCCTTCTGGAGGACGTAGCGAGTCTGCGGCAGCGGGCCTTCCGCGGCGTCGACCAAGAGGAGCACCGAATCGACCATGAGCAGGCTGCGCTCGACCTCGCCGCCGAAGTCGGCGTGGCCGGGTGTGTCAACGATGTTGAGGCGCACGCCATCGACGTCGATCGCGGTCTGCTTGGCCAGGATCGTGATGCCCTTCTCGCGCTCGAGGTCGCCCGAATCGAGGACCCGGTCGACGACCGCCTGGTTCGCCCGGAAGGCGCCGGTCTGGCGGAGCATGGCGTCGACGAGGGTCGTTTTGCCGTGGTCCACGTGGGCCACGATCGCGATGTTGCGGATGTCGTCGCGCGCGACAGAAGGGCTGAGGCTGGTCATGGGCCGCGGGATTGTCGCACTGCTACGCTCCGGCCGTGACCGTCGCCGCCGTGATCCTCGCCGCGAGCCCCGAATCCGCGCTCGCCGACGCGGCCGGCCAACCCGTCGTCCGCCGCCTTGCCGACGCCGCCTGGGCCGGCGGCGCGCTGCCGATCGTGGTCGTGTCGTTCGATCCGGAGGGCGCCGTCGCGGCGGCCCTCGCCGGGACGTCGGCGACCCTCGCCGAGCCGGTTCCCAAGCCCGACGGCGTGCCCGTTGCCCAGATCTCGCGCGGGATCGAGGTCGCCCGCAACGTCGTCAGCGGCGTCGCCGCGGCGCTCGTCTGGCCGGCCCGGATGGGCTGGGTCGGGCCGGAGACCGTCACCTCGCTGATCGAGGCGCACGGCCTCGACCGGGGCTCGATGCTGCGGCCGGCGTTCGACGGCGAGCTTGGCTGGCCGGTGCTGCTGCCGGTCACCCACGCCGGAGCGCTCGATGCCGTGACGCGAGATTCGTTGCGAATGCCGGACGAGATCATCGACGACCTGGCGGCCGGCGGCGTCCCGTCACGGACCATCGATCTCGGCGACCCGGGCGTGACCCACGACCTGTCGATCCCGTTCGCCGAGCTGCCGACCTACGACGGCCCGCCCGAGCCAACGGCCGCGCACGCCCACGAGTGGGGCGCGCCGTTGGCCGACCTGCCCGAGGACGCGCCGCTCGCCGGCCCCGCGCTCGCCCCCTACGGTCGGGCCGCCCAGGACCCCGACCAGCCGCGCTGATCCTCTCCGCGCCAGGTTGGTCGATCAGCGTTTCGTGGCGGCCGCCGCCATCGCGCGATCGCGCAACCAGCCGACCGGAACGGTCGCCGCGGCGATCCCGCCGACGACCAGGGCGACGCCGAGGAGCTGCGCGGGTGAGGGCTGCTCGTCCAGCAGCACCCGGGCCAGGATGACGGTCGCGACCGGCTGGGCCAGCAGGATGATCGAGGTGATGACGGCCGGCAGCCGCGGCAGCGAGACCGAGATCAGCAGGTAGCCGAGGAACTGCGAGGTCAGCCCGTAGGCGAGCAGCCAGCCGTGCTCGGGCCAGCTCGGCGTGAGATTCAGCTCTCCCAGCGGGACCCCGGCTACGCCGGCGACGATCGCCGTCGAGGCCGTCGCGACCGTGACCGGACCCGCCGGCCGGCGCTCGTCCCGGCCGCTGCGGCGGATGACCAGCAGGTAGCCGCCGTAGAACAGCGCGGTCAGGATGCCGAGCGCGACCCCGAGCGGCGGATCCGAGCCGTAGGCCCCGGTATCGAGCACGCCCGAGATCAGGACCACGCCGGCCAGCACGATCGGCACCGCGAGCAGCACCGCCCGCGACGGACGCTCGCCGAGGATCAGCCACGCCAGCAGGCCGACGACGAGGACCTGGAGGTTGCCCAGCACGGTCGCCAGGCCGGCCCCGACCGCCTCGATGGCGTGGTGCCAGCTCGTCAGGTCGCCGGCAAACAGCGCGCCGGCGACCATGGCGAGGCCGATCGAGCGCCGCGACAGCGAGCCGTAGCGCCGGTATTCGAACCACGCGAAGACGGCCAGCAACGGGAGGCCGTACAGGCAGCGGAAGACCGAAGCGGTCGACGGCTCGACCGCGGCGTAGCGGTAGAAGATGCCGGAGAAGGCGATGCACATCGCCCCGCCGAGCGCCGCCAGCCGGGGATGGCGCGTGATCGGCTCGAGGACGCCGAGCGCCGTCGAGCGCTCGCTCAGGTGGCGCTCTCCGGATTGACGGCGGGCGCTTTGCCCGGCTTCACGCCGACGAACCGCAGTCCGAGCTCGGCGAGCTGCTCCGGCTCGGGCACCGATGGCGCCTCGAGCATCAGGTCGCTGCCCGACTGCGTCTTCGGGAAGGCCATCACCTCGCGGATGTTCGTCTGGTTGCTGAACAGGGCCGCCCAGCGGTCGATGCCGAGCGCGATCCCGCCGTGCGGCGGCGCGCCGTAGTCGAACGCCTCGAGCATCGCGCCGAACTTCTCGCGCATGCCCTCGAACGAATGGCCCTGCAGGGCCAGGCTTCGCTCGAGCAGATCGCGGCGCCAGATCCGGACCGAGCCGCCGCCGAGCTCCCAGCCGTTGAGGACGACGTCGTACTGCATCGCCCGAGCGCGGCCGGCCGGATCATCGGGCGAGGGCTTCGCCGGGTCGCCCGAGGCGGTCACCAGGAGCGGCTCGTCCTCGGGCAGGACGCCGGAGAACGGGTTGTGCGTCGCGTGCCAGCGGCCGAGCTCGTCGTCCCACTCGTACATCGGGAAGCCGTAGACCCAGCAGTACGCCAGGGCGCTCTCGTCGGCCAGCCCGAGCCGGAGCCCGAGCTCGACGCGCAGCCGACCGAGGACGTCGTGGGCGACCTTCGGCCGGTCGGCGACGACGAGGACCAGGTCGCCGGGCGTGGCGCCGGCCTCCCCGGCCAGCCGCTCCGCACCGTCGTCCCCGATGAACTTCGCGATCGGCGTCTTCACCGACCCGGCGTCCTCCACGGCGAGGTGGACGAGGCCGTGTGCCCCGAAGCGCTTCGCGAGCTCGACCAGCTCGTCGGTCTCGCGCCGCGAGGCGCCGGCCATGCCGGGGGCGACGATGGCCTTGACGACGCCGCCCGAGGCGAGCGTCTCGTCGAACACCCTGAAGCCGGATGTCGGCTGGCCGTCGGCGCCGCGCAGCGCGGGGCCGAGATCGACCAGCTCCATGCCGAACCGCAGGTCCGGCTTGTCGGAGCCGTAGCGGGTCATCGCCTCCTCGTAGGACAGCCGCGGCAACGGAACGTCCTGGACCGGTCGGTCGGGAACCGTCGCCCGGCTGACGTCGATGATCATCGTCTCGACGAAATCCATGACCGTGTCCTGGTCGACGAAGCTCATCTCCAGGTCGAGCTGGGTGAACTCGGGCTGCCGGTCGCCGCGGAGGTCCTCGTCGCGGAAGCAGCGGGCGATCTGGAAGTAGCGATCGACGCCCGCGACCATCAGCAGCTGCTTGAGCTGCTGGGGACTCTGCGGCAGCGCGTAGACCTCGCCCGGCTGGAGGCGGCTCGGGACGATGAAGTCGCGGGCGCCCTCGGGCGTGGCCTTGATCAGGTTCGGCGTCTCGACCTCGACGAAGCCGTGGACGTGGTGGACCTCGCGGATCGCCTGGACGAGCCGGCTGCGCAGCTGGAGCCGCGCCGCCATCGGCTCGCGGCGGATGTCGAGGTAGCGGTACTTGAGGCGCAGCGCCTCGTCGATCGGCGCGTCCGGCTCGTTGACGTAGAACGGCGGTGTCTTCGATTCGTTGAGGATCGTGATCGCGCCGGCCTGGACCTCGATGTCGCCGGTCGGCAGGCGCGGGTTCTCCGTGCCCGGGAGCCGCCGCGCAACGGTCCCCGCGACCGCTACGACGAACTCGTTCCTGACCCTGGCCGCCGAGGCATGGGCCGCAGGCGAGTCGCCCTCGTCGATGACGACCTGGGTGATGCCGTAGCGATCCCGAAGGTCGAGGAAGATCAGCTGGCCGTGGTCGCGGCGACGGTGGACCCAGCCGGCGAGCCGCGCCGGCGACCCGGCATCGGCCGCGCGCAGCTCGCCGCAGGTGTGGCTGCGGTAGGAGCTCGCGAGCGTGCCCGGGGTGGTCTCGGCCATGGCCGGGCAATGGTATCGATCCGCCCGCGGTCGAGCGCGTGGCCACACCCATCGTCGGGCCCCGACGGGCCGCTTGGAGGACCCGATTCGAGGGCTCGAAGCGATCCTTGACGGCGGTCGCCCCTGCCCCGGCCGCCGAGGCCACGGGCGCGCGTATCGTATCGGGAGGTGCGAGGGAGCCGATCGCCGTGATCGTGGATCCCCCCGTGCCCACGCGCGAGGGCTGCCGATGCTGTCCGACTACCGGGTCCATACCACCCTGCCGACGCAGGATGTCGATGCCCTTCGGAGGTTCTACGAAGGCGTCCTGCGATTCGAGCCGGCGAGCGTGCTGCCGGCGGCCGTCGTCTACCGGGCCGGCGAGGGCAGCGTGTTCGCGATCAGCCGATCGGGCGGACGGTCGAACGGCAGCCACACCCAGATGGCCTTCTCGGTGCCTGATATCGAGGCCGCGGTCGAGGAGCTGCGTGGTCGGGGCATCGCCTTCGAGGCGTACGAGGAGCCCAGGACCGTGAACGCGGTCGCGCGCATGCCTGCCGGCCGGGCGGCATGGTTCAAGGACCCCGACGGCAATCTCATCGGGCTCGTCCAGTTCGACGAACCCGCCTGAGCACGTGCTCCTGATCCGGCGCCGCCGGCCGATCGGCGAGCCGGCCGACATCGATCGCGTCCTGGCCGCGGGTGGCGACCGGGTCGTCGCGCCGCTCGGCTCCAGCCGGATCGGGGATGCGCTCCGCGGGTTCGGCGGAGAGCTCGGCGCGGCGTCAGGCGAAGCCGTCACCCACTGGCTGCCCGACCTCGATGCCGGGGCCGCGTCGCTCGCGACGCACGACCTTGGGGCGCGGTTCGCGGTGGTCGTGCTCGCGAGCCACCTCGTCAACACGCCCGACGCGGCGCTGCGCGCCGCGCTCGTACGCGCCGCGGCCCGCCATCTCGCCTCCGGTGGCCGAGTGCTGATCGAGCACCACCCGCTCGATTGGCTCGACACGGCCGCCGAGTCGTGGACCGAGCGCGACGGCCGACGCCTCGGAATGGTGGACGTCAGGATCGACCGGCCGTTCGTGGCGGCGGTGTCGGTCTTCGAGGCCGGCGGAGCGGTCGTCCGGCAGCCGTTCCGGGCCCTCGTCCTCGACGACGCCGAGCTCGATGCGGGGCTCGCCGCGGCGGGCCTGCACCGGACCCGTCGTCTCGGCCCCACGTGGCTCGAAGCCGAGGCCGCAGCGAAGTCGCTAGAGTAGGCAGCCCGACAGCACCGAGGAGTCGCATTTCGCGTGTCCGAGAACGTCATCGAGGTCCGCACGCTTCGCCGCGAGTTTGGCAAGCTCGTCGCCGTCAACGACGTCTCGTTCGAGGTCGGGCGCGGCGAGGTCTTCGGCTTCCTCGGGCCCAACGGCGCCGGCAAGACCACGACGATCAACATGCTCTGCACGCTGCTCAAGCCGAGCGGCGGCGGCGCGACCGTCAACGGCTTCGACGTCGAGCGCCAGCGCAGCGAGGTCCGCCGCTCGATCGGGCTCGTCTTCCAGCAGACGACGCTCGACGAGTACCTGACGGCCGAGCAGAACCTGCGCTTCCACGCCTACGCCTATGCCGTGCCGGCCGACGTCCGCGAGCCACGGATCCGCGAGCTGCTGACGATGGTCGAGCTGTGGGACCGCCGGCGGGGCAGCGTCCGGACGTTCTCGGGTGGCATGAAGCGCCGCCTCGAGATCGCCCGCGGCCTGCTGCACCACCCGAAGGTGCTGTTCCTCGACGAGCCGACGCTCGGCCTCGACCCGCAGACGCGGCGTCACATCTGGGACTACCTGCTGCGGCTCCGGGAAGCCGAGAACCTCACGATCTTCCTGACGACGCAGTACCTCGACGAGGCCGAGTTCGCGAACCGCATCGCGATCATCGATCGCGGCGAGATCGTGGCGCTCGACACGCCGGACGGCCTGAAGCGCTCCATCGGCGGCGACCTGATCACGTTCTCGACGCCGAACCCCGAGGCGGGACTGGCGGCCGTCAAGGAGCGCTACCGGATCGAGCCGACGCTCCGCGACGGCACGATCCGCTTCCACGTCGACGGCGGCGACGCGTTCCTGCCCGAGTTCGTGCGGACGTTCCCCCAGCCGATCGAGACGGTCAGCCTGAGCCGGCCGAGCCTCGACGACGTGTTCCTGACCCTGACCGGCCACGAGATCCGCGATTCGGAGCTCGACGCCCGCCAGATGCTGCTCCAGTCCGGCCGGTGGCATCGATGAGCGCCGGGGCGCCACGATGACGGAGATCGTTCGCGGAACCTGGGTCGTCGCCTACCGCGAGCTGCTGCGCTTCGTGAACGAGCGCTCGCGAATCATCTCGAGCATGGCCTTCCCGCTGATGTTCCTGGTCATCTTCGGGGCCGGCTTCGGCCAGATCATCGGCTCGCTCGCGCCGGGCGTCGACTTCATCGCCTTCATGTACCCCGGCATCGTCGCCCAGGCGGTCCTGACCAGCTCGTTGTTCGCCGGCGTGTCGGTCGTCTGGGACCGCGAGTTCGGCTTCCTGCGCGAGATCCTCGTCGCCCCGATCGGGCGGACCGGGATCGTGCTCGGCAAGGCGATCGGAGCGACGGTCACCGGCCTGCTGCAGGTCGTCCTGATGCTGATCCTGGCGCCGATCCTGGGCGTCGAGCTGCGCCTCGACATCATCCTCGAGCTGATCCCGATCGTCGTCATCCTGGCCCTCGGGCTGTCTGGCCTCGGAATCCTGATCGCGTCGTTCATGACCAGTCAGCAGGGCTTCCAGCTCGTGATCCAGCTGCTGATCTTCCCGCTGATCTTCCTGGCCGGCGTGTTCTTCCCGGTCGATAACGTGCCCGACTGGCTGGCGGTGATCTCGAAGGTCAACCCGCTCACCTACGGCGTCGACGCGATCCGCCAGATCTTCCTCGGCACGCTGCCCGGCATCGGGGTCACGATCAGCGGCCACACCGTCACGCTCGTCGAGGAGGTCGCGATCATCAGCGGCCTGAGCGTCCTGCTGCTGGGCTCGGCGGTCGTCGCCTTCAACCGCCGCGACTGACGGATCAGGCCGGCGGCGAATCCTCCGCCAGGCCGGCTCGCGGGTTGCCGGGGTCGCGACCCCGCAGCAGCGAGGTCCGAAACGGCCGCAGCTCGCCTCGGGCATGGCCGCCGGCGATCGCCGGGTCCTCCTCCATGATCCGCCGGGCCGCCGCCTCGTCGGTCGCCTCGAAGATCGCGATGCCGGTGTTGACGTCGCCGAGCGTCGGCCCGACGAGGATCATCACACCCTCGGCGAGCAGCCGCTCGAAGCGGTCGGAGTGCGCCGACCAGGCAGCCTCCTCCTCGGCGGTCATCGTTGCCGCGAAGTTGTCGCGCGGTGGGTGGATGAAGTAGATCCACTCGGCCATCGCGATCAGTCGTCCTCGAGGCCGTGATGATGGGTCCGCGCGGCGCGCTGCAGCTCGCGGGCGAGATTCGCCAGCGGTGTCGGCCGCTGCGTGCCGGCTTCGAGGTCGCGCAGCTGGACCTGCCCGGCGGCCAGCTCGTCGCCGGCGATCACCGCGAAGTGGGCCCCGTCGCGAGCGGCGGCCTCCAGCTGCTTCCCGAGCTTGCGCCGGCCGAGCTCGGCCCGGACCGCCAGGCCGGCCCCTCGCAGCTCGGTCGCGAGGCGCAGCCGGGTCGCCGTATCGGCCGGATCGCTGCCGACGACGACCGCCAGCGGCGCCGGCTCGGGGGCGAGGATCGCCTCGGCCGCGTCGATCCGCGCCGGCTGCTCCTGCAGCGCCAGGAGCACCCGATCGAGCCCGATCCCGAAGCCGATGCCCGGCGTCGGCCGCCCGCCCATCAGCTCGATGAGGCCGTCGTAGCGGCCGCCCCCGCCGACCGCCGACTGCTGGCCGGCGGCCCAGGCCGGAAAGACCTCGAACGTCGTCCGCGTGTAGTAGTCGAGACCGCGGACGAGCCGCGGCTCCAGCCTGTAGGCCACCCCGAGCGCGGCCAGGTGCTCGCGCACCGCCTCAAAGTGCGTCGCACAGGCGTCGCACAGGCGCTCGGTGGCGACCGGCGCCCCGGCGTTGATGTCGGCCACGGCCGGATCCTTCGAATCGAGGATCCGGAGCGGGTTCCGGGCGAGCCGCTCACGCTCGAGCGGCGGCAGCCGTGCCTCATGCCGCCGGTAGTAGGCGGTCAGCTCTTCCAGGTACGCCGGCCGGCAGGCCGGATCGCCGATCGAGTTGAGCAGGATCGTGACGTCGGACAATCCGACCTCGCGGTAGAACCGCGCCGCGAGCTCGATGATCTCGGCATCGACTGCCGGTCCGGGATCGCCGATCGCCTCGACGTCGAACTGCCAGAACTGCCGGTAGCGGCCGGCCTGGGGCCGGTCGTAGCGGAACATCGAGCCGGTCATCGTCACCTTCACCGGCTGCGGCCACGTCTGCATCCCGTGCTGGACGTAGGCCCGAGCGATGCCGGCCGTGGGCTCCGGCCGAAGCGCCCAGCGCTCGCTCTCCTCTTCGCGCGCCCCGACGAAGAACAGCTCCTTCTCGACGACGTCGGTGACCTCGCCGATGCCGCGCTCGAAGACCGCCGCCTGCTCGAACGCCGGCGTCTCGATGGGGTGATAGCCGTAGCGCGCCGCCAGCTCGCCTGCGACCTGCTCGAGGCGGACCATCGGCGCGCGCTCGGCCGGCAGCAGATCGCGCGTGCCTCGCGGCGCCCGGAACGTCGGCATCGCCGCGAAGTCTAGCCGCGGCGAGACGGGCCGAGCGACGTCAGCTCAGGTCGCGCGAGACCGAGATGACGTCTTTGAGCTGCTCGAGCCGCCCGAGGACGCGCGCGAGCTGGGAAACCGAGGCGACCTGGAGCGTGGCCCGCACGAGGGCGGTGTGATCCGGCGCGACGGACACGTCGGCGGCCAGGATGTTGACCTTCGCCTCGGCCACGACCTGGGTGATGTCGCTCAGCAACCCGGTGCGGTCGAACGCCTCGACCCGGATCGCGATCGGGTACGTCGCCTGCGGCGCCGCCTCCCACTCGACGTCGATGAGGCGCGAGACCTCGCGCTCGTTGACGATCGTGGGGCAGGTCCGAAGGTGCACGGTCACGCCCTTGCCGCGCGTGATGAATCCCTGGATCGGGTCGCCCGGGATCGGGTTGCAGCACTTGCCGAAGCGGCACAGCAGGTCGCCGACGCCCTTGACGCGGACCCCGCCGGCGCGTGCCGGGGCGATCGGCGGCGCGACCGTCGGCAGGGCCGCCTGGCTGTCGTCGACGACGCCGAGGCGCATGACCACGGTCTGGGTACTGATGGCGCCGTAGCCGATCGCCGCCAGGAAGTCGTCGACGCTGTCGTGATTGAACTGGCGGGCGACCTCGAGCAGCTTGTCCTGGCCGACGGCCGACATCGACGTCCGGGCCAGCCGCCGCAGCTCGCGATCGAGCGATTCGCGCCCGTGCACGATGTTCTCGTCGCGCTCCTGGCGCTTGAACCATTGGCGGATCTTCTCCCGCGCGTGCGAGGTCCGGACGACGTTCAGCCAGTCGCGCGACGGACCGTGGCCGGCGCGGGTCGTCACGATCTCGACGATGTCGCCGTTCTTGAGGCGGTAGTCGAGCGGGACGAGCCGGTTGTTGACCTTGGCGCCGATCGTCTTGTGGCCGACGTCGGTGTGGATCCGGTAGGCGAAATCGAGCGGCGTGGCGCCAGCCGGCAAGTCCTTGATGTCGCCGCGCGGCGTGAACACGAAGACCTGGTCCTGGAAGATGTCGAGCTTGACGCCCTCGACGAACTCGGTGGCATCACTGACATCGCGCTGCCAGTCCATGAGCTGGCGCAGCCAGGCCAGCTTGGCGTCGTAGTCGCGCTCGGCCTTCGTGCCCTCCTTGTAGCGCCAGTGCGCCGCGATGCCGACCTCGCTGACCTGGTGCATCGCGTGGGTCCGGATCTGGATCTCGAGCGGCTTGCCGTCGAGGGCGATGACGGCGGTGTGGAGCGACTGGTAGAGGTTGTTCTTCGGGACGGCGATGTAATCGTCGAACTGGCCCGGGATCGGCCGCCACAGTGAGTGGACGATGCCGAGCGCCGCGTAGCAGTCACGGACCTCGTCGACGAGGATCCGGATCGCGTACACGTCGTAGATCTCGCCGAACTCGGCGCCCTTGCGCTGCATCTTCTTCCAGATGCTGTAGATGTGCTTCGGGCGGCCCTCCAGGTCGGCCTGAATGCCGGCCGCCTCGAGGCGCGGCCGGAGCTCGCCGATGGCCCGCTCGATGTACGACTCGCGGCCCTTGCGGCGCGTGTCCAGGAGCTTCGCCAGCTCGCGGAAGCGGGCCGGCTCGATGACCTTGAAGGCCAGGTCCTCCAGCTCCCACTTGACCTGCCAGATCCCGAGCCGCTCCGCCAGCGGCGCGTAGATCTCGATCGTCTGGCGGGCGATCCGGACCTGCTTCTCGACGGGCAGGGCGGACAGCGTTCGCA
Organism: Chloroflexota bacterium; assembly: GCA_003250155.1. Classification (GTDB taxonomy): domain Bacteria; phylum Chloroflexota; class Limnocylindria; order Limnocylindrales; family CSP1-4; genus UBA5189. The sequence goes on along the minus strand of QKHE01000131.1, from coordinate 18,433 downwards.
TGTTGTGCAGCCGGTCGGCGAGCTTGATGAGGACGACCCGGATGTCCTCGGCCATCGCCAGGAACATCTTCCGGATGTTCTCGGCCTGCTGCTGCTCGTGGCTCAGGGTGCTGAACTTCGACAGCTTCGTGACGCCGTCGACGAGCTGGGCGACCTCGGTCCCGAAGCGCTCTTCGACGTCGGACAGGCTGTATTCGGTGTCCTCGGGCACGTCGTGGAGCAGCGCGGCCTGGACGGCGATCGGATCGATCCCCAGCTCGGCCACGAGCTGCGCGCTGGCGATCGGATGCGTCACGTAGGGCTCACCCGAAGCCCGCCGCTGGTCCCCGTGGGCCTCGGCGGCGAAGGCCACCGCGCGTCGAATCTCGGTGACGTCGGCCGACGCGTCGTGGCGCTGGATCGCCGCGATCAGGTCGTCGGTCAGCTGCTCGAGCGATGGCTCCGCCGCCGTGGGCGTGGCGACCGCGGCGGCAGCCCGGTTCCGCTGAGTCCCGCGCGCCGCGTCGTCGGTCGCGGCAGCCCGCCGCGAGCCCTTGCGGTTCGGCCGCGCGCTCGGTGTCGTGTCGGCGGGCCTTTCGGCCCTCGTACGTGGGGCCACCATGGTGCGCGAAGTCTAGCAGCGGCCCCGTTCGGCCCCGGTCGGCCCCGTTCGGGCCGCGATGCCCGCCTCAGGTCGCCAGGCGCTCCAGCAACTCGGTCGCGACGTCGCGGTCCGACCATGGCTCCGGCCCGTTGGGGCCGACGTTCCACGTCTCGTGGCCCTTGCCCAGCAGGGCGACGACATCGCCCGGCGCTGCGCGCCGACAGGCCTCGGCAATCGCCTCGCGGCGATCGGGCACGACGAGCACGGTCTCGCCGAGCACCGCCCCGGCCGCCTCTGCGCCGGCGACGATCGCGGCTTGGATCGCCGCAGGGTCCTCGGTCCGGGAATCGTCCTCGGTCACGATCACCAGCCGGCTCCGGCGCGCCGCTGCCTCGCCCATCAGCGGCCGCTTGGCGACGTCCCGCTCGCCGGACGAGCCGAAGACGCTGATCAGGCCCGTGCCCGGCGCGGCCAGCGGCGCGAGCTCGGCCAGGACGGCGTCAATGGCCCGCGGGGTATGCGCGAAGTCGACGACGACGAGGAACGGCTGGCCCGCCTCGACCCGCTCCATTCGACCGGGCACGCCGCGAACGGCCTCGAGCGCACCGACGACCACGTCGAGGTCCAGCTCCCAACCGAGCGCGAGGCCCAAGACGGCCGTCGCGTTGACCGCGTTGTAGCGGCCCGGCAGGGCGATCTCGATCGGTCGCGGGATGCCGTCGACGAGCAGGTCGAGCCGCGTACCGGTCGGGCTCGCCCCGACGTCGGCGAGGCGGACGTCAACACCGGCGGCGGCGCCGTAGGTCACGACTCTCGCCCCGGTCTCCCGGGCCGCGGCCGCGAACGCCGGCCCGTGCGGATCGTCGAGGTTCACGACGCCGACGCCCGGCCGACCGGCCGGATCCGAGGCCGACAGCCGTTCGAACAGGCTGAGCTTGGCCGCTCGATAAGCCTCGAACGTGCCGTGGAAATCGAGATGCTCGTGCGACAGGTTCGTGAAGATCGCCGCGCCGTAGGCGACCGAGGCGACACGGTCCGCGGCGAGCCCGTGCGAGCTCGTCTCCAGCACCGCGGCGCGGTCGCCGGCGAGGACCATCCCGCGGAGGAACCGCTGGAGGGTCGGCGCGGGCGGCGTCGTCTGGGGCTCCTCGTTGCGCTGCAGCGCGCCGCCGATCCGGATCCCGATGGTGCCGACGATGCCGGCCGGCAGGCCCACCGCGTCGAGCGCCGCGGCAGCGAGGAAGCTCGTCGTCGTCTTGCCGTTCGTCCCGGTCACGCCGACGGTCCCCAGCTCATGGCTCGGGTCGCCGTACCACCACGCCGCGGCGGACGCGAGGCTCGCCGCGCCGCGGTCGACGATCAGCTGCGGAACGTCCAGGCCGTCGACCTCGTCCTCGACGACGATTGCGGCCGCGCCGTCCCGAACCGCCTCGGCGACGAAGGCATGGCCATCGACCCGCAGGCCGCGCACCGCCACGAACAGCGACCCGGGCCCGACCCGCCGCGAGTCATCGGCGACCGCCCCGATCTCGATCTCCGTCGTCGGGCCGGCGTCGGCCGCTCCCGCGAGCCTGAGCAGGCGGCCCTCCCCGCGGAGCCGCTCCACGAGCGTGTCCAACGGCCGCGTGCCCACCAGGACCGGCCCGTTGGGCTGGCCGGCGCGGCGCCAACCCCCGATCTCGGGCTCAGGCATCGGGGGTCACCGGATCCGCGCCCGCGGCCGCGCCGATCGACCGGCCCCGGCTGACGCGGACCGCCCGTCGAGCCGTCCGCCGGCCCCACTCCGCAGCGCGGAAGACGCGGCCCCCGACCGGCGAGAGCGGCAGGTCCCACGACCCGACGTAGCGGACCGGCCGCCCGCCAAAGCCCTCCTTGAAATGGCTGATCCCCGGATGCACGAGGCCCCACAGGTCGTACGATCGCCCGCCCCGCTCGCGCGAGGTCCGGATGGCCTCCCACTTGAGCAGGTAGTTCGCCCGCGTCTCGCCGCCAGCCGCGGTCATCCCGCCGTACGGTTCCACGACCCGGCCGCCGCACGACACGAGCAGCAGGACGGCGAGCACGTCCCCGTCGCGCTCCGCGAACAGCAGCCGGCTCTCGCCGCTCGGCTGGAATGCCGCCCACAGCTCACGGTAGACGGCCTCCGTTCGGAGGGGGATGCCGGTGCGCCCCGAGGTCTCGCGCATGACCCGGTGGAACGTCGCGAACGCGCCGGGCTCGGCGGCGGCATCGACGTCGCGCACGACGACGTCGCTCGAGCGGGCCTTGTTGACGTACTGGCGCCACTTCTTTCGGAGGTCGTGCCACAACGCCGCCTCGTCGGCCGCCAGGTCGATGATGCGCGTGGTTCGCGGCTGAACGTCCGGCGCCCGGAGCCAGCCCAGCCGCGCGAGGGCGCCCTCGAACCCGACGCTGCCGCCATGCACCTCGTCGATCTCGAATTCCTCCTCGACCTCGGGATCCATGCGCAAGACGCTCGCCCGGGCCAGCGGGCGGTCGCTCGCCGCGGCGTCGCGCAGCCGTCGCGACCATGCCTCGAGCAGCGGGACCGACCAGCGATCCGCCAACGGCCCGCGCGGCGCGTAGGCGAACGGCCACGGCAGCGGCGGCACCCGGCGCAGCAGGACCTGGGCGCCGATGGTGCCTCCCTCCGGGCCGGCGGCCAGGACAAGTTGCGGTCGCCAGCCGGTCGCGAGCTTGTGCTGCGCCCAGGCGCTGGTCTGGAGGTAGGTCGCCGCCGGCTGGGCCCGGACGTAGGCGTCCCAGGCCGCGGGGGTGTCTGGCAGCCCAGCCCCGCCGCGTCCGGCGCGTCGCTCAGCGGCCAACCGCGGCAAGCCTCCCGAGGATTCGTCCGGCCGCGTGCCGCAGCGGTCGCAGCGTCCGCTGGTGCGCCCCGCTGAGCTCGACCCAGCGCGCCCCAAACGACGCCTTGAACTGGTACTTGCCGTACGTCTCGTCGCCGGGGCCGGGCCGGCCCCTCGCGCCGCGGACGTCGACGCCGCCGAGGTCCATCGTCTCGCGACCCTCGCGCAGGGCGATCTGGATGCCGCGCCACAGCAGCAGCCGGACGGCGCCGGGATGGCTCTTCCGGAGCTCCGCGCGGTCGCCGGCGAGGGAGTACGTGAGCCGCCGGCCGTGGCGGTAGAAGGTCGCGCCGGCGACCGGCTGGTCGTCCGAATCGACGGCCTGCAGGTAGACGAGATGACCGGCGCCGAGGGCCCGCTTCGACCAGTCGAGGAAGGCCGGCGCCGACGCCAGCGCGAAGCCGACACGCTGGGCGGTCGCGTCGAGCATGCCGTAGAACGTCGTCAGGAGGGCCGTCGGATCGGACAGGTCCGCGTCGGCCGAGGGCTCGAACGGCTCCTCCGGCGACCACGGCCGCGTGTCCAGGCGCACGACCCGCAGGCCGCGTCGCTCGGCCTGGCGGATGAGATTTCGGGTCGTTGCCGCGAACGACCGCAGGATGGTCTCGTCGTCGGTCCGGAGCGGCAGCTCGAGATCCATCCGGTGGCGCGACGGCTGCAGCTCCTCGGTCGGTGTGAAGCCCCGTGTGCGGATCAGCTCGGGCAGGCCCGACCCGGCCGGCGTCTCGCCGTCGATGATCAGGGCGTCCATGCCCCGGCTCGCCACGAACGCCGCCGCGGAGGCGGCTCGGTCGGCGGTCGTCGCCGGGTCCGGTTCGGGAAGCGGCCCTCGCGACGCGTAGGCCCAGCCGCCGCCGATGACCGGCCGGTCGTGACCGAGGACGAGCATCGGGAAGCCGTCCTCGAAGACGAGCGGCCACGTCCGCCAGCCATGCGCCGCGCGATACTCGGCCCACGCCCGCGATTGCAGCACGTGGCCCGTCGGGCCGTCGACGGCTCGCGCGTCCCAGTCCTCGAGCTCGGCGTCGGAGGCCGGGTGCGGGCCGAGCGGGCCGGCTGCCGGTTCGGCCGTGACCCCGGCGGTCACGCCGGCCGGACGCGCGACAGCGTGTCGGACATGACCCGCATGATGAGCCCAACCTCCGGGAGTCGCAAAAGTCGCGTCATCAGCAGGTACGCCCCGCCGCCGGCGCCGCCGGCGATCGCGAGCTCGAGGAACGCGGCGACGTGGACCTCGCCGAAGGCGAGCGGTCCCGCGAGCAGGTTCGCGAAGCCGAACGCGACCACCGCCCCGACGACGCTCGAGAGCCCGACCAGCGCCGCGAGCCTGGCAAGGCCGCGGAGGTCGAAGCCCGCGAAGCGGCGTCGCAGCAGCAGGCTCAGCAGCACCGCCTCGACCGACGAACCGACGGCGATCCCCGCCCCGATCCCGGCGAGGCCGAGATCCAGCCTCGACACGGCGAGGACCGCGATCGTGATGCTGATGGTCATCGCCAGCAGCGCGGCGAAGGCCGGGGTTCGCGTGTCGCGATCCGCATAGAAGGCCCGGACGAGGATCGTGATCAGCGCCTCGGCCGGCAGCGCCAGCAGCAGCAGCAGCAAGGTCGCCGCGACGAGGGCCACCCCGGTCTCGTCGAACCGGCCGTGGTTGAACAGCAGCGTCACCGCCGGCTCCCGGAGCACGATCCCGAGCCCGACGATCGGCGCCACCACGAACAGGATCAGACGCAGCGAACGCTCGAGCAGCGCGGCGAAGCTGTCGACGGCGCCACGTGCGAGGTCGCGCGAGAGCGTCGGCAGGGTCACCACGCCCATCGGCACGCCGACGACCGAGAGCGGGATCGACATCAGCGTGAAGGCGAACGTGAACGCCGTCACCGAGCCGGGCTCGAGGCCGGTCGCCAGCGAGGTCGCGACGACGATCGTGATCTGGCCGGCGCCGAGCGCGACGGCCCGCGGGATCATCAGCCGCAGCGCCTGGCTGACGTCGCGGTCGCCCACGTCGAGGCTCGGCCTGAACCGGAAGCCGGCCCGCCGGAGGGCCGGCAGCTGGACGAGGAGGTGGCCAAGCGCGCCGGCGGCGACGCCGAGCGCCAGCCCCGTGACCCCCAGGCTCGGCGTGAGGATCAGCGCGGCGCCGATGATCGCGAGGTCGTAGACGATCGGCGCGACGGCCGCGGCCGCGAACCGATGGTGGGCATTGAGCGTGCTCGTCGCGACCGCGCCGAGAGCCAGGAACACCGGGGCGAGAAGCATCAGGCGCGTCAGCTCGATCGTCCGCTCGAGCTGGGCTCCTTCGAACCCAGGGGTGATGATCGGCACGAGAATCGGCGCCAGCACGAAGGCGGATCCGGCGAGGATCGCCAGCCCGAGCAGCATCAGCGTCGCGATCGTCGACACGATGTGCCAGGCGCGGCCGGGTCGGCCCGTCCCGAGCTCGCCCGCGAGCATCGGCACGAGCGCCGCGGCGACCGTGCCGGCGGCGACGAGCTGGAAGATCAGGTCCGGGATCCGGAATGCGGCAAAGAACGCGTCGAGTTCCGGCCCGGCGCCGAGCGTCGAGCCGATGACCACGACCCGGACGTAGCCCAGGATCCGGGCGCCGAGATAGGCGACCGAGACGATGAGCCCGGCTCGCGCCAGCGCCATCCCGCCGCTCCCGCCGCCGGGGCCGCGCCCGCCGCCGGCAGCGTCGGCGACCATCGGCTCCGGGGCGACGCCGTCGGCCGCGACCTCTGCCGGCGCCTGATCGGTCAAGCGCGGTCCGCCGAGGTGGGCGCCGGGTCCCGCCGTGCCCGGGGGTGGGCGCCCTGGTAGGCGGCCTGCAGCCGTGCCGGCGACACGTGCGTGTAGACCTGGGTCGTCGCGAGGCTCTCGTGGCCCAGCAGCTCCTGGACGATGCGCAGGTCCGCCCCGCCGTCGAGCAGGTGGGTCGCGAACGAGTGGCGCAGCGTGTGCGGCGACACGCCCTCCGGCAGGCCCGCGGCCCGGCGCAGGCGGTCGATCCGGAGGCGCAGGCCCCGGACCCCGAGCGGCGCCCCGTGGTGGTTCAGGAACAGAGCGTCCGGCTCGCGCCCCTCTTCGCGCTCCTCCGGGCGCTCATCGCGGCCCCCTCGTCCCCGTGGCTCCTGCCTTGCCCGGCCTCGTTCGAGGAGGGCCGGCCGGCCCTCCTCGAGGTACGCCTCCAGCGCGGCGATGGCCGGCCCGCCCAGGAGGCCGATCCGCTCCTTGCGGCCCTTACCGAGAACGCGAAGCTCACCACGCCGCAGGTCCAGCTCCGCGAGCGACGCCGACGCCAGCTCGCTGATGCGCAGCCCGGCGGCATACGCGACCTCGATGATCGCCCGGTCGCGCAGGCTCAGCGCGACGCGGAGCTCCGGGTCGGCGGGCCGCCGCCGGGTGCCGGCGGGGTCGTCAACCGCGGCGAGCAGCCGCTCGATCTGCTCCACCTCGAGCACCCGCGGCAGGCGTTTCGGCAGCCTGGGCGTGGCGATGCCGCCCCACGGGTCGCCGGCCGCGAGGCCGCTCCGGGCGGCGAATCGGTGGAACGATCGAATCGCCGCGAGCCGCTGGCTCACCGAGGTCCGCGCTCCCGCGCCAACGAGCTTGGCGAGGTACGCGCGCAGCTCGCCGCGCGACGGCGTCCGCCAGTCCGCACCGCGCTCGGCGAGCCAGTCGAGATAGGCACCGACCGAGGTCTCGTACGACCGGATCGTGTGTTCCGAGGCATCCCGGGCCCGCAGGCCGAGCAGGAAGCGCGACAGCGCCTCCGGCCGGGCAGCCATCGGCCCGCTCACGCCCTCGTGCTGACTCGCCCGGAGCGTGGCGATCGCCGGCGGTTGCCCGTCGCTCCGCCGCGGCTGCCGGACCGGCCACGGCCGTTGCGGCGCGCCGGCGGGGCGATCGCCGCGGGATCGGGCGGTCCGCCGCTCAGGCGCCGTCCGACCAGATCGTCCTCGGTGGGCAGGTCGATCGTCGCGCCGCAACGGAGGCAGATCGCGCCGTCGCCGCGCCGGGCGACGGACCCCTCGTCGGTGTCGTGCAGCGCGCCGAGCGGCTCGAAGTTCGTCGTGTAGTCGCACTTCGGGTAGTTCGAGCACCCCCAGAAGACGTTTCCGGTGCGCCGTGCGCGACGCGCCACCAGGTGGCCATCGCGATTCTTCGGGCATTCGACGGTGAACGGCAGCTGCGCCGGCGGCCCCGGGCCGTCGCGGCGGATGTAGCCGCAGTCGGGGTAGCGATCGCAGCCGACGAACGGGCCGAATCGGCCGCGCTTGGCGACAAGCGTGCCCTGGCGGCACTCCGGGCAGGGCTCGCCGGCGCCCTCCAGCGCCGGCGGCTCGTCGCCCGGCAGCGGCCGTGTTTCCTTGTGCTCGGGATACGTCGAGCAGGCGAGGAAGTAGCCGTTGCGACCGAGGCGGCGAACCATCGGGTGCCCGAGCGAGCAGACCTCGTCCGTCGGCTCGGTCGTGAAGTCGCGCCGCCGGGTCGTGCGGCGGACCTCGTCGACGCGCTCGCGCAGCGGCGGGTAGAACGCCTGCAGCAGCGGCACCCACTCGCGCTGACCTCGCGCCACCTCGTCGAGGTCCTCCTCCATCTTCGCCGTGAAGCCGACGTCGACGTAATCGCCAAAGTGCTGGACGAGCAGGTCCGTGACGATTCGCGCGACCGGCTCGGGGTGGAGTCGACGCTCCTCGACGCGGACGTAGCCACGGTCGACGATCGTCGAGATCGTGGCGGCGTAGGTCGATGGCCGGCCGATGCCGTTGTCCTCGAGGGCCTTCACGAGCGAGGCCTCGGTGAAGCGGGGCGGCGGCTCGGTGAAGTGCTGCGTCGCCTCGACGTCGCGGACCGTCGTGTCCTCGCCTTCGGCCAGCGCCGGCAGTCGGGCCTCCCGGTCAGCCTCGTCGTCCTCGGCGTCGGCGCCCTCGCCTGACCGGCTCGGTGTCGCGTCGCGGCCCTCCGTGTAGACGCGCGCGAAGCCGTCGAACAGGGTCCGGGTCGCGCTCGCCCGGAGGCCGTACGGGCCGGCCTCGAGCTCGACCGTCGTGGTCTCGAGCTCACGGGCCTCCATCTGGCTGGCCAGCGCACGCTGCCAGATCAGCCGGTACAGCCGCAGCTCCTCGGGCTTGAGATGCCCGGCCAGCGCGTCGGGGCTGCGCCGGAAGCTCGTCGGCCGGATCGATTCGTGGGCCTCCTGCGCGCCCTTCGAGCGCGTCTTGTAGACCCGGCCTTTGGGCATCGTGTACGGCTCGCCGAAGCGGTCCCGGATCACGTCACGGGCCTCGCCCATCGCGACCCCGGCCATGGCCACCGAATCGGTCCGCATGTAGGTGATCAGCCCGACGTGGCCGTCGGGCGTATCGACGCCCTCGTACAGCCGTTGCGCGACGGACATCGTGCGCTTGGGGCTGAAGCCGAGCTTGCGGCTGGCCTCCTGCTGCAGCGTCGAGGTCGTGAACGGCGGCGCCGGGCTGCGCTTCTGGCGCTTGGTCGCGATCGACGTCACGCGCGGCCGGAGCCCCCGCAGCATCTCGACGTGGTGCTCGGCGAGGGTCCCGTTGTCGATCTCGAGCGCCTCGGCGTCGAGCTTCACGACGTCGGCCGCGAAGGGCTCGCCGGCAGCGGTCTCGAGGAGCCCCTTCAGCGTCCAGTACTCGCGCGCGACGAACGCCTCGATCTCGCGCTCGCGCTCGACGACGAGCCGAACGGCGACGGACTGGACACGCCCCGCCGACAGGCCGCTCCGAACCTTCCGGCCGAGGAGCGGGCTGAGGGTGTACCCGACGAGGCGGTCGACGATCCGGCGGGCCTGCTGGGCGTCGACGAGGTTGCGATCGATGCCGCGGGGGTGGGCGAACGCCTCGCGGATCGCCGGCGCCGTGATCTCGGAGAACGTCACGCGCGCGGTCTTGTTCGCCGGGACGTTCGCCGCTTCGGTCACGTGCCAGGCGATTGCCTCGCCCTCGCGGTCGAGGTCGGTCGCGAGGTAGACCGTGTCCGCGCCCTTGGCCGCCTTGGCGATCGCGTCGACGTGCTTGCGGCGATCGTCGCCGACGACGTACTCGGGCGTGAAGCCATGCTCGACGTCGACCCCGAACTTGCCCTTGCCGGGGTTCTCGGGCAGGTCGCGGACATGCCCGTAGGAGGCCAGGACGCGGTAGTCGTCGCCGAGATAGCGCTCGATCGTCCGCGCCTTGGCCGGCGACTCGACGATCACCAGGTGCTTCGGCATCCGGGGGAGTATAGCCACGGCCCCTGCACGCGCCCTTGCGCGGGTCGCGAAGCGACGGGCGGCGTCAGGCCTCGCGGATCCGACGCAGGAAGTCCTCGTCGATCTCGAGGTCCTCGGGCTCCGCCTCGGCGGCCGACGCCGCCTCGCCGGCGGCGCGATCGGCCTCGAGGGGCACCTCGACGAACCGGATCTGGGTGTACGGGAAGATGAACGTCGATTCGCTGGCGTCGATGAAGACGGGCCGCTTGCCGTCGACGGTGCGAACGTTCCGGCAGACGAGGGTCGTATCGGCCGCGCTCGGCAGCGCGTCGAGCTCCACGGCCAGTGGCTGGTCGCCGATCAGGTGGAGGATCGCCCGGATCACGAGCCGGACGATAGCATCAGGCCGCCGGCGCAGGCGCGGCGGCGAGCCGCCCGGCGGTCTCATAGCGGCCGCCGTTGCCGCGGACGAGGCCGCGCGATTCCAGGCGTGTGACGGCGCCCAAGACCGCGGCGACGGTCTGGCCGGTGACCGCGACCAGCTCGTCGACCGTCGTCGCACCGGCGAGCAGCGCCAGCGCCACGGCATGCTGGACCGGGTCGGCCTCGACGAGCAGGGCGGCAACCGAGACCGGCGTCACGGTCGAGCTGACGATCCGGTCGCCAGCGGTGATCGATCGCACGGGTCCGAGGGCGGCGCCGGCCGGCAGACCGAGATCGTCGAGCAGCTGCGGAACGCCGGCCACGATCCGGGCGGCGCCGGGCCAGTCCCGCAGGAAGCCGAGGCACCCGGCCGAAGCCACGGCGTCGATGGGTCCCGGGACGACGAAGCACTCGCGCCCCTGCTCGAGCGCCCACGATGCGGTCAACAGCGCGCCGCTGCGCGCTCCCGCCTCGACGACCACCACGGCGTCCGACGAGCCGCTGATCAGGCGATTGCGCTGCGGGAAGGTGCCCTTGCTCGGTTGGGTCCCGGGGGCGTACTCGGACACGATGGCGCCGCCGGCGTCGACGATCGCGGCAGCGAGCCGTTCGTGCGCTCGCGGGAACAGCCGGTCATGGCCGCCGCCGATGTAGGCGACCGTTCGACCGCCCTCGGCAACGACGGCCGCGTGCGCGGCGCCATCGATGCCGACGGCCAGCCCGGACACGACGGTCGCACCGGCACGAGCGAGCGCCGCCGCGATGCGGCTGGCGACCCGCCGGCCGGCCTCGCTCGGGCGACGCGTCCCGACGACCGCGACGACGGTCTGGACGGCGAGCGGCGTCGGGTCGCCGCGTACGAACAGCGCCGCCGGCGGGATCTCGATCGCCCGGAGCCGCGCCGGGAACTCGCGATCGGACGGTGTCACGACGCGCAGCTCCAGCCGGCGGACGTCCGCCAGGATCCGGTCCGTCGTCGTCGCCGCCGTGACGATGCCCTCGGCCACCGTCTTCGGCAGGCTCGCCCAGTCGCCGCCGGGCGATCGTGCCGCCTCGTGGATCGCCGAGGCACCGCCACCCGACCGCGCCACCTCCAGGACCCGGCTCGGTGCGCCGATCCGGACGATGAGACGCCCGAGCGTCAGCGGCCCGAGACCGTGCACGGCGAGGAGGACCGCCAGCGCGTCGCGGTCGTCGTCCGAGAGGGGCCGCGCAGCGTCGGGACGCTCGCCCACACCGAGCACTCTAGACCGCCAGCGCCGTCAGCGGCCGACGTGCCGGCGCTCGCCAGCGCGCGGCCTCCTCGAGGTGCTCGATCGCGACCGCGTCGGCCGACTCGAGGTCGGCGATCGTCCGGGCGACCCGGAGCAGCCGGTCGGTGCCGCGACCCGACAGCTGCTCGTGCTCGGCGAGGGCCGCTAGGCGGCCGGCCGTGGTCGACGTGAGCCGGGCGATCGCCCGCAGGCTCCGGCCGCCCGCGCGAGCGTTGAGCCGACGGCCCTGCCGGGCGAGCTGGCGGGACCGTGCCGCCGCGATCCGCGTCGCGACGACGGCCGACGCCTCGGGCTCCGGGCCGGCGACGAGCACCCGCGGCGGCACGCGCGGCATGCCGACCCAGAGGTCCACGCGGTCGCGCAGCGGCCCCGAGATCCGGCCGACGTAGGCCTCGGCGACGCCCCGTGCACAGACGCAGCTGCCGTCCGCGTCGCCGTGGTGGCCGCAGGGGCACGGGTTCGTGGCCGCCACGAGCTGGAACCTGGCCGGCATCGTCGCCGCGCGCCCGCCAGCGCGGACGATCGTGACCCGGCCGTCCTCCAGCGGCTGTCGCAGCGCCTCGAGGACGTCGCGCGAGAACTCCGCCAGCTCGTCGAGGAACAGGACGCCGTTGTCCGCCCGGGTCACCTCGCCCGGCGAGATGCTGCGCCCGCCGCCGACCATCGCCGCGTAGGAGCTCGTGTGGTGCGGCGCTCTGAAGGGCGGGCGGCGGATCAGGCCGCGGATCGGTCCTTCGCCGGACGCCGAGGCGATGATCGTCGCGCCGAGGGCGTCCTCGTCAGCGAGCGGCGGCAGAAGCCCGGGAATCGTCCGGGCGAGCATCGTCTTGCCGGTCCCGGGCGGCCCGATCAGCAGCAGGCCGTGCCCGCCGGCCAGCGCGACCTCGAGGGCGCGCCGCGCCTCCACCTGGCCGCGGACCTCTGCCAGATCGGGGATACCCGGCTGAAGCCCGAAGCCCGCGACCGCCGGGCCTGGAAGCCGCGACGCGTCGCCGTCACCGGCCGCTGTCGCCGCGAGCTCGACCCGGGCCGGCCGCGCCGGTGGGGCGCGGCGCCGCGCGCGAAGCGCATCGACGGCCTCGGCCAGCGTGGCCACAGGCACGCTCTCGATCTCGCGGACCAGCCGGGCCTCCTGCGTCGCGGCGGCCGGGACGACCACCCGGCGCACCCCGTGCCGGGCCAGCGCGGCGACCATCGGCAGCAACCCGGGGACGGCGCGGACGTCGCCACCGAGCGAGACCTCGCCGATCAACGCGACGCGGTCGCCGCGGGCCGTGAACTGCTCCGACCCGATCAGGATCCCGACCGCGATCGCGAGGTCCGCGGCCGGTCCCGTCTTGGGTACGTCGGCGGGGGCCAGGTTGACCGTGATCCGACGCGGCGGATGCACGAAGCCGGCGTTTCGCAGGGCACCTCTCACGCGCTCGCGCGCCTCCCGAATCGAGGCGTCGCCGAGCCCCACGATCGTGAAGCCCGGCAGTCCGGGCGCGACGTCGACCTCGACGCGGATCACGCGCCCGTCGAGCGCGACGAGGGTCGCCGAGAGCAGGGTCGCCAGCACGCGGCCGACGCTAGACGGCCCCGCTTATCTGCCGCTCACCTCGATCCGGCCTCGAGTCGACGCGCCGTCGGCCGGGCGGCGGCGTCAGCCGGTCGCGCCCGCCCGAGCCGGTAGCTGGGCCGGCTCGGCTTCCGCGACGGCCGCCGCGTCGATCGCCTTCGCCAGCTCGACGATCTCGCGTGACAGTGGCGCGTCCGGCTTGGCGTGGGTGAACGGCGCGCCGGTGTTCTGGGCGCTGATCGCGACGCGGTACTCGTTGGTGATCTTCGTCTCGAACGTCCGCTTGAGGGCGCTCTCGGCCGCCTGGACGCTGATCCCGGTGAAGGCGTTCGAGCGGTTGAGGACGAGCTTGAGCCGCTTCGCGTCGAAGCCGATCCGGCGCAGCGCCTCGAGCGCCAGCCGGACGTTCTTGAGGCACGACAGGTCCGCGGTCATGACGATGTGGACCTCGTCGGCGTGGTCGAGGATCGACAGCGACAGGTCGTTGAGCCGCTTGTCGACGTCGACGATGACGTAGTCGTACAGCGTCCGCAGCCGGCTCAGCACGGCCGACAGCCGGTCCTCGAGGACGAGGTCGGCCTCCTCCGGGCTCGTCGGCGCCAGCAGCAGGTCGACGCCCGAGTCGTGGCGGACGAGGATCGACTTGAGCAGGTCGTCATCGATCGTCGGCGCGGCCATGATGTCGCTGACGCTCTTGCGGTCGTTGCCGAGGTCGAGGAAGACCCGGTGATCGCCGAACTGCAGGACGGAATCGACGAGGACGACCTTGCGATCCAGCTCGCGGTGCAGGGCGATCGCGGCGTTGATCGCCAGCGTCGTCGCCCCGACGCCGCCCTTGGCGCCGTAGAAGGCGATCATCCGGCCCATCGGCGGCTTGGCCTTCTTGCCGCCCTGGTCGTCGCCGAAGCGCGACAGCAAGCCGCGCATCCGCGCCAGCAGCTCGGCCTGGTGGAACGGCTTGACGAGGTAGTCGTCGGCCCCGGCTCGGAGGCCGCGGACCTTCTGCTCGACCTCCTTCTCGCCGGTCAGCATGATGATCGGGACATGGCCCTTGCCGGCCTCGTCGGCCCGGATGCGTTCGGCGACCGCGTAGCCGTCCAGCTTCGGCAGGCCGACGTCGAGCAGGATCAGGCCCGGCGATTCGGCCGTCCACAGCCGAAGCGCCTCCTGCCCGTCGGCCGCCACCAGGACCATGTAGCCGGCCTGCTTCAGCGTGTACTGCAGCAGTCGCTGGACATTGGCCTCGTCGTCGACGACCAGGACCTTCGTCATCCTCCCATCCCCTCCCCCGTCTCGATCACTTGTCGCCGGATGGCGATCCACCGGCCGAGGACATGCCGCGCTCGACGTAGCCGGTCAGCGGCTCGACGAGGCGGGTGAACTCGGTCGGGATGACGAACTTGGTCGCCGGGCTCATGCCGAGCGCCTTGAGCGCCTCGAGATACTGCAACGCCATCGTCTTGTGGTCCACGCCCTTCGCGGCGTTGAAGATCCGGGTCAGCGCCTCGCTGAAGCCTTCGGCGCGCAGGATCGCCGCCTGGCGGTCGCCCTCGGCCTTGAGGATCTCCGACTGCTTCTGGCCCTCGGCGACGTTGATCGCCGCCTGCCGGGTCCCCTCGGACTCGGTGATCACGGCGCGCCGCGTCCGCTCGGCGGACAGCTGCCGGTTCATCGCGTCCTGGACGTCGCGCGGCGGGGTGATCTCGCGGATCTCGACGGTCGTCACCTTGCCGCCCCAGCGCTCGGTCACCTCGTCGAGCTTGACCCGCAGGACCTCGTTGATCTGCTCGCGCTTGGACAGCACCTCGTCGAGCAGGATGTCGCCGATCACGGCGCGCAGGGTCGTGGTCGCCACGCCCTGCAGGGCGCCGGGGAAGTTGACGACGTTGACCTGGCTCTTGAGGGCGTCGACGATCCGCCAGTAGATCAGGAAGTCGACGTTGATCGGGGCATTGTCCTTCGTGATCGTGGTCTGGCTGGGAACCTCGATGAACTGCTCGCGGATATCGACCTTCACGGGCCGGTCCACGATCGGGATGAGGAACCGCAGGCCCGGGTCGCGGACGAGCGATTCGTCGGTCCGCCCGAGTCGGAAAACGACCAGGCGCTCGTACTGCTGCACGATCCGGACCGACAGGTACAGGATCACCAGGGCGACGACGACCAGGAAGGCCAGAATCGAGACCGTCACCGGGAATTCCACGGGCCACCTCCAAGCGAGCGATGCCGCGATCTCGGCCGCCGGCCGGGATCGTGTGCATGACGATGATGCCGCGTCTGCCGACGCCGTGGGGTCATGGCTGCTCCGCCGACGGGTCCGGCTCGACGGTCAGGGTCAGGCCGTCGACCGCGACGACCCGCACCGGGGTGCCGCGCTGGAGCGGGCTGCCGTCCGCCGTCCGGGCCGTCCACTCCTCGCCGGCCGCGGTGATGGTGCCGAGCGGCAGCAGCGGCGAGCGCACCTCGCCGGCCACGCCGGCCTGGATCGTCGCCCCACCGGCGACGGCCATGCTCACCCGGCGCGATCGCACGACCCCGTAGACCACCGCCACGAGCAGGACCGCGAATGTCGCCACCGTGACCGTGAGCACCGGCCCGGCGACCTGGATGGCCGGCGCGAATGGATCGGTCGGACCGGTGAACAGGGCCGACGCGCCGAGCGCGAAGCACACCAGTCCCCCGACTCCCAAGAGGCCGTGGCTCGTCACCGTCAGCTCGAGCCCGAACAGCAGGAGCCCGAACAGCAGCAGCAACAGGCCCCCGACATTGAGCGGCAGCGACCCGAGACCGATCAGGCCGAGGATGAGCGCCAGGCCGCCGAGGATCCCGGTCACGAAGTTCGGGCTCCACACCTCGGCGAGGAGGCCGGCGGATCCGACGCTCAGCAGGAGCAGGGCGATGTTCGGATCGGACAGCAGCCGGATGAACGCCAAGAGCGGGTTCATCGTCCGCTCGGAGACCGTGGCGCCCGCGAGATCGAGCGTGACCGGCTGCCCGTTGACCATCACCGTCCGCCCATCCGCGAAGGCGAGGACCTCGTCGATCGAGGCCGCCATGCCATCGACGACCCCCAGCTCGACGGCCTCGGAGGCAGACGACGCGCGGGCGTCCTGGACCGCCTCGATCGCCCATTCGACGTTCCGGCCGCGCGCCTCCGCGATGCCCTTGATCTTGGCCGTGACCTCCTGGCGGACCTTCTCGGCCTCCGTCCCCTGGATGTCGCCGCCCTCGGCGGTGACGGGCGAGGCGGCCCCGATCGTCGTGCTCGGGGCCATGAGGGCGATGTGCCCGGCCAGCGTGATGAACGTCCCGGCGCTCGCGGCGAAGCCCCCCGACGGGGCGACCCAGACGATCACGGGGATGTCGGCTTCCATGATGGTCCCGACGATCGCGTAGGTCGCGAACAGGCTCCCGCCGGGGGTGTTGAGCTTCACGACGACGGCCGAGGCCCCCTCGGACGCGGCCAGCTCGATGTGGTCGGCGAGGTACTTCTGCATCCCCTCGTCGACGATCCCGGTCGTCGGCAGCAGGACGACCTCGGGACCGGCGGCGCGCGCGCCCGTCGCCAGCAGCAGCCAGCCGAGAACGACGAGGACGAGTGACAGCCGAAGTCGGTTGCGTCGAGAGCGAAATGGCGGGTTCATGTCGTGCTGGGATGAGTATGGCACCCGGGGCCGGGAATGCCCCGTCAGGCGCCCCGCTCGAGGTGGTCGAAGACGAGGGCGCTCCAGGTCTCGAGCCGCTCGCGAACGGCCGCCACGCCGGCCGGCTCGGCGAACGACCCGGATAGCTTGTCGGTCTCGCGGATCTCGACCGGCCGCCCGGCCGCATCGGCGACGTAGACGGCCCCGACGTGGACGCTGCCGACGTCGGTCGTGTCGTCGTTGAGCAGGCCGATCAGCCGGAAGTCCGGCTCGAAGTCGGCCCGGATCTCCTCCGCCCACTCGCGTCGCAGGCCTCCCGCGAGATTGACGTCGCCGGGATTGAGATGGCCGCCGACCCCGATCGACCAGCGCTCGTGGAGCCGCTCGTCGCCGCCGGCCCGGGTCCGCCGCATCAGGAAGTAGCGGGCTCCGTCGCGCAGGACGAGGTACGGGATGACCTGCTTCCACGAGCGGTCCCGCTCCATCGCGGCCCGCGGCAAGAACCGCCCGTCGCGCGCGACGATCACCTCGAACTCGCCGACGGCGGGCCGGACGCCGGTCCAGCCCGGATCTCCCATCAGCGCGTCACGTGGCACGACGAGCACCAGCTCCTCGGCCGAGTCAGTCATCCGGCGCGTCCTCCAGCGCCGCGCGGGCCGCCGCCAGGCGCCCGCGGAGCGTGTCCGGCCCGGCCGCCCGATCCGGGGCGCCATCCGAGAGCGCCGTGAGCCAGTCATCGATCGCGACCCGGAAGGCACGGAGCCGCTCGGCCGTCGCCGCGCGATTCGTCGCCAGGATGCCGGCGCCCATCTCCGGGTCGCCGCGGGCCAGGCGCGTCATCCCTGTCCAGCCGCTCGCCGCCAGGACGCGCGCCGCCGGCCAGTCATCCGATGCGGTCGCCGCCTCGACGAGCGCGGCCGCCACGACCAGCGGCAGGTGGCTGATCGCGGCCACGGCCGTGTCGTGCTCGTGCGCCGAGAGCCGCATCGGGCGCGCCCCGGCGAGCCGGGCCAGGTCCTCGACCCGCTCGATGTCGGCGTCGCGCGCCGCGGCGCCCTTGACGACCACCCACGGGCGATCACGGAACAAGCCCGTCTCAGCGGCCCCGAAGCCCGACGTCTCGCGGCCGGCCAGCGGGTGACCGCCGACGAACGGCAACGCCGCCCGATCGGCAGCGGCGACGATCGAGGTTTTCGTGCTGGCCACGTCGGTGATGGTCGCGCCCGCGGACGCGGCGACGCGAAGGGTGTCGGCTTCGGCGTGGAGCAGCTCGGTGATGGCCAGCGGCGGACCGGCGAGCACCACGATCGCCGCGCCCTCGACGGCCGCCGCGACCGTGTCGGCGGACGCATCGATGACGCCCTCGGCGAGCGCCGCCCGCGGGCCGCCGCCCTCGGGCGACCAGGCGACGATCCGCGTGGCCGGGCTCGTCGCGCGCAGGTCCCGGGCGATCGAGCCGCCGATCAGCCCGAGGCCGAGGAATGCGACCGGACCGACGACCGGCCGGTCAGCCACCGAACGCGGCATCCGCCAGCGACTCGTAGCGGGCGGGCCCGCGTCCCAGGATGCTGCGATAGAGCACGACCCGGTCCGCGGTGAAGCGGGCCTCGAGGGTCGCGGCCTCCGCCTCCAGCGCCCTCGCCAGGTCGTTCGCACCGCGCACGCCGTCGGTTCGGGCGATCGTGAGATGCGGTGCGAACGGCTTCCTGCCGCCCGGCGGCCCGCCCGACGGATGGACGGGTATCCATGGCACGACCCGCGGCTCGCGGGCCAGCGCCTCGGCCAGCTCGGTCAACCGCTCGGCCCCGGCGGTCAGCCCGACCCACAGCGTCCGCGGGCGCCCCGCGTCCGGGAACGCACCCGCCCCGTG
>QKHE01000045.1 GCA_003250155.1 Chloroflexota bacterium | reverse complement strand
CCACCTGACGGGCCGGCACGGCAGCTGGAGGAGCTGCGTCGCGGCGCGGCCGCCGCGATCGGGTTGGCCGTGCCGGAGCCCGAGGCGGGACTCGCCGCCGGCGTGCTGATCGGGCTCCGTGACCGGGTCGACCGCGCGCTGGCGGCCGACTTCACGACCGCCGGTGCGAGTCACGTCGTGGCCATCTCCGGATGGAACATCGCCATCGTCGCATCGACGCTTGCCGCCGTGGCGGGCAGCCTCGACCGGCGGCGACGGGCGATCCTGACCGCGATCGCGATCATCGCCTACGTCGCCTTCGTCGGGCCCTCGGCCTCGGTCGTCCGCGCGGCAGCGATGGCCGGCATCGCCCTCCTGGCCCGGGAGCTCGGTCGGCCGGGCACGGCGGCGGCGGCGCTCGGCTGGGCCGTGACGCTGCTGCTGCTGAGCGACCCCGCCTGGGTGGATGACGCGGGCTTCCGCCTGTCCGCGCTCGCGACGGCCGGGATCATCGCCTGGGGATCGCCATGGACGAGGCGCCTCGGGGGCGCCGCGCCGAGCCGGCCACGGCGGTGGCTCGCAGAGGTTCTCGGCGTCTCCCTCGCCGCCCAGGTGGCGACGCTGCCGATCGTGCTGCTCGACTTCGGCCGGCTCTCGCTCGTCGCGCCGATCGTCAACCTCGTCGTCGTGCCGCTCGTGCCACCGGCGATGGCGGCCGGCGCGCTGGCCCTCGGCGGCGGCGTCGCGGCACTGGCCGGCCTGCCCGCGATCGTGGCGACGCTCGTCGGCCTGCCCGCCTGGGCGCTCTACGGCCTGATCGTGGCCGCCGTTCGCATCGGGGCCGCGGCGCCGTACGCCAGCGTCGAGCTGCCTGACCCGTGGGACGCCATCGCGGCCGCCGCCACCGCGGTGCTGATCCTCGCCGCGCCCCGCGTCGGCGCCCGGAGGGTCGGCCTCGCACGCCGGCAGCGCCCTCGTGAGCGTGCGGCTCATGCGACGGCGTCGGCCCGCTCGACGTCAGCCGCCCGATCGACCCGATTCGGAGGAGCGAGCCGCCTCGCCGCCGTCGGCCTCGCCGTCGCGATCGCCGGGCTCGGGCTCGCGGTTGCCCACCGCCCCGACGGGGCCGCCCGGATCATCGTCCTGGACGTCGGCCAGGGCGACGCGATCCTCGTCGAGGGCGGCCAGGGCGGCCGCCTGCTCGTCGACGGCGGACCCGACCCGGGGCGGCTCCTGATCGCGCTCGACGAACGGCTCCCGCCGTGGGATCACCGGATCGATGCCGTCGTCCTCAGCCACCCGCACGAGGACCATGTCGCCGGCCTGGCGCTGCTGGTCGAGCGGTACCGCGTCGACCGGGTCTACGAGCCCGGCATGGCCGGCCAGGGGCCCGGATACGCGGCCTGGGAGGCCGCGCTCGACGCGCCCGATGCCCCGCTGCGGAAGACGCTCG
Organism: Chloroflexota bacterium; assembly: GCA_003250155.1. Taxonomy (GTDB): domain Bacteria; phylum Chloroflexota; class Limnocylindria; order Limnocylindrales; family CSP1-4; genus UBA5189. The sequence continues at coordinate 12,431 of QKHE01000045.1, read as the reverse complement.
CGGCTGGCGATCGGCTCGCCGTCGACGAGATCCGGCTGCGCGTCCTGTGGCCCGAGCCGGGCACGGTTCGGGCGGAGCCGGCGGCCACCGGGAAGGGCATCAACAACGTGTCGATCGTGCTGCTCGGCGAGGTTCGCGGCCAGCGCTTCCTGCTGACGGGCGATATCGAGGAGGAAGTCGATCCCGAGCTTGTCGCCCGCGGGCTGCCCCGCGTCGACGTCCTCAAGGTCGCCCACCACGGATCCCGGACCGCGTCCACGATGCCGTTGCTGCAGGCCCTCCGGCCTCGGATCGCGATCATGTCGGTCGGGCGCGACAACCCGTACGGGCACCCGGCGGCGGAAACCCTGGAGCGCCTGCACGCAACCGCCGGCCGGACGTACCGAACCGACGTCGACGGGACGGTCGAGGTCGTGCTTGACGGGGCGACGGTCCAGGTCGCGGTCCACGCCGACGGCCGCGAGACCGCGCGCCGGGCCGCCACCTCGGGCCAAGCCCGACCCATCGTCGAGCCGGCCATCGAGGGCCGGCGAGGCGGCCTTCGCTACCATCGACCCGATGGCGGACCGACCGAGCTCGGCGACCGGGACGCGGCGCGCTTCGAGCTCCGCGGCGCCCGCGTCGCCCGTCCCGCTCGCCTACTTCTGGGGCGACGACGCGTACGGCCTGGACGCGGCGGTCGAGCGCTTCCGGGTCGAGCCGGCACGCTTCCCCGAAGGGCCTCCGGAGCGCTGGCGCCCGGGATCCGATCGCGGCGACCCCGGCCGCCTCCTGGGCGAGATTCGCGAGCGGCTGGCGACGGGCTCGATGTTCGGCGCAGGCTCGCTGGTCGTGATCAGCGGGACCGGGGCGCTGCTGCGCCGCAACCAGGACCGTGACGCCCTGCTCGGCGCGCTCGACGCGATGGCCCCCGGGAACGGGCTGGCCGTCGTCGAGGAGACCGAATCGGGTCGCCGGGAGCCGCCCGGCCGGAGCCTGGCCGACGCCATCCGCGAGCGTGGCGGCGCGGTGCAGAAGTTCGACGCGCCGCGCGAGGGCGCGTTCGCGGCGTGGATCGAGCAGCGCGCCCGGGAGCGGTCGATCGCGCTCGGTCCGGGGGCGGCGCGCGAGCTTGCCACGCGCCTCGGCGGCTTCGTCCGCGAGGGCGACGTCGAGCGGCGCCACCAGGGCCGGATGGCCGTCACCGAGCTGGAGAAGCTGGCGCTCCGGCATCCGGATGGGACGCCGGTGACCGCCGAGGCCGTCCGCGAGCTGGTCGCCGAGGCCGTCCCCGGCACGATCTGGGGCTTCGTCGACGCCGTCGGCATGCGCCAGCGCGCCCGGGCCCTCGAGCTGCTCGAGCGGTTGCTGCCGGCGACACCGGCGCCGGTCCTGCTGGCCGTGCTTCATCGGCGGCTGCGCGAGCTGATCGAGATCGGGGACCGCCTGGATCGCGGCGAGACCCCCGGCAGCCTCGTTCGCTCGATGCGGCTGCAGCCGTTCCGGGCGGAGACGCTCGCCCGGCAGGCGCGCGGCTGGACGGCGGATGAGCTCGATCGGGCGCTCGTCGCGCTGCTCGAGCTCGATGCCCAGGTCAAGGGCGTCGGCGGTCGTGCCTCCACGGACGCGCGCGATCGCCTCGCGTTCGACCTGTGGATCACGGATCGCGTGGCGCCGGGCTAGTCGCCCGCCGCGGGCCGGGAGCCCGTCAGAGGAGCGAGGCGCGCTCCTGCATCACGACGTCGCTTTCGATGGCAAACGTGCATCGACCGCGTGCCAGCTCGAGGAGCTCGATGAGATCCGGGTCGATGTACAGCTGATGGCAGTCGGCGCACAGGCCGCCGGGGATGCCGAAGCACAGCCGCTCGCTCTGATCGGGCATCCGGAACGTGGCGTCGAAGCGGGTGCTGATCAGGAGGCGAGTGCAGGCGGGGCAGCGGTCTCGGCCGGTGGACATCGAACGGTCTCGAAGCATCGTCTCGAAGCTCGACGGCGACCTGCCGTCACTGCCGCGATGCTGCGATCCCCGCGCCCGGGCCGACATGACCCATCGGTACCGCGCGAGGCGGTACACCTTCCTGCGGCTACTGGACCCGCAGGATCGTCTTCGCCTCCGCCCAGTGGCGCTCGAGCTGGTAGTAGTCCCGCTCCGGTGGCGTGAAGACGTGCACGATCACCGACCCGAAATCGACGAGGATCCAGTGCGACGCGGCGGTGCCCTCGCGACCGTAGGCGTGGATCTTCTCGTCACGCATCCCTGACACGACCCCATCGACGATCGCATCGAGCTGGCGCTCCGACCCACCCGACGCGACGACGAAGTAGTCGGCCAGCGTCGTCAGCCCGGTCAGGTCGAGCAGCACGATGTCGGCTGCCTTCTTGTCCTCGGCGAGGGCGACGATCCGACGCGCGACGTCGAGCGCCGCGCGGTCGCCCTCGACCGGCGGTTCAACGGCCGCGTCGCGACCGCGTCGGCGGGGCAGTCCATCGCTTCGCGGCAGCTCGATGACGTTGTCGGGTGCAGGATCGGTCACGGGCGATCGGCCCTCCGGTAGAGGCCGTGATCGGCGATGTAGCGCTCGACCACGGGCGGGACGAGGTAGCGGATCGAGCGGCCGGCGGCAACTCGCTCTCGGATCGCCGTCGACGAGATCTCGAGTCGCGGTCCGTCCAGCAAATCCACCCGCTGCTCCACTCCCGGCAGCTGCCCTCGCAGCGACTCGGGATCGGCCGCAGGGTACCCCTCCCGCGGCACGACCGCGATCCGGCAGGCCGCCAGGACCCTCGCGGGATCGTGCCAGCCAGGCAGGTCGTGGAGCGTCTCGGCCGACAGGATGAGGGTCAGGTCGGGCGTCCGGCCGGCGGCGCGCTCGGCCGAAGCGAGGGCCTCCATCGTGTCTGCCGTGTACGACACGCCGCCACGCTCGATCTCGATCTCACTGACGTCGAAGGCCGGGTTGCCGGCGATCGCCAGCCGAACCATCGCCAGCCGGTCGTCGGCGGTCGCCGCGGCTCCCTCGAGCTTGAACGGCGGGGTGGCATTCGGGATGAACAGGACCCGCTCCAGGCCGAGCGCCTCGCGGGCCTCCTCCGCGGCGGCCAGGTGGGCGATGTGAATCGGGTCGAACGTTCCGCCCACGACCCCGATCGAACCGGGCCGGACTCGCAGCGGCGGCCGAAACGCCATCGTCGGCGACGCCATCAGCGGCGGACGGCCCACAGCTCGGGCGCCCACTCCAGCTCCACGGAGCCGATCCGGACGGTGTCGCCGCCGCGGATGCCGGCATCGCGCAGCTGCCCGTCGACGCCGAGCCGTTCCAGGTCTCGTTGGAAGCGATCGACCGATTCCTCGATCCCGAAGTCGGTCTGGGCCGCCAGCCGCTCGATCCGCCGGCCGGTGACCCGGAACGCGCCATCGGGTTCCCGCGACACGCTCGCGGCGTCATCGGGCGCGTCGATCCGGTGCACGACGACGCCCGCCGGCTCGGGCGGGCGCGCCAGCTCGTCGGCGCTGGGCAGCAGCGCGGCCAGTTGCGCGCGGAGGTGCTCGACCCCCTCCCCGGTGGCCGCGGACAGCGCGATCACCGGCAGGCCGTCGCGGTCGCGGGCGCGCCGGAACTCGGACCACGTTGTCGCCGCGGCGGGCAGGTCGGTCTTGTTGAAGGCCACGACCGTCGGTTTCTCGAGCAGCGCCGGATCGTGGGCGCGCAGCTCGTCACGGACGACGTCGAAATCCCAGCCCGGATCGCGCGCCGCGCCGTCGACGACGTGGACCAGCACGCGGGTCCGCTCGACGTGGCGCAGGAACGCATGGCCCAGACCGGCGCCGCTGCTGGCACCCTCGATGAGGCCCGGGACATCCGCGATCGTGGGTCGGCGCGGGATGCCGGCCTCGCCGTCCTCGGCCGTCAGGTCCAGCACGCCGAGGTTCGGCTCGAGGGTCGTGAACGGGTAGTCCGCGATCTTCGGCCGGGCCGCGGTGAGGGCGGCGAGCAGCGTCGACTTGCCGGCATTCGGCAGGCCCACCAGCCCGACGTCGGCGATCAGGCGCAGCTCGAGCCGGAGCCAGCGCTCCTCGCCCGGTTCGCCCTTCTGGGCGTGCCGAGGGGCCTGGTGCGTGGCCGTCGCGAAGTGGGTGTTGCCAAGGCCGCCGCGCCCGCCGCGCGCGACGAGCACGCGTTGGTCCGCGGCGACGAGGTCGGCGATCAGCTCGTCGCTCCCGTCATCGACGATCGCGGTTCCCGGTGGGACCTCGAGCACGAGATCGCCGCCGGCCTTGCCGTGGCGTCGGGCCCGCTCGCCACGCCCTCCGCCGCCGGCCCGGAAGTGGTGCCGGTGGCGATAGTCGCGCAGCGTCGTCTCGCCGGCGTCGGCGCGGAGATAGATCGACCCGCCTCGGCCACCGTCGCCGCCGTCGGGGCCGCCTCGGGGAACGTGCGCCTCGCGCCTGAACGTCGCCGCGCCGTTGCCCCCATCGCCGGCGCGCACCCAGATCTTGACCCGGTCGAGAAACATCCGGGCCATCATCGCACGGCGCGACGGACGGTCCGGCGCGGCGCGATCAGGCTGGCGCGGCGCGGCCGGGAACCGGCCCTGGGCGGCCTAGTAGTAGCCGAGTGGGTTGACGCGGTACGAGCCCGACTCCCACGGCTTTCCGATCCACACCTCGAGGTGGAGGTGCGGCCCGGTCGCCCAGCCGCTCATCCCGACGCGACCGACGCGCTGGCCCTTGTCGACCGACTGACCCGGCGACACCGTCGTTGCCGACAGGTGGTTGTAGCTGGTGTAGATGCCGCTGCCATGGTTGACCCAGACCTGGTAGCCACCGCCGTTCGACTTCCAGCCGGCGAAGATGACGACGCCCGGCCGAGTCGACACCACGGTTGAACCGTACGAGGCGGCGATGTCGAGCCCGTAATGGCCGTAGTGGAAGTACTGGCTGATGTAGCTGCCGCCGCCCACGACCGGCCAGGCCCATGCCCCGCCGCTGTACTTCGGGGCGACCCCGGGACCGCCGCCGCTGTAGGTCTGGATCCGCGGCGCCGGCTTTGGCGTGGGGATCGGGTCGCCCTTCGCGCCGGGCATGACGAGGACCTGCCCGACGATGAGGTTCGGATCGTCGAGCCCGTTGACCGCGAGGATGTCCTTGCCGTCCACCTTGTACTCGGCGGCGAGGCTGTCGAGCGTGTCGCCCACGGAGACGGTCACCACGAGCCCGTTGACCGGCGGGATGACGAGGACCTGACCGATCCGCAGGTCATCCTTGTTCTTCAGCTTGTTGGCCCACCAGACCGTCATCATCGACACGCCGAAGCGGCTCGCGATGCCGGTCAGCGTGTCGCCGCTGCGGACCGTGTAGCGCTGCAGCATCTCGGACGCCGAGTGGACGCTCGTGTCGACCGCCACCGGCTTGTAGACCGTCGCATCGTCGAGGTGGCTGGGCGGCTGGGCCGTTGCCGCGTCGTCGTACAGCAGGCCGTCGAGCGCAGCGCCGCCGTTGAGCCCGCCGAGGGCGAGTCGAACCGGGGCACCGATATCCGCGCTGATCGCCCCCGCGGCGCCCGCCGTGTTCGCCGTCGGTGCGAGGCTGACGCCGCTCGCGAGCAGCACCAGCAGCGCGATCGCGACCGGCAGCACCCGCTCCGGCGTCAGGCGCCGGACGAGCAGGCGACGGTCGAGCAGCCGGCTGAACGCCCGACTCCGGCGACCCGGAGCCGGGCTGGGCCCGTCAGCGGGCGTGAGCGGGCCGGGCGTGAGCGGGCGGGGCGTGAGCGGGCGGGGCGTGAGCGGGCCGAAGAGGTCGGCGATGCCGCGGGCCGCACGCACGGCACCACGGTGCAGGCGATGGGCCCGGGTTGGCCGACTGGCTCGGAGGCGGGGGCGCATGACTGCGCGCAGGACGCCGCCCATGGCGTTCAGCAATACGTTCTCCTGGCGGGACGGGACCTCGCGCGCGGGGGACGCGCGTGCTCGCATGAGGTCGGGGGACCGTCCGGATCGCGATCTTGAGCTGGGGTCTCACTTCGCGGTCGCGCCCACTCCTCCGCGGGCCCACGACGTGCAACGGACGTTATCACCTCCCCGGAAGCGTCGCAATGAAGCGACAGGTCCCATCTCGGGACCGCCATTCGGCCCCCGGGTTCAGGCGTCCAGGCTCTTCGTCAGCCCACCCAGGAACTGGGCGTTGCTGTCGCTCTTGGCGAGGCGGTTGAGGAGCAGCTCGATGCCCTCGTTCGTCCCGACGGCCGACAGCATCCGGCGCATGGTCCAGACCATCTTGAGCGTGCCTTCCTCGAGCAACAGCTCCTCGCGCCGGGTCCCCGAGCGCATGACATCGATGGCCGGGAAGATGCGCTTCTCGGCCAGCTTTCGATCGAGGATCAGCTCCGAGTTGCCGGTGCCCTTGAACTCCTCGTAGATGACGTCGTCCATGCGCGACCCCGTGTCGACGAGGCACGTGCCGATGATCGTCAGCGAGCCGCCCTCCTCGATCTTCCGGGCGGCACCGAAGAACCGCTTCGGCGGATACAGGGCGATCGGGTCGAGGCCGCCCGACAGGGTCCGTCCGGACGGCGGCAGGGCCAGGTTGTAGGCCCGCGCGAGGCGAGTGATCGAGTCGAGCAGGATCACCACGTCGCGCCCGGTCTCGACCTGGCGCTTGGCGATCTCGAGGGCCATCTCGGCGACGTGCGTGTGGTTCTCGGTCGGTTCGTCGAAGGTCGAGCTGATGACCTCGCCCTTCACGCTCCGGCGCATGTCGGTGACCTCCTCGGGCCGCTCGCCGATGAGGGCGACCATCAGGAGGATGTCGGGATAGTTCGCGGTGATGCCGTTGGCGATGGCTTTGAGGAGCATCGTCTTGCCGGCCTTCGGCGGACTCACGATCAGTGCCCGCTGGCCCTTGCCGATCGGGTTGACGAGGTTGACGAGGCGCTGGCTGAGGTTCTTCGCATCGTTCTCGAGGTTGATCAGCTCGTCCGGGTGGACCGGGGTCAGGTCGTTGAAGACCGGCCGCCGGCGTGCCGTCTCGATGTCGACGCCGTTGACCGAATCGACACGCAACAGGCCCCAGTACTTCTCCTGGTCCCGCGGGGCGCGGACGGCGCCCGAGACTCGGTCACCGATCCGAAGGCCGAAGCGCCGAACCTGGCTCGAGCTGACGTAGACATCCTCGGGGCTCGGCAGCAGGCCGTGGCGGCGCATGAAGCCGTAGCCCTCATCGACGATGTCGAGGATGCCGGTCGCGTAGGCGTGGCCGGCTCGCTCGGTCTGGCGTTGCAGGATCAGGTCGACGAGATCGTCCTTGCGGTCGTCCGAGCGGGTATCCAGCTCGAGGTCGTGGCTGACCTGGCGGAGCTCGGCGACGCTCATCTCGCGCAGGTCGGAGACATCGAGGTCGTTGCGCTCGCGCGCGGCCTCCTGCTCCGCCATCTCGTCGTACTCGCTCACGGGCGGTCGGCCGACGGCGCCGCTCGCGCCTCGTCGGCGGGGACGGCGATTGCGCATGCGCTGTTCGGGTGCGGGCATCGGGATAGGGCTTCCCTGTGGTACGGGGTGTTGAGGTAGGGCGCGTGGACCCTTGTTGGGCTCAGGAATCGCCCACGCCACGGCGGGTCCGCGCAGGGACCGGGGGTGGGGAACGAGCGGAGCATACGGCCACCGCTCATGGTCGTCAATCGGCTCGCTGGCGGGACCACGCCGGGCCGCAACTCGGGGCGCGCAATCCGGGCACGCAACCCGAACTCGCACCCGGCTACGATCGCCAACGTGGACACGCGGCCGAGTTCGCCGGACGAGGCACCCAGCGGCGCATCGAGCGACGCCGGGAACGCCGCGACGACCACCGAAATCGAGGCGATGTTCGATCGCCTCGCCCCGCGCTACGACCTGATGAACACTTTGGTCTCGGGGTTCCAGGAACGTCGCTGGCGACGGCGGGTCGTAGAGCTGGCCGGGCTGGAGCCGGGCATGGCGGCCGTCGACGTGGCCACCGGCACCGGCAAGGTCGCCGAGGGCCTGGCCGACCGCGTCGGCGTCTTCGGGCGGGTCGTCGGCGTGGACGTCTCGACGGCAATGCTGGAACGGGCCCGACGAAGCAACGCCGACCGGGTGGAGCTCGAGTTCGTCAGCGGCGATGCCATGGCCCTGCCGCTCGAGAGCGGTGCCTACGACGCCGCGACCGTCGCCTTCGGGATGCGCAACCTGCCCGACTACGAGCGCGGCTTCGCGGAGATGCTGCGAGTCCTCCGCCCGGGCGGCCGCGTGGTGTGCGCCGAGACGGCCCGACCGCGGAGCCCGCTGGGGCGGCTCGCCTGGCTGTGGTTCGAGCGAATCGTGCCGATGCTCGGGCGGCTGAGCTCGATGCCCGACGCGTACCGCTACCTGGTCGCGAGCGCCCGCGCCTACCCGGATCCGCGGACCGTCGCCGAGATCATGACCCAGGCCGGCTTCGTGGACGTTCGCTGGACCGGCCTGACCCTCGGCATCGTGACCATCCACACCGGTCGACGGCCGGCCGGCGACGGGTCATGAGCGACCTGCGGATCCGCGACTTCCGCGCGGCGGACGTCGGGCCGGCGGCGAGCCTGCTGGCCGCCCGCCACCGTGCCCATCGCCGCCTCGAGCCGCTCCTCGACGAGCAGCACGAGGACGAGGCCGTGGCTCGCGAGGACCTGGAGCGTGCGCTCGCCAGCACGGATTCGAGCGGCGTCCTCGCGACTCGCGGCAGGAAGGTCGTCGGCTACCTCGTCGGCGCCCCGAAGGACGCCGCGATCTGGGGCGGCAACGTCTGGGTCGAGGCGGCCGGCCACGCGACGGCCGCCGGCCAGCCCGAGGTCGTCCGGGCGATGTACGCCGCGATCGCCGGGCGCTGGGTCGAGGCCGGCTGGACGAACCAGCACGTCCTGGTGCCGGCCGGCGATGCGGCCCAGGTTGCGGCCTGGTTCAGCCTCGACTTCGGCCAGCAACACCTCCACGCCATCCGCGAGCCGCCGCCGCGGGGCGGCGTCGTTCCTCGCGGCGAGCTGACGGTCCGCCGGGCGACGCGCGATGACATCCCCGTCCTCGCCGAGCTGGAGCTCGTCTTGCCGCGCCACCTGGCCGGCTCGCCGGTCTTCTCGAGGCTGCCCATCCAGTCGCTCGACGAGGTCGTCGCGGAGCTCACGGCCGACTTCGACAACCCGGCCTACACGACGTTCGTCGCGGAGCACGAGGGCCGCGTCATCGGCGACGCGATCGGCTGCTCGCTGGAGGTCTCGAGCTCGTACGTGGGGCCGAACCGGCCCCGGGACAGCGGCTTCCTCGGCTACGCCGCCGTCCTGCCCGACGCCCGTGGGCTCGGGGCGGGACGGCTGCTCGGCGAGACCGTCCTGTCGTGGGCCCGCGACGAGGGCTACTCGCGCGTCGTCACGGATTGGCGCTCCACCAACCTGGAGGCCGACGGCGCGTGGCGCGGGCTGGGCTTCCGGCCGACGTTCCGCCGGCTGCACCGCCTGATCGGCTGAGCCGGCTTCTGGCTGACGCCGTCAGGCTCGAGCGGGCTCCCTGGAGCCTGGCGCGGCCGATTCGGCCGCGGCGGCGCGGGCGGCCTCCCAGTCTCGCTTGAACTGGACGATGCCCTTGTCCGTCAGGGGGTGGTGGACCATCTGCGAGAAGACCTTGAACGGCAGTGTCGCGACGTGGGACCCGGCCAGCGCCGCCTCGGTCACGTGGCGCGGATGGCGGACCGACGCGGTCAGGACCTCGGAGTCGATCTCGTAGAAGCGGATGATCTCGACCAGCTCCCGAACGACGGTCATGCCCTCCTCGTTGATGTCGTCGACCCGGCCGACGAACGGCGACAGCAGCGACGCTCCCGCCTTGGCCGCGAGGAGCCCCTGGTTGGCGGTGAAGATCAGCGTGCAGTTGGTCTTGATGCCCTCGGCCTTGAAGCGGCTGATCGCCTCGAGGCCGCGCTCCGACATCGGGACCTTGACCACGATGTTGTCGGCGAGTTTCGCGAAGTGGCGGCCCTCGGCCAGCATGCCCTCGACGTCGTCGGCGACGACCTCCGCCGACACCGGTCCGCTCGTGATCCCGCAGATGTGCTTGAGGACCTCGTCGTAGGACATGCCCGTCGTCTTGGCGAACAGCGTCGGGTTGGTCGTGACGCCGTCGAGGACGCCCCATCGATGGACCGTGCGGATCTCTTCGATGTCGGCGGTGTCGAGGAATAGCTTCATCACGGGCTCCTGATCGTGGCGCGGGCGACGATTCTAGCCCCCGGCCCGGGGCGGTCCGGCGTGGAGCGCCAGCGCTCAGGCGGGTGAGGCCGTCTCCTCCGCGGCCCGAGCCTGACCGGCCTTCGTGGTCCCGCGTTCGGTGACGCGGGCCGTCTCGACGGGCCCCTCCTCCAAGGCGGCCTTCACAAAGCCGTCGAACAGCGGATGCGGTCGCTCCGGGCGGCTCTTGAACTCGGGGTGGAACTGCGAGGCGACGAACCACGGGTGGTCGCGGAGCTCGATGATCTCGACGAGCCGGCCGTCGGGCGATTGGCCGGACAGGACCATGCCGGCCTCCTCGAGCGCGGGGCGGTACTGGTTGTTGACCTCGAAGCGGTGGCGGTGGCGCTCGTAGATGACCTCCTGGCCGTAGGCCTCGGCGGCCTTCGAGCCGGGGGTCAGGCGGGCGGGGTACAGGCCGAGGCGCATCGTGCCGCCCTTGTCCTCCAGCTCGCGCTGGTCGGGCATGAAGTCAATGACCGGGTTGGCGGTGAACATGTCGAACTCGGTCGAGTTGACGTCGCCCGACCCGACGACCTCACGGGCGAACTCGATGACGGCGCACTGGAGGCCGAGGCACAGGCCGAGGTACGGAACGCGGTGGTCGCGGGCGTAGTGGGCGGCGAGGACCTTGCCCTCGATGCCGCGGTGACCGAACCCGCCCGGCACGAGGATGCCGGCGGCGCCCGCCAGGCGCGCAGCCACGTTGTCCTTCGTGAGCGCCTCCGAGTCGACCCAGCGAACCTTGACGTCGACGCCGTGCGCCCAGCCGGCGTGCTTGAGCGCCTCGGTGACCGACAGGTAGGCGTCGGGGAGCTCGATGTACTTGCCGACGAGGGCGATCTCGAGGTCCGGCTTGTCGGCCTTGATCTTCTCGACCAGGGCGCGCCAGCTCGCGAGGTCCGGCTCGGCATCGGCGTCGCCAAGGCCGAGCTCACGGACGATCAGTCGCCCGAGGCCGAACGCCTCGAATTGGAGGGGCACCTCGTAGATCGTCTCGGCGGTCGGGGCCGGGATGACCGCCTCGACGTCGACGTCGGTGAAGAGGGCGATCTTCTCGCGGATCTCGTCGGGGACCTCGTGGTCCGAGCGCAGCACGATGACGTCCGGCTGGATGCCGATCCCGCGGAGCTCCTTGACGGAGTGCTGGGTGGGCTTGGTCTTGAGCTCACCGGTCGCTGCCAGCTCCGGCAGCAGGGTCACGTGGACGTACAGGACGTTGGCGCGGCCGACGTCCTTCCGCATCTGGCGGATGGCCTCGAGGAAGGGCAGCGACTCGATATCGCCGACCGTCCCGCCGACCTCGACGATGACCACGTCCGGGTTGCCGTCGCGGGCCACGCGGGTCACCCGCTCCTTGATCTCGTTGGTGATGTGCGGGATGACCTGGACGGTCCCGCCGAGGTAGTCGCCGCGGCGCTCCTTGGCGATCACGGCCTGGTAGATGCGGCCCGTGGTCACGTTGGAGAGCTGGGTCAGGTTCTCGTCGATGAAGCGCTCGTAGTGCCCGAGGTCGAGGTCCGTCTCGGCGCCGTCGTCGGTGACGAAGACCTCGCCGTGCTGGTAGGGCGACATCGTGCCCGGATCCACGTTGATGTACGGATCCAGCTTGATGATGGAGACGCGCAGGCCGCGGGCCTTGAGAAGCCTCCCGATGCTGGCGGCGGTGATTCCCTTGCCGAGTGAGGAAGTGACCCCTCCGGTCACGAAGACATACTTCGACATGGGTTCGGCGCCTCCGGGGGTTTTTCTGATGCTACAGAAAACCCGGTCCGGGCGCGAATCGGCGCGCAAGCGGTGACCGGCGATGAGCCAAGGCGGTTCGCGTCGGCGCCTGTCTCAGATTCCCACCCGGGGCATACAAGAGCACCAACGCGGCAGCTCAGCCACCCCGGACAATCGCCACGACGGCCGGATCAGCGCCCGGCGAGCGTGGACCCATCGACCACCCGTGTTCGTCCGCAGCTGCGTGACCACGTCCGAGACCTGGCGTTCTTCCCTACGTGCCCGGCATGGGAATCTGAGACGAACCTGTTCCGGTAATCGATCATCGCCCGCCCAGCCTCCCGGTGGCGGGCGGAGCCGTTCGGGCCGAGCGCGGGACGACGCCGGCGAGATGCTCGCCGGCGTCGTCGCGTTACGGACCATCGGGACCTACGGGACCGCGGGAGCGCTCCCCCAGTCCGGCTGGTG
>QKHE01000057.1 GCA_003250155.1 Chloroflexota bacterium | reverse complement strand
GAGACCGTGGCGGCGGTGCTCCGCGCCCTCGACGGCTGACGGTCAGGCGGCGCCCCGGCGCCCGGCCCGCAGCGCGATCGCGCGCCGATAGGCGTCGAGGTAGGCGGGCGCGGAGCGCGTGCGCCAGTCGAAGTCGACCGCCATCCCGCGGTCCAGCAGGCGCTCCCAGCGACGCGTCCCCGGCGCATACCACTCGAGGAACCGCTCGCAGGCCGCGACCAGGGCCTCGGCGGACGCGTCCTCGAACCAGAAGCCGGTCCCCGACCGCGGGTGGCTCGGCGCGTCAACGACCGTGTCACGCAGGCCGCCGGTGGCGCGCACGATCGGAGGCGTCCCGTAGCGCAGCGCGATCATCTGGCCGGTGCCGCACGGCTCGAAGCGCGACGGCATCAGGAACCCGTCCGCGCCCGCGTACAGCCGACGGGCAAGGTCGCGGTCGAAGCGCTCGACCATCGCGACGCGATCGCCCCGCTCGGCCGCCAGTCGCCGCAGCGGGCCGACGTGATCGGCCGTCCCGGAGCCGAGGACGGCGAGGCGGAACCCGAGCCCGAGCAACCGCGGGGCCGCTTCCGACAGCAGGTCGAAGCCCTTCTGGGGATCGAGGCGACCGATCATCGCCAGCACCGGGGCCGGGTCCGAAGCGTCCATCCCGAGCTCGGCCAGCAGGGCCTCCCGACAGCGGACTTTGCCCGCTCGTTCGGTCCGCGAGTAGGGCGCCGCGAGGGCCGCGTCGGCGGACGGGTCCCAGAGGTCCGTATCGAGCCCGTTGAGGATGCCGAAGAAGGCCTCGCCCCTGGCTCCCAGCCACCGGTCGAGGCCCATCCCGAAGGCCGGCGTCCTCGCCTCGGCCGCGAAGCCGGGGCTGACCGTGTTCACGAGCTCGGCCGCCTCGATCCCGGCCGCCAGCAGATCGAGCCCGTCCGCGCCGGGTGGAAGGGCCGCCGCACCGAGCCCCAGGTCCGGTACGTCGCTCGCCGGCGTCCAGCCGTGGTAGGCCAGGTTGTGGGCGGTCAGCACGACGGCCGCGGGGCCGATGGCGGGATCGCGCCGCAGCTGGTCGTCGCGCAGCAGCGCCACGGGGACCGCGTGCCAGTCGTGGAGGTGGAGCACGTCCGGCGGCTCGGGGTCGGAGCGAAGGGCCTCCACGGCCGCCCGGCAGAAGAGCCCGAACCGCCAGGCGTTGTCCGGATAGTCACCGTCCGCGTCGCCGTACAGCCCGTCCCGGTCGAACGCCGGCGGATGGTCGATGAGCCGGAGCCGGTAGCCGTTCGCCTCGGCTTCGACGAGACCCACGTCCGTCGCGCCGTCGCTCGCCCGCGGGTCCGGCACGCGGAGCCGGCGCGTGCTCGCCGCCGGCGGCACCGGCACGCTCCGATAGCGCGGCAGGAACACATCGATCGGGCCAGCGAGCGGGCCACCGCTCGTCGGCCCCGCGACCTGGCCGAGGGCCCGGGCCAGGGCGTCGACGACATCGGCGAGGCCGCCGGTCTTGGCCCACGGCTCGCACTCGGCCGCGATGAACGCCACGCGCATCGGCGTCGATGGTAGCGGTGGGCCAGGATGCCATGACAATCGGCTTCTAAACCGGTTTACGCGGCGCCTCCGCGCCGACTATGATCGGGCGATGGAACCGACCGTTCGCGTCCCCTCGGCTCCGCCGAGCCACGTGCGCGTGCCGCCGGAGCTGGAGGGGCTTCGTCGGCTGGCGTACAACCTCTACTGGACCTGGCACCCGAAGGCCAAGGCCCTCTTCGCCCGCATCAACAGCGCGGCCTGGGGGCACGTCCACAGCCCGATCCCGATCCTGACCGGGATGGTCGACTGGCCGGGCCTGCTCGACAACCCCGACTTCATGACCGAGGCCCATCGCGTGATCGGCGACTTCGACGCGTATCTCGCGAATGGTGCGGACCATTGGTTCCATCGGGAGTACGCCCGCGATCTCGGCGGTCCGATCGCCTACTTCTGCGCCGAATACGGTCTCCACGAGTCGCTCGGCATCTACTCGGGCGGCCTCGGCGTCCTCGCCGGCGACCACATGAAGGCCGCCAGCGACATGGCCCTGCCGTTCGTCGGCGTCGGGCTGCTGTATCGCAGCGGCTACTTCCGCCAGACGATCGACGCCGACGGCCACCAGGAGCATCGCTACCCCACCCTGGAGCTGGACCGGCTGCCGATCACGCGAGCCCTCGGGCGCGACGGCGAGCCGCTGACGGTCTCGGTCGAGCTCCCCGGACGTGACATCAAGGTCGACGTCTGGCTCGTCCAGGTCGGCCGCGTGCCGGTCCTCCTGCTCGACACCGACAACCCCGTCAACGACCCTTCGGATCGCCCGATCACCCACATCCTGTACGTGCGCGGCCGGGAGATGCGGCTGCACCAGGAGCTGATCCTCGGGATCGGCGGCGTCCGGGCGCTCCGCGCCCTCGGCATCGCCCCGGCGACGTGGCACCTCAACGAGGGCCACTCCGCGTTCCTGCTGGCCGAGCGGGCCCGCGAGCTGGTGATGACGGGCACCGACCTCGACGAGGCGCTCGGAACCGTGGCGAAGGATGCGGTCTTCACGATCCACACACCCGTCTCGGCCGGCAACGAGCGGTTCGACGCGGACCTCGTCCGGCGGGTCGCCGGGCCGGTCCTCGACGGCGACGGCCGGCCGAACACCGGCGGCGTGCCGGTCGAGCGAGTCCTGGAGATCGGTCGCGGCACCGATGGCGATCCGGGCCAGTTCGACATGACCGCGTTCAGCCTCCGGCTGACACGCGGCGCGAACGCCGTCAGCCAGCTGCATGCCGTGACCGCGAACAACACCTGGCGCGGCGTGCCCAACAAGGACATCCTCGCGATCACCAACGGGATCCACACGCCGAGCTGGATCGGCGGCCCGGTCCGGGCGCTGTTCGAGCGCTATCTCGACGCCGACCTCGACAACCTCGATGCCTCGACCGCGGCCGGTCGCTGGTGGGAACGCCTGAAGCGGATTCCCAACGACGAGCTGTGGGAGGCTCATCTCCGCCAGAAGCGCGAGCTGGCGGTGTTCGCCCGCGGCCGGTTGCGGAACCAGTTCGCCCGCCACGGCGAGGCGCCGAAGGTCCTCGCCGAGCTGGCCGACGTCCTCGATCCCGGGGTGCTGACGATCGGCTTCGCGCGGCGCTTCGCGACCTACAAGCGCTCGGCGATGATCTTCACCGACGCGGAGCGTCTGGCCCGCCTCGTGAACGACGCGGATCGGCCGGTCCAGATCCTGTTCGCCGGCAAGGCCCATCCCGCCGATCGGCCGGGCCAGAGCGTCATCCAGGACATCTTCACCCGCAGCCGCTCGCCCGAGTTCCGGGGCCGGATCTACATCCTCGAGGACTACGACATCCGGATCGGGCGATTCCTCGTCCAGGGCGTCGATGTCTGGCTCAACAACCCGCGCCGGCCGCTCGAGGCGTCCGGCACGTCGGGCATGAAGGCGGCCAAGAACGGGATCGTGAACCTCTCGGTCCTCGACGGCTGGTGGGACGAGGGTTGGACCAGCGACAACGGCTGGGCGATCGGCGGCCGCGAGCCGCTGGCCGACGAGGCGGCCCAGGACTGGGCCGACGCGATGGACCTCTACCGGCTCCTGGAGTCCGAGGTCGTGCCCGAGTACTACGACCGCGACAAGGACGCCCTGCCCGTCCGCTGGATCGAGCGGATGAAGCGCTCGATGGCCACGACGCTGTGGCGGTTCTCGACGACCCGGATGCTGCACGAGTACACGGAGCAGCTGTACCTGCCGGCTGCCGG
>QKHE01000061.1 GCA_003250155.1 Chloroflexota bacterium | reverse complement strand
GACCGCCCGGACCCGGGCCAGGACCTCGTTCGGGCCGGGCACCGGCACCGGCACCTCGCGGATCTCGAAGCGCTGCGGCTCGAGCACGACGAGCGCGGCCATCGTCTCGGGCACGGGCTCGGCCGTGCCGGGAACGGCGGGGGCGGGCGTCACCGCGCGGACGCCGCAGCGGCGCCGTCGGGCGCGGTGAGCTGCGGCGCCGTCCCCGTCAGCCGGTCATACAGCGCGGCCGCATTGCGGGACTGGATGTAGTCGAGCATGTAGCCCTGCCCGATATCGACCGGCCCGAAGCGGTCCTTGAAGTTGACCCTGGCGATGGTCTCCTCGCGCGACCAGCCGTTCGCGATGGCAGTCGCCACCGCCGTCTTCCACTCCAGCAGGTGTGAGCGCTGGACGTCGAGGTACGCCTTCGGCACAACCGGTCCGTGGCCCGGGACGATCTGGTCGACGTCGAGCGTACGGATTCGCTCGAGTGCGTCGAGCCACTGGTCGACGTTCGAGGTCATGAGCCAGGTCTGGCAGCCAGAGAAGATCGTGTCGCCGGTGAAGACCACGCGCTCCTCGGGAACGTGGACCGCGAGTTGGCCGGGAGTGTGGCCGGGCGTATGCAGGCAGTGGAAGGTGTGGTCGCCGACGCGAAGCGTGAGATCGCCGGTGAAGACGATCGTGCCCTTGTTCGGGTCGCGGTAGTACGCCTCCCGATCGGGCCACAGCGCCAGGCCCTCGGGTGCATCGAGATCGGTGCCCTTGGCGTTGTCGCCCGGCACGGACTCGTACGCGTAGGCGAACGGATCGAGCTCCGGGAACACGACCATGAACCGTTCGTACAGTTCCCGGTGGTTCACGACGGCGCCGGCACCCCTGAAGTAGTAGTTGCCGAAGATATGGTCGACGTGATGCTCGGTATTGATGACGTAGCGGATCGGGCCATGCGTTTCGGCTTCGGCCCGCATGGCCACCGCGCGCGTCGGAAGCTGGGGCGTGTCGATGACCACGACGCCATCGGATGTCGTGACGAAGCTTGGATTGCAGCCGCGCAGCTTGGTATTCGTGAAGACGTTCGCGGCCACCCGCTCCATCATCGAAACGGCCTCGATCATCGTGTCGCCTCCGGAGCCTACTGGGTGGCGGTCAGGCCGCCGTCGATGCCGAGGATCTGGCCGGTGATGAAGCTCGCGGCATCCGAGCAGAGGAAGATCGCGGCGCCGGTCAGGTCATCGGTCGTCCCGACCCTGCCGATCGGGATGCGGTTGACGATCCCGGCCTTGAAGGCCGGGTCGCCGAGGAGCATCGCGACCTGGGGGGTGTCGACGAAGGTCGGCGAGATGGCGTTGACGGTGATGCCGTGCTTGGCCCACTCCGTCGCCCATTGCCGAGTCAGCGAGCTCACCGCGCCCTTCGCGGCCACGTAGGCGGAATAGCCGGCATTGATGCCGAGGGAGGCTCGCACAGAGCTGATGTTGAGCACACGGCCGCCGCGCCCGCCGGCGATCATCGCCCGGGCCGCGGCCTGGGTCGCGACGAGGGTGCTGCGAACGTTGAGCTCGAAGATCCAGTCCCATGCGTCGCGCGGGTAGTTCTCGGCGTCGAACAGGACCTTGCCGGCCCCCCCGCCGACCGCGTTGACGATGACGTCCAGGCGGCCGTACGCGTCGAGTGTCTCGTTGACGATCCGCTCGGCGTCGGCCTCCTGGGTCAGGTCCGCAACCACGCCCTTGCAGATCCCGCCCAGCGCACACGCCCGGTCGGCTGACTCCGCCGCCCGCTCCGGCGTCCGATCGACGACGACAACCCGGGCCCCGACGCCGGCGAATGCGGCGCCAATCGCGGAACCGATCGCGCCACCCCCGCCGGCGATCATCGCGACACGTCCATCGAGCCGGAACCGCGCGAGCGGATCGGCGGACGACGCGTCGCCGGTCATGGCGTCCGGTTGAGTGTCGGTCGCGGACATGCGAGTCTCCTGGGCTGGAACATCACCGGTCAGATCATCGATAATCGAGAATAGGCCCCGGCGGCGACCTCAGTCAATGATGCGCCGATTGGCGGCCGACCCGCGCGAGGCCAGTCGTGGGTATGCTCCGCCAATGGGTGCCTGGGAAGACCTGCTCGGATCGGGACGGCCGATCCTCGCCGACGGCGCGATGGGCACGATGCTCATGGCCAACGGCCTGGAGTTCGGAGATCCGCCCGAGGTCTGGAACCTCGAGCACCCCGACGTCGTGCGCCGGATCCAGCGCGGCTACCTCGACGCCGGCGCCCGGATCATCCTGACGAACACGTTCGGCGGCAGCCGGCCGCGCCTCGAGCTGCACGGCAACGGTGACCGCGTCGACCAGCTGAACCGCACCGCCGCGGTGCTCGCCCGGGTCGAGGCAGATGCCGCCGATCGCCCGGTCCTCGTTGCCGGCGACATCGGGCCGAGCGGCCAGATCATGGCGACCCTCGGCGGGACGCTCACGCCCGAATCGGCCCGGGAGGCCTTCGCCGAGCAGGCCGCCGCCCTCGCGGCCGGGCGGGTCGACCTGCTGTGGATCGAGACGATGAGCGACATCGCCGAGGCGGTCGCGGCGATCGAGGGCGCGCACCAGGCCGCGCCGGGCGTGCCGATCATCGCGACGATGAGCTTCGACACGCGGGGCCACACGATGATGGGCGTTTCGCCGGAGCGGGCCGCCGGGGCGCTCCTCGAGGCCGGCGCGGCGGCCGTCGGCGGCAATTGCGGGAACGGGCCGGAGGAGCTCGTCCCGGTCATCGAGCAGATGCACGCCGCCTTCCCGGACGCGGTCCTCGTGGCAAAGGCGAACGTGGGCCAGCCGACGCTCGTCGGCATGGCGGTCGAGTACGAGACCACTCCGGCGACGATGGCCGACTTCGCGCTCCGCTTCCGTGACGCGGGCGCGCGGATCATCGGCGCCTGTTGCGGCAGCACGCCACCGCACCTGCGGGCCATGGCCGACGCGCTGGGGGCCGCCGCCGGCTAGCGTCGATCGGCGGACGCGGCGGCGCCGAACGCGTCGCGCGCGCGAACCGCAGGTTCAGCGACCCCTGCTAGAGTCCCGCAGTGGACGATCGAGGATCGGCCCCTCGCCCGCTCACGGCGACGTGGCTCGGTCGGATCTCGTATCGGGAGGCGTGGGCCCTGCAGAAGGCGCTCGTCGATCGCCGCGCGAGCGGGCAGGTCGGCGACCTGCTGTTGCTGCTCGAGCACGACGCCGTCCTGACGCTGGGTCGCCAGGCCGACGATCGACACGTGCTGGCATCCCCGCGAGAGCTGCGGCGCCGCGGGATCGAGGTCATCCGCGTCGAGCGCGGCGGCGAGGTGACGTATCACGGCCCGGGCCAGCTCGTGGCCTACCCGATCCTGCGGCTCGCAGATCGCGGCATCCTCGTCCGGCCGCTCGTCGAGGCGCTCGAGGGCGCGATGCTCGAGACGTGTGCGGCCAACGGCGTGGCCGCCATGCGCCGCGTGGGGCATCCGGGGGCCTGGATCGAAAGCGATCGCGGCCGGCCGCCCCGCAAGATCGGTGCTCTCGGCCTACGGGTCGAGCGCGGCGTCAGCTACCACGGCATCGCCCTGAACATCGATCCGGATCTTCGTGACTTCGACCTGATCGACCCGTGCGGCATGCCCGGGCTGGTCTCGACGTCGATCGCCGAGGAGCTGGGTCGGTCCGCCGAGCCGCCATCGACCGAGGCGGTCGGCGCGGCGGCCGAGCCGTTTGCCACGGCGTTCGCGGCGGCGCTCGGTGCGCCGCTGGAGTGGCAGCCGGCCGGCGCGATCCGGGAGGCTGCCGCGGAGGCGACGGCCTCGCCGTCCGGCGTGCCGTGAGCGCCGGGCTGTTCGAGCTTCGAAAGGACCCGATCACGAGCTGGTGGGTCGCGACGATCGTCGACCGTGACTTCGACCGGCGCCGCTTCGCGCGCGCCGCGGCAGCCGTGGACGACGGCGGCGACTGCCAGAACTGCCGGCTGCCGCCGGGCGACGGCGTCCGGCTCCGGATGTTGAAGGACTACGCTTTTCACTCGGTCGGCACGGAGGAGGAGCGCCGCGAGCTCGACCGGAGCGTCGCCCAGGTTGCGCTCTCGAACGCCCGTGCGGCGGGCAGCTGGCGGACGATCGCCGCGCCGCCGGGCGAGCATCGGCCGCTGCCGCAGGTCGGCGAGATCGCGGAGTCGATGTTGAGCATGGCTCGCGACGCGATCCGCGAGGCCAGCGGCGACGAGCAGACCGACTACCTGCAGGTGGTCCAGAACTGGGGTGCCCAGGCCGGCGCCCGGACGAACCACCTGTGCCTCGACCTGTACGACCTGCCGCTGATCCCGCATCGGGTGGCCGAGGAGCTCGGCGGCGCCGCACGATTCGTCATTCGCGAGGGCGAGTGCCCGTGGTGCCGGCTCGTTCGCGAGGAGGTCCGCGACGGATCGCGCCTCGTGTGGCAGGACGACGGCAGCGTCGCCTTCGCGCCGTGGGGCTCGCGGTCGCCGTTCGAGGTCTGGGTCGTGCCCCGGACGCACGCCGCCGACTTCGGTCGCGCGACCGACGACGACGTTCAGGCCACCGGCCGCTCGCTGCGGCGCGTGCTCGGTGCCTTGGCGACCACGCTCGACGGACCGCCCTACAACCTCGTGCTGCACACGGCGCCGCTGCGCGAGCGGGTCGATGCGACGTTCCACTGGCACTGGGAGATCCATCCGCGCCTTCGCGAGATCGCGGGCCTGGAGCTCGGGACCGGGTTGCCGGTGAACCCGGTCTCACCGGAAGCTGCCGTCGAGGAGCTCATCGAGCGCAGCGGATCTCGCACCGAGGCGTCCGGGTGAACGGGCAGCCCTGCGCCGGGTCCCGTCACAACCGGCGATCGTCGGCCGTCCCCCGCAATGACACCGTTGCCCCCCCGGTGTCGAGTTCTGTTCCGCTGGATCCGAGGACGTGCTCCAAACGCTGGCTCAAACCACTGCTTACGCGTCGCCGATCGGCGCCGCGCCATGGCGCACCCGGCCGATGACCGGGACCTGGGACCGCGACGCGGCCGCGGTCTTCGTCGAAGGCCTGTTCGCCCGGCATCACGCCGAGATCTACGCCTATCTCGTGCGCATGCTTCGCGATCCCGAGCTCGCGGCGGATCTCACGCAGGACGCCTTCGTCAAGGCCTATCGCGCCCACGGCAGCCTCGAGAAGGACGAGAACGCCCGGGCCTGGCTGTACCAGATCGCGCATCGGGTCGCCCTCGACGAGCTGCGGCGGCGTCGGATCATCCGGATGGTCCCGTGGACCGGTGAATCGCGGGGCGCGGCGCCGTCGGCGGAGCGGCTGGCGATGGACGTGCGGCTGTCCGGGCCGCTCGAGCGGGCCATGGCCCGGATCCCGGAGCGGCAGCGCGCGGCGCTGCTGCTGGCCGAGGTCCATGACCTGACCGGGCTCGAGCTCGCCGCTGCGCTGGGCGTCAGCCACGTCGCCGCGCGCGCGATCCTGACCCGAGCGCGCGAAAGCCTGCGCCGGGCGCTCGCCCAGGAGCAGGATGCCGAGCGAAGCGCCGAATCCGAGCGCGAGCGAGAGTTCGGTCACGAGACGGGTCGCGGACGATGACGCTGCCGTTCCGTCGCCGCCATCACGACGCCGAGGGGTCGCACGACCGCGCCCGCGCGCTGTGGTCGGTGGCGATGCTCGAGCCGATCGAGCCGACCGATGACGAATGGCTGCAGCGTCATCTCGATGCCTGCGCCGAGTGCCGCCTCGACCACGAGCGGTATGTCGCCGACCGCGAGTTGCTCCGCTCGCTCCGAAGCGACCTGCCGCAGCCGCCGCGCGACCTGTGGGCTAGGACGGCGGCCGAGCTCGAGCGGGAGAGCGCCCGGGCGGCCCGCGGCGGCCTGCCCTCGGCGCTGCCCGGCTTGCCCGCCCTGGCCCGTGCCGGCGGTCCGTTCCGCCGCGTGCCGGTCGGCGCCGCGTCCGGCCTGCTCGTCGTGCTCGTCGTCGTCGCTGCGGCCCTCGTGTCGCGCCAGAACGTCATCCCGCCGCTCGAGACGCCCCCCGCGTCCGAGGTCGCCGTTGGCAGCGTGGAGCCGGCCCCGACACAGCTCCTGGTAACCGCGGCCGACGTGTTCTGGCTGCGCCCCAGGCTGGACGGCTCCTACGAGGTCGTTTCGGCGGCGGTCGACCAGGTCTGTCCGGGCGAGCGGGCCGGCTGCCCGGAGCTGGAGCAGTCGGTCGAGGCGCCGATCAACCTGGGCGGCCGCCCGATCGGCGTCGCGGTGTCGCCCACCCGCGATGAGATCGTGGTGGTGTCCGCGTCCGAGCAAGGGCAGTCGGCCAGGATCGTCGTCATCCCCGTCCCCAGGGCCACACCCGCGGCGAGCCCGACGCCCGTGGCTCCCGAGTCGCCGCCCACCGACCAGCCGACGGAGCCGCCCACCCCCGAGCCCACGAGCACGCCCGTCGTCAGTCCGTCCGAGGCGCCCACGCCGATCGTGACGCCTGCGCCCACCGAACCGGGTCCGGAGCCCACGCCCGAGGGGGCGATCGAGATCGCCAGCGGCATCGTCGTCGTCGGCGATGCCGTGTACTCGCCCAACGGCGAGTGGCTGGCCTTCTCGGCCTACCCGAGCGACCTGTCGACCGGTCCCGACCTGTACCTCTGGCGCGCCGGCACGAGCACCGCCGTTCCGGTCTCGAGCGACCATCACACCTACTTCTCGAGCTGGCTCGGCGACCAGGTCCTGGCGAGTCGCGTCGAGGTCGAGGCGCCGGAGGACGTCGCGGCATCCGCGGAGCCGACGGCCGCGGCGCTTGACGAGCCGAGCCCGGCATCGTCGGCCGACCCGCTGCCCAGCGCCTCGCCCGAGCCGCCCGTCGAGGGGCGCCCGATGTCGTTCCTGCTCGATCCCGAGACCCTCGCCATCACCGACCTCGCCGAGCCCGACGTGTGGCTGCCGGTCGTCGATCCCGCGGGCCGGCTCGTCGTCTACTGGTCCGGATCGGTCACCCCGACCAGCGACGGAACCGGCTGGCAGCCGGCGGTCGGCAAGATCCTCCTGGGCCGCTGGAGCGGGCTCGGCGCCGTGCCCGCCGAGAGCGAGGCGCCCACGGCCGAGCCGAGCGGCGAGCCCGTCGTCCTCGCCGAAGCGCCGATCGCGGCCTTCGACGCACGCTTCGATCCGGACGGGCTGTACCTGGGACTGTGGACGCTCGAGCAGACCGCGGATGACCACGGTCGGCTGCAGCTGCTCGTAGTCGACCCGGAGTCGGGCACCGTCGACGAGACGGTCCAGCCGCTCCAGGGCGTTCCGGCATTGCGCGGCTTCTCGATCAAGGAAGGCCGCCTGGCGTGGGTCACCCCGCCCGGACAGGACGGGCGCCAGAGCTCGGTCGCGGTCCTCGCCTGGAAGGGCCACGAGTTCGGCCACGTCGAAACGATTCCGGCCCCGGAGCTGCGCGTCCTGCGCTGATCGGACGTCGCGGCGCGTTCCGGCGCCCCTGTCCTCGCGGTCCGCTGCAGGTTTGCTCGAGATGCCCTACGCTGCCCGCGCACTATGCGACCCAGCAGGGCGGTCGCGAGGGCGGCGCTCACAGCGGCCCTTGCGATAGGCGCGCTGCCGGGCCTGGTGGGCTCACACGGGCCCAGCCCAGACCGGCCCATCGATGCAGCGGCGTTCCGGCAAGTTTTCCTCGCGACGACTGGTGACCCGACCCCGGTCGGTCCCGTGCTACCCGATGCGGCTGCGCGCTCGGCGTCGGTGATCGGCGCGTTCGATACGTACGGCGTGGTCGCCGACGAGGACAACAGCCGCGACGTGCGAGTCCAGCCAAAGGTTCCGGCCGCGAAGGCCTCGTGGTCGTGGAAGAAGCCGCGCTACACGCTCTCCGGCTACGCCTCGTTCTATGACAACGGCACGACGGCGATGCGCGATGTTCCGCGCGGGACGACGATCGTGATCTGCGGCGACGGTGGCTGCATCGAGCGAGTCGTCAGCGACTACGGTCCGGCCAAGTCGACCGGGCGGATCATCGACATGTACCGGGCCGACTTCTTCAAGATCTGCGGCTGCGGCTGGTGGTCCGGCACGACCGAGGTCACGATTCGCGTCTACTGACGCTGCCCTACACTCGACGCCGTCCCTTCGAGGCCGGACGCGCGAGCCGGTGACTGGCCCCGTGAGGCCGGGAGGAGTGCGATGAGCGGCCGGCGAATCATGACCTCCGACGACGTGCGCCGAGCGGTCGTTCGCATCTCCCACGAGATCGTCGAGAAGCATTCCGGCACCGCCGACCTCGTGCTCATCGGCATCCAGCGGCGGGGCGTGCCGATCGCGCGGCGCCTGGCCGACGCGATCGCCGAGTTCGAGGCCGAGCGGCTGCCCGTCGGCGCGCTCGACATCACCTTCTACCGTGACGATCTCGCCCGGCTCGGCGAATCGCCGGTCGTGAAGGGCACCGACGTGCCGGTCGAGATCGAGGGCCGAACCGTGGTCCTCGTCGACGACGTCCTCTACACGGGCCGAACGGTTCGCGCCGCGATGGACGCGCTGCGCGAGTTCGGCCGGCCGCGGGCGGTCCGCCTCGCGGTCCTCGTCGACCGCGGCCATCGTGAGCTGCCGATCCGGGCCGACCACGTCGGCAAGAACGTCCCGACATCGCGCGACGAGGTCGTGCGCGTCCGCCTCCGCGAGGTCGACGGCGAGGATGCCGTGGACCTCGAGCAGGTCGCCCCGGTCGGCAGCGGCCGATGACCGTGGCGGCGGCGACGGCCACGGCCTGGCGCCACCGGCACCTTCTCGACGTCGACGTCCTGTCCCCCGGGGAGATCGGGCTCGTCCTCAACGGCGCACTCGGGATGACCGAGGTCGTGGCCGGCGGAAGCGCCCGTACCGCGACGCTGCGGGGGGTCGGCGTCACGACGCTGTTCTACGAGGCCTCGACGCGGACCCGGGTCAGCTTCGAGGTGGCCGCGCGGCGCCTCGGCGCGGAGGTCGTCAACGTGACCGCCGGCGCCTCCTCGGTCACCAAGGGCGAGTCGCTGCTCGACACCGTCCGGACGCTCGAGGCGCTCGGGGCGCGGATGCTCGTCATCCGCCACTCCGGCTCCGGCGCGCCGTACCTCGCCGCCGGCCAGTTCGGCGGCAGCGTCGTGAACGCGGGCGACGGCCGCCACGCCCATCCGACGCAGGCGCTGCTGGATCTCTACACGCTGTGGCGGCACCTCGCCCCCGACGCCGATCCGGCGGGCCCCTTCCTCGCCGGTCGCAAGGTCGCCATCCTCGGCGACGCCCTGCACTCGAGGGTCGCCCGTTCGAACCTGTGGACGCTGACGTCGGCCGGCGCCGCGGTCTGGATCTGTGGCCCGGCGACTCTCATCGACGGCTTCGGGGCATGGGCCACCGGGGGCATCGGCGGGAGCCGGCCATTCACGGTCACGACCGACCTGGCCGCCGCACTCGCGGACGCCGATGCCGTCATGGCCCTCCGCCTCCAGCGAGAGCGGATGACCGCCGGCCTCCTGCCGTCGCTCGCCGAGTACGCGGCGCGCTACGGGCTGACCCGGGATCGGCTATCGACCGCGCGACCCGGTGCGCTGGTCCTCCACCCGGGCCCGATGAACGAGGGCGTCGAGATCGCTCCGGACGTCGCGAACGGGCCGCAATCGGTCGTCACCGAGCAGGTCGCCAACGGCGTGGCCGTCCGGATGGCGGTGCTCGAGCTGCTCAACGCGGCCAGGATCGCGCCGTGACGGAGGTGGGCCACCCGGTCGAGCTCGACATCAGCCGCGCCTGGCTCGTCGACCCGGGCACGGGCCGCGAAGGGCCTGGCGAGCTGGTCGTCCGGGGCGGCGTCCTCGAGTCGGTGGGCTGGCTGGAGGGGACCGCCGCGGCTGGCGTCGATGCCACGGGAGTGATCGTTGCGCCGGGCTTCATCGACCTCCATGCGCACCTCCGCGAGCCGGGCAACGAGGCGGCCGAGACGATCGCGTCGGGCCTCGGCGCGGCCGCTCATGGCGGCTTCACGACCGTTTGCGCCATGCCGAACACCGAGCCGCCGATCGACGTCTCGGCCGCCGTCCTCGCCGCGGCGTCGGCCGCCGAGGCGTCGGGCTCGCCGGTCCGGCTGCGCGTTCTCGGCGCCGTCACGGCCGGGCGACGGGGTGAGAGCCTCGCGCCGCTCGGGGACATGGCCGAGGCGGGCGTCGCCGGCTACAGCGACGACGGCGCGCCGGTCGCCTCGGCCGTCCTGTTCCGGAGCGCGCTCGCGTATGCCGGGTCGCTCGGCCTGCCGCTGCTGGATCACGCAGAGGATGTGTCGCACGGCGGGGGTGGGGAGGCGGCAGATGGCTTGATTTCGACGGTCCTCGGCCTCCGCGGCTCGCCGCCGGCGGCCGAGGTCACCGCGGTCGCCCGGGACCTGGCCATCCTGGCCGACGTGGTGCGCGACGTACCCACGGCCCGTCTCCACCTGACGCACCTCTCGACCGGCGCCGCGCTGGACCTCGTCCGCCGCGCCCGGGCGGCCGGTCTGCCGGTGACGTGCGACGTCACGCCCCATCACGTCGCGCTCAGCGACGAGTGGCTGGCGGGTGCCCGTCGATTCGCCTGGGACGCGATCGACGACGGGCGGCGCCGCGATCCGTGGCGTGACGGCGCGATCGTCGCGCCGCCGTACGACACCTCGACCCGCGTCAACCCGCCGCTGCGCGCTCCGGAGGACGCCGCCGCGTGCCTCGCGGCGCTCGTCGACGGCACGGCCGACGCCGTCGCGACCGACCACGCGCCGCACGCCGAAATCGACAAGGCCGTGGAGTTCGGCCTGGCCGCGAACGGGATCAGCGGCATCGAGACCGCCGCCGGCTTGCTGCTCGCCGCGGTCGACGCCGGCCGGCTGCCGCTGCTGCGCGCCATTGAGGCGCTGACGACCGGCCCGGCCCGCGTCCTCGGTCGCGACGACGTGCCGGCGCCCGGCTTCGTGGAGGGTCGCCCGGCCGACCTCGTGGTCATCGATCGCGCCGCGCGCTGGGCCGTCTCGCCGGAGACCCTGGCGTCACGCGGCCGGAACTCGCCGCTGCTCGGCCTGGAGCTGCCCGGTCGCGTGCTCCTGTCGGTCGCCGGCGGCCGCCTCGCCTACCGCGCACCCGACTGACGGAGCCGGCCTCCGAACGGGCCCGGCGGCCGATACGATGCGTCTGATGACCCACTCGCCCCGCTCGCCGCGGCCCGCCCTCAATCGCGACTTCGAGCAGCGCCCGTTCTGGTGGACGACGATGCCGGCCCTGCCCGATCGCGGCGGTCGCCAGCTGCCGGACACCGTCGACGTGGTCGTCGTGGGTGGCGGGTACACGGGCGTGGCGGCAGGCCGGAAGCTCGCCCTGCAGGGGGCCCGAACCGTGGTCCTCGAGGCCCAGACGCTCGGCTGGGGCGCCTCGACCCGCAACGGCGGCATCGCCCACCCGGGATTCAAGTGGGGCCCCGGCACGCTGCGAAAGCGCTACGGCCCGGAGCTCGCCCGGGCCCTGTACGCCGAGACCGTCCAGGCGGCCGAGCTGGTGGCGGGCCTGATCCGTGACCAGGGCATCGATGCCGAGCTGCGCTACAACGGCTACCTCGAGCTGGCCTGGGCGCCGTCGCACGCCGCCGCGTTCCCCGGCGAGGCCGCCGGCTACACCGAGCTGGGGTCGCCGGCGCGGGCGATCCCCCGGGCTGAGCTGCGGGCCGAGGTCGGCACCGACGCGTATCACGGCGGCCTCGCGGTCGATGCCGGCGGCGTCCTCCACCCGGCGAAATGGTTCGCCGGCCTGGTCGGGCTCGCCGAGCGCGCGGGCGCCGAGCTCCACGAGGGCGTTCGGGTCAAGGCCCTGCGGCGGCAGGCGGACGGCCGGTTCGTCGTCGAGACCGACCGCGGCGCGATCCTGGCCGGCCAGGTGCTCGTCGCGACCAACGGCTACACGAACGGCGCGGCGCCCGCGATGCGCCGCCGCGTCATCCCGATCGGCAGCTACATGATCGCCACCGAACCCCTGCCCGAGGACCTCGCTCGCGAGCTGTCGCCGACCGGTCGGGCGTACTTCGATACCCGGAACTTCCTGTCGTATTGGCACGTCAGTGCCGATCATCGCGTGCTGTTCGGCGGCCGGGTGAGCTTCTTCCCGACGTGGGTCGCTCGAACGGCGCGACTGCTTCACCGCCGGATGCTCGATGTCCACCCGCAACTGGCGGATGCCCGGATCGAGTACGCCTGGGGCGGGAAGGTCGCGCTGACGATGGACCGGATGCCGCATATCGGGCGGCTCGGTGGGGTGATGTACGCGCTGGGCTACTCGGGAACCGGGCTCGTCATGGCGACCTGGCTGGGGACGCGCGCGGCGGAGTGGATGGGCGGCGGCGAGGCGCCGGCCCTGTCGCAGCTGCGGTTTCCGATCGTGCCGGCGCCGTACGAGGGTCGGCCGTGGTTCCTGCCCATCGTCGGCGAGTTCTTCCGTGCCCAGGATCGGCTGGCGGTGCGCGGGGCTGGCGGTGGCTCAGCCCGGGCTTGAGCCACCGAGCGACTGCGGCGTCCTCGGCGCCCGGTCGGTGGGCAGTGTCGGACCGTCGCCGGGCGGGCTGCCGCAGGCATAGCAGCGCGACGCCGCGGTCGCGTTGACGGAGTGGCAGCTCGGGCAGATCCACCACTCGCTCGGGGTGACCGGCGCCAGCCGGCGGGCCGCGCGACGAGTCACGAGCCGCAACGCCAGCAGGACCAGCACCACGCCGAGGGCGGCCGAGCCGGCGGTCACGAGGACGTAGGCCGACAGCGTCGGCGGATCGTCCCGGCTGGAGGCGGTGTACAGCCCGACGAGCTCGCCAACGATGCAGCCGAGCCGCAGGTCGACCCCAGCCGGACCCTCGGCCGGGAAGCGATCGCTGCAGTTCGGGGTGGGCGCCGGTGTCGGGACCGGCGTTCCGTCCTGCGCGAGGGCCGTCGATGGCGAGGCGAGCAGGGCGCCCGCGAGGGCCAGCGCCGCCGCGAGGGTCGGCGCCGCCGAGCGGACTGGCCGCTCCTTCAGCGCGGCCACGCTCCGCAGGCGTGGCAACGCGGGCTGCCGACGATGTTCGCGGCGCCACAGGTGGCGCACGTCCACCACTCGCCGGGGACCTCGGCCGGTGCCGGTCCCGCACGCCAGCGCAGCACGAGGTAGCCGACTACGAGCGCCATGGCGGCGCCGACGACGACGCCGCCGAGCACGAGCAGGATCCCGCCCAGCGGCGCGCTGCCGCCGCTTCCGCCGCCCGAGTCGTTGCCGCCGGTCGCACCGCTCAGCACGACGAGGGCGATGAGCAGCAGCGGGACAACCCACCGCGGTGCCGGCCCGGCCCCGCGCCCCTCAGCCATCGCGCGCCAGCTCTCGAAGCAGCCGCAGCAGCTCGTCGACGTCGGCGTCGGTCGATTGCGTGTTGAGGATCCCCGCGCGGAGGTAGGTGGCCCCGCGGAGGCGCGTCGTCGACAGCCAGCCGACCCCGGATGTCTCGAGCGCCCGCTGCAGCCGGTCCTGGTGCTCGTCGAGCGTCTCGGATGCCAGGCGCATCGCCGCGTCGCGGCCGCCCGGGAGGTGTCGGAACGCGACGACCGACAGCTCCGGTTCGTCGGGCAGGGCCTCGAAGTCGTCGGCGTCGCGAATCCGCCCGGCCAGCTGCGCCGCCAGGTCGAGGTTCGCCTCCACGAGGTGGGCGAGACCGCTCGAACCGAGGTGCTTCCACGAGAACCACAGCTTCAGCGCCCGCCAGCGCCGAGTCCCTTCGAAGCCGAGCTTCCAGAAGTTCAGCTGGCCGTCGCCGTGGCCGTCGGCCGGGTCCCTGGGCGAGCCGCCGCCGTCGGTGTGGCCGGGCGACACACCATGGCCGGCTCGGTAGTACTCGGGCAGCCGCCCGCCGAAGGCCGCACCCAGCGCCGAGCCGTCGCGGACCATGAGGCCGCCGATGTCGTACGCCTGGAACAGCCACTTGTGCGGGTCCACGGTGACCGAATCCGCCAGCTCGAGGTCCGCCACGCGCCACGCGTCGCGGTCGGAGATTCGAGCTGCCGCGCCATACGCCGCGTCGATGTGCAGCCACAGGCCGTGTCGGCCCGCAACGTCGGCCAGCTCCGCGATCCGATCGACCGAGCCGGTGTTGGTCGACCCGGCGACC
>QKHE01000078.1 GCA_003250155.1 Chloroflexota bacterium | reverse complement strand
GCTCGGCGTTCGGCTGACGGCGAGCAGTCGTGCGGACCCTCGGCTACCGTGACCGCGATGCGCCTGCCGTTCGAGCCTCCGATCGCGCCGATGCTGGCCAAGCCGGCCGATGGCCTGCCCGATGGCGACGGCTGGCTTTTCGAGCCGAAGTGGGACGGCTTCCGGGCCCTCGTGTTCCGCGATGGCGACGAGACGCTCATCCAGTCGCGCGACCTCAAGCCGCTGGATCGCTACTTTCCCGAGCTGGCGGCACCGCTGCGGGCCTCGCTCCCGCCGCGGTGCGTCGTCGACGGCGAGGTCGTGATCGCCGGCGAGCACGGCCTGGCGTTCGAGGCGCTGCTGCTGCGGATCCACCCGGCGGCGTCGCGCGTGCGCATGCTGGCCGCTCAGACCCCGGCGTCGTACATCGCCTGGGACCTCCTCGCGCTCGACGACGAGGATCTCCGGGCCACGCCCCAGGGCGAGCGGCGGGCTCGACTCGAGGCGGCGCTCGCGGCGAGCCGCCCGCCCGTCCACCTGACACCGGCCACCACCGACCGCGCGACGGCGGCCGACTGGTTCGATCGATTCGAAGGCGCCGGCCTCGACGGCGTGATCGCCAAACGGCTGGACGGGACGTATCTGCCCGGCAAGCGGGCGATGCTGAAGATCAAGCACCAGCGCACGGCCGACTGTGTCGTCGCCGGCTTCCGGTGGCACAAGAACGGTCGCGACACGCATGTCGGCTCGCTGCTGCTCGGGCTGTTCGACGATGCCGGCCAGCTGCACCACGTCGGGATCACGTCGTCCTTCTCGTGGGATCGGCGAGCGGCGCTGGCGACGGAGCTCGAGCCGCTCCGCGAGAACGCGGTCGAGGGCCATCCGTGGCGGGAGTGGGCCGAGTGGGCGGGGCTCGGCACGGCCGACGCCTCGGGGACCCGGATGCCGGGCGCGACCTCGCGCTGGAACCGCGGCAAGGACCTGTCGTGGGAGCCGCTTCGAGCGGAGCGCGTCGTCGAGGTCGCCTACGATCATCTCCAGGGCGACCGGTTCCGGCACGCCACGACGTTCGTCCGCTGGCGGCCCGACAAGCGAGCCGATGACTGCCGCTACGACCAGCTCGAGGAGACGGCGGCCTTCGAGCTGTCGAGGATCTTCGGCGCCGACCCCGCCTGACGATGACCACGACCGCGACGCCGTCGCCGGCATCGCGAGCCGACCGCATCCGCTGGGTCCCGAAGCAGTTCGGGGCGTGGGCCATCCTCGCCGTGCCGCTGCTGCTCGGCGTGGCCGCGTCCCGACCGAGCCCGTGGCAGCTCGTGCTCGCCATCGCGGCCGCCTGCGCCTACCTGGCATCCGTCGCGGCGCTCGAGTGGACGCGGTCGCGACGGCCGGCACAGCTGCGGCCGGTCGCGCTGTTCGGCGGCGGCGTGGTCGTGGCGGGCGTACCGCTGCTCGCGATCGCGCCGGCCCTGCTGTGGGTCGCCGCCTTCGTGCTGGCGGCCGGTGGCGTCGCGGTTGCCGCGTCGCTGGCCGGTCACCCCAGGAGCGTCGTCGTCAGCCTCGCGGAGGTCGCCCAGGCCCTGGCGCTCGCGCCCGCCGCGGCGCTCGTCACCGACGCTGCCCCCGGCACGAACGTGGCGCTCGCGACCCTCGCCGCGGGCCTGTACCTGGTCGGCTCGGTGGCCATGGTCCGGTCGATGATCCGCGAGCGCGGCAATCGGGCCTTCCTGGCGGTGTCGCTCGCCTACCACGCCGTCGCGACCGCGATCACGTGGCTCGTGCTGCCGTGGCCGTATGCCGTGCTCTCGGCCGGGCTGTTTGCGCGGGCCGCCGCGCTGCCGGCGGCCCAGCGCCGCGGGCCCAGGACGAATCTGCGACCGATCCATATCGGCCTCGTCGAGATCGCGGCGTCGGTCACGCTGGTCGTCCTGGCGTTCTCCGTCGGCTTCTGATCCGGCCCTGCGACGCGCTCCGGGACGCTTGAGCCCGTCGGCTAAGGTTTGACGGACGACGCATCGAGGCGTCGCGCAAAGGGGGTGGGGGAGCATGGACGACCGCATGCCGCCGGAGGGACAGCCCGAGTCACGGGACGCGACGCCGCCCCCGGAGCCCGAGCCGCCGGCGTCCGGGCCGATCGGCTGGCCGGAGCAACCCGCCGGGGCGGATGCCCCGACCGAGGCGACGCCGACGCCGGGCGCACCGCCGCCGGCCGCCGCAGCCGCGCCTCCACCGCCCGCCCAGCCGGCGTTCCAGTGGCAGGCCCCGGCACCGGCAGTTGCGGTCGCCGGAGCTCGAGCTCCTCGCACGACTCTGTCTGCCGCGGGCGGCGTCGTGCTCCTCGCCCTCGGGATCATCGGGCTGTTGTTCGGCGTCCTGTTCCTCGCCAGCGCGGCGCTCATCGGCCAGCTGATCCGGGACTACTACGGCGAGATTCCCAACGTGACCGACCAGATCACGGCCGGTGGCGTCGTCGGTGGCGTGATCGCCTTCTTCGCCGTCCTCGTGATCGCCTACAGCGTGGCCTACATCCTCGGCGGGATCGGCGTCTTGCGATCCGCGGAATGGGGCCGCTGGCTGGGCATCGTGGTGGCCGTCATCAGCGGCCTGATCTGGGGCAGCGGGTTGACCGGCTCCGGCGAGGGGTTCGCGTTCGGGCTGGTGATGTTCCTGGCCCACCTGTACGTGTTCTGGGCGCTCGTCTTCCGGTGGCGAGAGCCAGTGCCGCCGGGCGCGATGATGCCACCGGCCTAGGCCATCACGGAGCGGTGTCGTCGGTCCCGCCCGACGCGGCCGGGCGGCGTTTCCGCGGCGCGCGCTCGAGCTGGCCGGCGCGGTCCGGCCACTCGTACGCTGCCCACGGGTCGTAGTCGGGATCGAGCGCCTCCTGCGGGGGCCGCTGTGCTGCCGGCACGTGGGTCAGGTTCACCCGGACCCGGTACCACAGCGAGGATCGGCCGCGCATCCCGTCGACCAGCAGGTCGGCCGGCTCGAGGTGGCCGGCAGCTTCGGGGTGGCGGGCCTTCCAGCGCTCGAAGCCCGCGAGCGCGTCGGCCTTCGTCTTGGCTCGCGAGATCTCGATGACCGGGACGTTCGAACGCCGGCGACCGGTCGGCGTCGGCGTCGTGCCGATGCCGGCCGCCTTCGCCGCCTGCCGTCGCTCGAGCTCCGCCGTGAAGCGCCGCTCCATCGAGGCCCGCGCCTTCTCCCGGGCGGCCTCCGCCTCAGGCGTGTCGTAGTCCTGGGCCGCCCGTCGCTGCCGTGACGGCTGGACGCGTGGCGGTTCGCCGGCCTGCTTGCGGTAGTTCGGCGGCCATGGCGCGTCGCCCAGGCCCTCCGCCTCGTCCCGCCGCGACAGCTCGAGGAGCGCGTCGAGCGACCCGACCGCATCGTCGATCCCCGCCCCCGGATCGCCGATCCGGGCGAATCGCTCGGGGACGGTCCGGATCGTGAAGTCCTCCGGCTCGCACGCCGGCAGCTCGTCCCACGCCAGCGGCGCCGACACGCGCGCGTCCGGCAGCGGCCGGACCGAGTAGGCCGACGCGACCGTCCGATCCTTGGCGTTCTGGTTGTAGTCGAGGAACACGCCGTGACGTTCCTCCTTCCACCACTTCGAGGTCGCCAGCCTCGGGGCCCGACGCTCGACGTCACGGGCCAGCGCGAGCGCCGCCCGGCGGACCTCGGGGTACGTCCAGCGGCGCTCGATGCGCACGTTGACATGGATGCCCCGAGAACCGGACGTCTTCGGCCAACCGACCAGCCCGACGGCCGCCAGCGCCTCGTTCGTGACCATCGCGACATCGCGGATCTGGGACCACGGGACGCCCGGCACCGGGTCGAGATCAACGCGAAGCTCGTCGGGATGGTCGAGGTCGTCGGCTCGAACCGGATGGGGATTGAGGTCGATGCAGCCGAGGTTGACGACCCAGGCGAGCCCGGCCGCGTCGTCGACCACGATCTCGTCGGCCGTGCGGCCGGACGGGAACGACAACGTCACGACACGCAGCCAGTCCGGCCGCTTCTCGGGCGCCCGCTTCTGGAAGAACGCCTCGCCGGTCGCGCCCTCGACGAAGCGCTTGAGCGCCATCGGCCGGCCGCCCGCTCCGACCAGCGCGCCGGGCGCGACGGCGAGGTAGTAGCGGACGAGGTCGAGCTTCGTCGCCCCGATCTCGGGGAAGAAGATCTTCTGCGGATTCGTGATCGACACCGCTCGACCGTCGATCGAGAGGATCTCGGCGGGACGCGCCATCTCGCGATGCTAGCCTGTCGATTTCGAGCCGGGCTGTTCGTCGATGCCATGAAGGCGGCGAGCTGTTCGCCGCGCTGGTGCCGGCGCCGGTCGTGGCGCCGCGGGAGGACATCGTGCGCTACGCGATCCTGATCTATGACGAGACGACCGCCGATCCGACGGCGGCGCCGCCGCCGGACCAGGCGGTCTGGGACCAGGTCATGGCCGACTACAACACCTACAGCGACATGCTCCGCGACAACGGTCACCACGTCGCCGCGGAGGCGCTCCAGCCGGTCACGACGGCGACGACGGTCCGGGTCCGGGACGGCCAGACGCTGACCACGGATGGCCCGTTCGCCGAGACCAAGGAGGCCCTCGGCGGCTTCTACCTCATCGAGGCCGCCGACCTCGACGAGGCGCTCCGGCTGGCGGCCGCCTGCCCGGGCGCCAAGTTCGGCTCCGTCGAGGTCCGGCCGGTGGTCGACTTCTCGGCCGGCGACGTCATGAGCCAGTTCAGCTGACGGTCCGACTCACGGACGACCGACCACCCGCCAACGAGGTCGTCGACCGCCTCTTCCGCGAGGAATCGGGCCGGGCGGTCGCGACGCTCATCCGCGTCTTCGGCGACTTCGACCTGGCCGAGGAGGCCGTCCAGGAGGCGTTCGCCACCGCGCTCGCGACGTGGCCGGCCCGGGGCCTGCCGTCGAACCCCGGCGCGTGGATCACCACGACCGCACGCAACCACGCAGTCGATCGGTTGCGGCGGCAGCGACGCCTCGTCGAGAAGACCGACGAGCTGCGCCGTGACGCATTGGCCGGTGGCACCGGGTCGGAGGAGCTGGAGGTCGATCCGATGGATCTCGTCGACGACCGCCTTCGGCTGATCTTCACCTGCTGCCACCCGGCGCTCGCGCCGGAGGCGCGGATCGCGCTCACCCTGCGAACCCTCGGCGGGTTGTCGACGCCCGAGATCGCGCGGGCGTTCCTCGTTCCCGAGCCGACGATGGCGCAGCGGCTGGTGCGCGCGAAGCGCAAGATCCGCAGCGCCGGCATCCCATACCGCGTCCCCCCGCCGGCGGTGCTCCCGGAGCGCCTCGACGGGGTCCTGCGGGTCCTGTACCTCGTCTTCAACGAGGGCTACGCCGCGTCGTCCGGCGACTCGCTGGTGCGGCGGGAGCTGTCCGGCGAGGCGATCCGGCTCGCCCGGGTGCTCGCCGAGCTCATGCCCGACGAGCCCGAGGTGCTGGGGCTGCTGGCCCTGCTGCTGTTGCACGATGCCCGCCGCGACGCCCGCGTCGGACCGGCCGGCGAGCTGGTGCTCCTCGCGGACCAGGATCGGGCTCGCTGGAATCGCGCCGAGATCGAGGAGGGCGGCACGGTCCTCGACCGGGCACTGCGGATGGGGCGTCCGGGACCGTACCAGGTGCAGGCCGCGATCGCCGCGCTCCACGACGACGCGGCGCGCGCCGATGACGTCGACTGGGTCCAGATCGCGGCCCTGTACGGCCGCCTGCTGGCCCTCGCTCCATCGCCGGTCGTCGAGCTGAACCGTGCTGTCGCCGTGGCCATGGCGGCCGGCCCCGAGGCCGGCCTCGACCTGCTGGAGCCGCTGCTGCGTGACGCCCGCCTCGCCGCGTATCCGTACCTCCATGCGGCCCGGGCCGACCTGCTGCGGAGGCTCGGCCGCCGCGTCGAGGCGGCCGCGGCCTACCGCCAGGCGACCGAGCTCACGGCAAACGATGTTGAGCGGGCGTTCCTGGAGCGCCGGCTCGTGGAGGTCACCGGGGCGACCTGAGGTCGCGTCAGCCCTGGTCGAGCCCCTTCGGCGCCTCGCGCATCAGGCCGACGTTGTTGCCGTCCGGATCGCGCACGAAGGCCAGCCACAGGTCGTACGACTCGTCGCGATGGGCGATCGCCGGCCGGACCGAGATCTCGCCGCCGCGGCCCTCGATGGCGGCGACGGCGGCCGTGACGTCGTCGGTTCGAAGGTAGATCGTCGCCCGGCCGTCGAAGCCGGCCTCGGCCTGCTGCGCCAGGTAGATCCGGACCCCGGCATCGAAGAACGCGTTGCCGGGATAGCGGAACAGCAGCGGCAGGCCGAGCACCCGCTCGTAGAAGTCGACCGCCCGGTCGAGGTCCGTGACCGGCACGAGGACCTGGCTGACGGGACCGAGCGCCGGCTGGTCGCTCACGACGGCATCGCCGGCGAGGCCGCCGCTCGCCGGGCCGTGACCGTCCGGCCGAGCAGCGCGACGCCGAAGACGATCGTCTCCACGAGCACGATGGTCGCACCCGCCGATGCATCCAGCCAGTAGCTGAGATAGAGCCCGACGGCCGGACTCACGATCCCGATCACGACCGCCAGCGCCATGAGCCGCCCGAAGCTCGACGCCAGGAGCTGGCCGG
Organism: Chloroflexota bacterium; assembly: GCA_003250155.1. Lineage (GTDB taxonomy): Bacteria > Chloroflexota > Limnocylindria > Limnocylindrales > CSP1-4 > UBA5189. Next base: position 7,535 of record QKHE01000078.1, on the reverse strand, counting down.
TCGCGGCCGGCGTGATCAGCATCGCGACGACGAGGATGATCCCGACCGCCTGCAGGCTGATCACGATCGTCAGGGCGATCAGGGCCAGGAACAGGTACTCGAGCCGGCCGACCGGCAGGCCCGCCGCGGCCGCGCCGAGCGGGTCGAAGGTGGAGTACAGGAGCTCCTTCCAGAGGGCCGCGACGAGGATCAGCACCACGGCCGCCAGGACGACGAGCGCGATGAGATCGGTGTCCGAGATCCCGAGGACCTCACCGAACAGGAAGCCGAACAGGTCGCCGACGTAGCTCGGGATCCGGCTGAACAGAAAGATGCCGAGCGCGAACATCCCGGCGAACAGGACGCCGATCGCCGTGTCGCCGCGGAGCCGGCCGCGGCGCGAGACCCAGCCGATGGCCAACGCCGTGCCGACGGCCGCGATCGCGGCGCCGAGGTAGAACGGCGTCTGGAGGAGGTACGCCGCGACGACGCCCGGGAAGGCGGCGTGGCTCAGCGCGTCGCCCATGAACGCCAGGCCGCGCAGGACCATGTAGCTGCCCACGACGGCGCACACCAGGCCGACGATCGTGGCCGCCAGCAGGGCGCGCATGAAGAACGGATAGGCGAGCGGCTCGAGGATCGCGTCGAGCGGGCTCACGGGGCGACGTCGCCTTCGTGGAAGTGCCGCTCCGGCCCGCTGGCGGTGTCGTGGTGATGCGCATCGTCGAGCAGGACGCCGCGCTCGCCGATCATGAGCAGGTGGCCGCCGTACGTCCGCCGCAGGACGTCGGGGTCGTTGAGGAGCTCGACCGAGCCCGCGGCCATGATCTGGCGGTTGATACCCACCACCGTCGAGAAGTGGCGGCTCGCCGCGGCCAGGTCGTGGGTCGTGGCGATGACCGTGCGACCGGCTCGAGCCTCCTCGTCCAGCAGGGCCATCAGATCTTCCTGGGTCGGCACGTCGACGCCGGTCACCGGCTCGTCGAGGAGGTACAGCTCGACGTCGGCGACCATCGCGCGGGCGAGGAACGCCCGGCGGCGCTGGCCGCCCGAAAGTCGCCCGATCTGGGTTCGGGCGTGGCCAAGCATGCCGACCCGGTCGAGCGCCGCCTCGACCGCCCGGCGATCGGCGCTGCCGGGCTGCCGCAGCGGCCCGAGCAGCGGGAAGCGGCCCATCATCGCCACGTCCCAGACGCTCACCGGGAACGACCAGTCGACGAGCTCGGCCTGGGGGACGTAGGCGACCCGGCGCGCCGCCGCGGCGGGTGGCCCGCCCAGCACCTCGACGCGCCCGGTCCACGGCTTGAGCAGGCCGGCCATGAGCTTCAGGAGCGTGGTCTTCCCGCCGCCGTTCGGCCCGAAGACCGCGACGAGCGCGCCGGCCGGGATGTCCAGGCTGGCGGACTCGACCGCCGGCGCGGCGTCGTAGCCGGCCGACACGTCGACCAGGCGGATGGCGGTCCGGGTCGCAGCCACGGCGCTCGGCGTCGCGGCCACGGCGGTCGGCTGCGAGCTCTCGTTCACCGAAGCGCCTCCACGAAACGCTGAAGGTCCCATTCGATCAGCCCATCGTAGGTCGTCACCGGTGGGTCGCCGAGCGAATCGGTGTACAGGTCGGTCACGACCGTCGCCCCGGTTTCGGCGCCGATCTGCTGGACCAGCTCGCTGGGGAACTGCGTCTCGCTGAAGACGGCCTTCACGCCGGCGGCCCGGATGGCGGCCACGAGTGCCGCGATCTGGGCGGCGCTGGGCGCCTGCCCGGGCGCCGCGACGGCGACGCCGACGATCTCGATCCCGTACTCGCGGGCGAAATACGGGAAGGCGTCGTGGAAGGTCACGATCCGCCGGTTCGCCGACGGGATCGTCTCGATGCCGATCCGGACGCGGTCGTCGAGCTCACGCAGCTGGGCCGCATACGCGTCGGCCCGCGAGGCGTAGTCGGCGGCGTGGGCCGCGTCGACGCTCGCGAGCGCTGCCGCGATGCGCTCGACATAGCGGATGGCGTACGGCACCGCCAGCCAGAGGTGCGGATTCGCGACGGCCGGCGCACCGGGTTCGTCGGTCATGATCAGCTCGGCCGCGGGAACCTCTTCGGCGAGCCGGACGATCGGCGTGCCGTCGGCCGCCGCGTTGTGGATGAGCTCGTCGAGCCAGTCGTCCAGGCCGAGGCCATTCATGACGATGAGCTTCGCCTCGGCCACGCGGCGGACGTCCTGCGGGCTTGGCTCGAAGGTGTGGACGTCGCTGTTGCGGGGCACGAGGCTGGTCGCGCTCACGAGGTCGCCGCCGACGTTGGCGACGAGGTCCGCGAAGACCGAGGAGGTGACCACGACCGGCACCGTCGACGGGGCCGGCGTGGGCGAGCCGGTTGGGCCACAGGCAGCGGCGAGGAGTGCCGCGAGGAGGAGCGTGGCGAGCAGCATCGAGATCGCGCCACCGGCACGCGGTCTCACGCCGTGCCTCGCCCCGCGCGCCGGCAGTCGGGGCACTGGCCGAACAGCTCGAGCCGGTGCGTGTCGATCCGGTAGCCGGTCGCGCGCTCGATCGCCCCGGACATCTCGCCGAGGCCGAGGTCACCAACCTCCTGTGCCCGCCCGCACGACGAGCAGACGACGTGATGGTGATGCGCCGGCTCGCAGGCGACGTAGGCGTGCTCCCCTGAAGGCAGGTCCAGGCGTTCGACGAGACCCAGGTCGGTCAGCACGTCCAGGGATCGGAAGACCGTCGCCCGCCCGACGCCCAGCCGGCGCCGCGTCGATGTCCGGACGAGGTCGTCCGCGGTGAAGTGCCCCCGCCAGCCGGCGATCAGGGCGGCCAGGGTCCGCCGGGGAGCGGTCAGCCGGTAGCCGGCTGCCCCGAGCGCGTCGGTGATCGTCGGGGCGTCCATCGCACGATGCTACCGTAATCGAGACTCAGTCGCAATAACACGCGACGGTCAGGACGGTGCCTCGCCGGCGGTCTCCTCGGAAACGGCGCCGACCGGCGAGCCGGCCGACGAGTCGAGCGCCGCCCGAACCCGGGCATCGATGGCCGCGACGAACGACGGATCACCCAGGTAGGCATCCAGGCGGCCGATTCCGATGGCCGGTGCGGCGAGCCCATCGAGCAGCCCCTCCTGACCGTCGGTTCCCGCCGTGCCGGCGTCGGAGACGAGATGCCGTGACGCGAACGCCTCGAGGCGGGACTTCATCGGCGTGAACGTCGTCGCCAGGAGGAGGGTCGTGATCACGAGGGTCGCCTCGGAGCCCTGCCCGGTGAGCTCAATGAAGAGGGCATTGAAGAGTCGTATCGAGGCTGTGTAGATCCCCGCCAGCACGGCCGTCAGCGCGCCGTACACGAATGCCCGGCTGATGAGCTGGTCGATGTCGTACAGGCGGTAGCGCAGGATCGCGATCGTCATCGCGACCGGCGGGACGCCGAGCATCGCGCAATTGAGCGTCGTGACCAGTTCGCCCCATGGGTCGAGCGGCTCCAGAACGAGCATCGCCACGAGCTGACCGCCGTATGTCGCAGCCAGCAGGACGCCGCCGGCGATGTACCACCGGATCTGGACGCGCACGGTGCCGGTGCTCGCCCGATACCGCCACAGGAGCGCCACGCTACCGATGGCGCCGGCGGCGATCAGCAGCGCGACGACGGCGACGATGGGCGAGCCCGCCCGGGCCGATGCCATCGGCAGTGGGTTGTCGATGCTCGGGAACAGCAGCAGCGGTCCGGGGCGGAGGAGGAGCATCGCGGCGGCCACGATGCAGGCTGCCGCCGCGAGCGCCAGGGCCGACCCCCAGCCGCGCGAGATGAGACGGCCGTCGGGGAAGACGAACGCCAGCGTGAAGGCGAGCAGCGACGCCCCCGGGAACAGCATGCCGCCGGTCCAGGCCAGCCACCTGGCCGTCTCGTTGTCGCGGGCGGCATCGCCGGCCGTGGCCGCGATCGCGACGGTGGACAGGCCCATGACCAGGGCGAAGGCCATGATCCACCAGCCGACCCGGTTCTCGGGTCGGCGGCGGATGAGGATCGCGCCGGCAGTCGACTGCAGCGTCGTCCCGATGAACAGCGCGACCAGAATCGCCGGTCCACGCATGAACACGTAGGCGGGGGTCTCGAAGCCGGCCCTGCCCCAGGTGACCAGCGCGACCAGCTCCAGGGCGAACACGGCAAGCCAACCGATCGCGCCGAGCTGACTGATCACGAGGGCCTCCCGAACGACCTGAGGGCCTTCCGCGCGATTATGGGCATGCGATGGCCGCAACCGGGGGCTCGTTTTGCAGCGCTGCTGCGGGTTGTGGCCCCGGGTGTTCGCTACGATCCATCCGTGGAACACGACCAGGCGCTCGAGGCGATGCGCTTCTTCGTGCTGCTCATCTCGCTCGCGGCGCTGGTCGCGCTCGTCGTTCGGCGGATCGCGGTGCCCTATACCGTCGCGCTCGTCGTCCTCGGCCTCCTCGCGGCCACGCTCATCCCGCCACGCGGCTTCTCGGTCACGCCGGACCTGGTGTTGCTGGTGCTGCTGCCGGGCCTCGTGTTCGAGGCCTCGATCCGGCTCGAGTTCGGTCAGCTGCGCCGGATCTTCGGCGGCATCGCCCTGCTGGCCGTGCCGGGCGTCCTGATCACGGTCGTGATCGTGGCCCTGATCCTGAATCTCACGACCGGCCTGCCGATCGAGCTCGGCTTCGTGGTCGGCTCGATGGTCGCGGCGACCGATCCGGCGGCCGTCATCGCGACGTTCCGCCAGCTCGGCTCGCCGCGCCAGCTGGCCACGATGGTCGAAGGCGAGAGCCTCTTCAACGACGGCACGGCGCTGGTCGTCTTCGCGCTCGCGCTGAGCAACGTCACGGCGCGGCCATCACTGCTCGACGGCCTCGTCTCGATCACGATCGTCGTCGTCGCCAGCATGGTCATCGGGGGCATCGCCGGCTTCGTCGCCTCGCGGATCATCGCGACCGTCGACGACCATCTCATCGAGCTGACGGTCTCCCTCGCCGCCGCCTACGGCACGTACATGCTGGCCGACACGCTGCACGAATCGGGCGTCATCGCGACCGTCGTGGCCGGCGTCGTGATCGGCAACTACGGGCGCCAGATCGGCATGAGCAGCCGAACCGCCGAGGCACTCGACACGGTCTGGGAGTTCGTGGCGTTCCTGCTCACGGCCCTCGTGTTCCTGCTCGTCGGCCTCGCGATCTCGCTCGACCAGCTCGAGCGTGCGCTGCCATCGATCCTGTGGGGCATCGTCGCCGTCCTCGTCGGCCGAATCGTCGTCGTCTACGGCCTGCTCGGCGGCGTGTCCCGCTTCACCCGCCTTGGCGGGCATCGCAGAACCGTCCCGTTGGCGTGGCTGCACGTCATGTTCTGGGCCGGCCTCCGCGGCGCCGTGGCCGTCGCCATGGCGCTGTCGCTGCCGCTCGACTTCCCGCAGCGCGAGGTGCTCCAGGAGGTCACCTTCGGGGTCGTCCTGTTCACCCTGTTCGTGCAGGGCTCGACCGTCGAGCTGCTCATCGAGCGGGTCGGCGCAGGCCGCCACGATCCGGACGCGACGCCCGCGCCGACCTGACGGGGCAGGGCCGTCAGGCCTTGATCCGAGCCCGGGTCGGGTCGTAGAGCGGGCGGAGCGCGGCACTCGCCGGCCAGCGGGTGCCGGCGATCTCGATCTCGAACCGGCCGTCCGCGATCGCCGCTCGCGGCAGCCCCGCCTCGTCCTCCACCATCCCGAGGCCAACTGACGCCCCCAACGTGTGCCCGAACGCGCCAGCCCGCACGTAGCCGACCCAGCGACCGTCGCGGAGGATCGGCTCGTGTCCGTGGAGGATCGGCTCGGGATCGGCGAGCAGGAACTGGGCGAGTCGCCGCCGCGGTACCGGCTCGCGATCGCGCTGCGCGACCAGCGCGTCCCGGCCGATGAAGCCGCCCGGCTTGTCCCACGCGACGACGAACTCCAGCCCGGCGTCGATCGGCGTGTCGGTCGTGTCGATGTCCACGCCGAAGTCGCGATAGCCCTTCTCGAGCCGGAGGCTCTCGAGCGCGCCCATGCCGACGTGTCGGATCCCGAGGTCGGTGCCGGCCTCGACGAGCGTGTCGTGAACGTGGACGGCGAACTCCGTCGGAACGTGGAGCTCCCAGCCCAGCTCACCGACGTACGTCACCCGGATGGCAAGGACGACGGCGTAGCCGATCTCGATCTCGCGCGCCGCCAGGTACGGGAACGCCTCGTTGGACAGGTCGGCCGTCGTGCAGCGGCTGAGGAGCTCCCGCGAGCGCGGCCCCTGGACCTGCAGGACGGCGTAGCCGGAGGTCACGTCGGTCAGCGCGACGTGGGCGTCGGTCGGGGTGTGGCGGGCGACCCACGACGTCAGCCGGTGCTGCAGGTAGTCGTTCGCGTTGAGGACGAAGCGGTCCTCCGCGATGCGGGTGACGGTCAGGTCGGCCTCGAAGCCGCCGCGCTCGTTCAGCCACGGCGTGTACACGATCCGGCCGGGCTCGACCGCGATGTCGTTCGCGCAGATGCGATTGAGGACGGCCTCCGCATCGCGGCCCTGGACCAGCACCTTGGCCAGCAGCGACATGTCGAGCAGCCCCACCGCCTCGCGGACGGCGCGATGCTCGGCGGCCTGGAGCGGGAAGGACGCGTCGCGGCCGAAGCCATGGATGATCTCGGGCTGTTCCGCGGCCGGCGCGAACCACTCCGGGTACTCCCAGCCGGACGAGTCCGCGAAGTGCGCGCCGGCCGCGGCGAGGCGGTCGTGGAGTGGCGAGCGGCGGACGTTCCGCGCCGTGTCGTGATGCCAGTTCGGCCAAACCGAATCGCCGAACAGCGTCGCGAGCAGGGCCGGGGCGCGATCCCGCCGGAAGCGCCGAGTCCCGAGGAAGGGCTGCGCTCGGTCAGGAGTGAGGAAGGTCACGTCTGCCGGCGCGACCCCATCGACGATCCACTGTGCGATGAGACTGCCGGTGCCGCCGCTGAACAGGATGCCGAGCGAGTTCATGCCGGTCGCGACGAAGTAGTTCCGCAGCTCGGGCGCCTCGCCCAGGAACGGGCCGTTGTCCGCGGTGAAGCTCTCCGGGCCGCAGAACAGCTGGCGGACGCGGACGTCGCCGAGCTCCGGGAAGCGGCGCATCGCACGCTCGATCCAGGGACCGACGCGCTCCCAGTCGGGCGGCAGGCTGGCGAAGGCGATCTCCTCGGGGATCCGATCGAGCGACCAGGCGGCGGCGCCGGGCTCGAACAGCCCGACCAGCATCCCGCCGCCCTCCTCGCGGTAGTAGCCGTAGTTGTCGGGGTCCTCGATCACCGGCATGTCGGGATCGATCCACGGCACGGCGTCGGTGATCATGTAGTAGTGCTCCGCCGCCTGGAGCGGGACATTCACCCCCGCGAGCGCACCCAGCTCCCGGGCCCAGATGCCGGCGGCGTTCACGACGTACTCGCAGGCGATCGTGCCCTGGTCGGTGACGACCCCGGTCACCCGGCCCCGATCCTGGGTGACGCCGGCGGCGGTGACGCCTTCGAGGATTCGGGCCCCGTGCATCCGGGCCCCCTTCGCGTACGCCTGGGTGATGTC
>QKHE01000012.1 GCA_003250155.1 Chloroflexota bacterium | reverse complement strand
GCTGAGCGGCGGTGAGCCGGCGGCGGTCGTGCTCGTCGACGCGCTGACCCGCCTCGTGCCGGGGGTCATCGAGGATGCCTCGACCGACGAGGAGTCATTCGCCCGGGGCCTGCTCGAGTACCCGCAGTACACCCGGCCGGCCGAGTTCCGGGGCCGTGGCGTGCCGCCGACCCTCGTCAGCGGCCACCACGAGGAGGTTCGGCGGTGGCGACTGGAGGCGTCCCTGCGACGGACGCTCGAGCGGCGGCCGGACCTGCTCGAAGGCCGCGCGCTGAGTGACGAGGAGGGCCGCATCCTCGAGCGCCTGCGCGAGCGCGACACGTGAGCGTGGCCCTCGCTGAACGCCTGTCGCTGAACGCCTGCTATACTCCGCCGCCGATCCCAGACCATTGACATCCGAGCAGCCATGCGCTGCGCCAGCCCAGGAACCACCGCTGTGAACGTGCTCGACGAGATCGTCGCCGACCAGATCCGCACCGACCTGCCCGAGCTTGCGCCGGGCGACACCGTTCGCGTCGCTGCCCGCGTGGTCGAGGGCGGCAAGGAGCGGGTCCAGGTCTTCGAGGGAACCGTGATGCGCCTCCGCGGCGGCGGCATCACCCGCTCGATCACCGTTCGCAAGATCGCCAGCGGCGTTGGCGTCGAGCGGACCTTCAAGATCAACAGCCCGCGCATCGACAAGATCGAGGTCGTGCGCCACGGCCGGGCCCGGCGTGCCCAGCTGTACTTCCTGCGCGACCGCGTCGGCAAGGCCGCAACGCTGCGGGAGCGACGAACCCGGAGCTGAGCCCGCCGCCCGGGGCTTGAAAATCGGGGGCTGAAGGCGGTTCCCGGACGGGTACTCTAGGCGCATGGCGCCGCGAGCCCCGACGCTGCGATTCGAGCGCGACCTGTGGCGTGACGGCGCGCGGCGCGTCGTGGGCGTCGATGAGGTCGGTGTCGCGCCGACGTGCGGTGCCGTCGTGGCGGCCGCGGTGATCATGAAGCCGCACGCGCGCCGGATCCCCGGCGTCCGCGATTCGAAGACGCTGTCCGCGCTCCAGCGCGAGCGGCTGGCGCCGATCATCCGGCGCCGCGCGGTCGCCGTCGGCGTCGGCGCCGCATCGGTCCGCGAGATCGACGCGCTCAACATCTATCACGCCACGCACCTCGCGATGCGGCGGGCGATCGCCCGACTCGGCGGCCACGATCACGTGCTCGTGGACGGCAACCGCATCGTCGGCTTCGAGGCGGCGGTCGGGCCGTACACCGCGATCGTCGACGGCGACGCCCGCTGCTACACGATCGCCTGCGCGTCCGTGGTCGCGAAGGTGGTCCGCGATCGGATGATGGCTCGCCTGGCGGTCCGCTATCCCGGCTACGGCTGGGACCGCAACCAGGGCTACGCGACGCAGGAGCACCGGACCGCGATCCGGCGCCTCGGCCTGACGCCGTTCCATCGCCGGAGCTTCCTGGCGCTGCAGCGGACGCTGGCCGGCGACCAGCTGCCGCTCGACCTGTTCGCCGATGGTGGCGGCAGCGAGGCGGAGGACGAGGTCGGCGATCTGCTGCGGCTCGAGGGTCCATCCGGCGCGGCGCCGGGAACGAGCGACGCGTTCGCCGCGTCGCGCCTGGTCGCCCAGCTGGCGGAGGGCCGCCGATGACCGCCCCCGGCGATCGGCGCGACGGCCGCCTGCGCCGCTTCGCGTGGGTCGGCGTGCCGGCGTTTGCCCTCGTCGCGACGATCTTCGTCGGCGTGCGGACGGCGGGCCTGTTCCCGTGGGTCGATCCGAAGTTCGACATGTGGGCCTACTGGTCGACGCGAACCGGGCTCGACTACGCGACCGCGATTCCGGGGCAGACCGGGCACTACATCTACTCGCCGGCGTTCGCCCACCTCCTCGCGCCCCTGGTGGCCCTGCCGTGGCCCGTCTTCGCCGGGATCTGGACGGCCGTCCTGCTCGTGGCCCTGTGGTGGCTGACCGGCCGTTGGGCCCTCGCCGCGGCCCTGGCGCCGCCGGTCGCGCTCAGCATCGGGATCGGCCAGACCGACATCCTCATGGCGGCGGTGGTCGTGGCCGGCTTCCGCTGGCCCGGGGTCTGGGCGCTGCCGATCCTGACCAAGGTGACGCCGCTCGTCGGGCTGCTGTGGTTCGCCGCGCGGCGCGAGTGGCGCTCGGTCGGGATCGCCGTGGCGGCGACGGCGGCGATCGCCGCTGCCTCGGCCCTGATCGACCCGGCCGCCTGGCGCGGCTGGCTGACGATGCTGCTGCGGCTGGAGTTCCCGAACTCGGCGGTGCTGACGTATCTGCCGGTGCCGCTGTGGATCCGCCTGCCGATCGTGGCCGCGATCATCGTCTGGGGCGCCCGGACGGATCGCCGCTGGACGCTCCCGATCGCGGTGATGCTGTCGTTGCCGACCGTGTGGCTGAACTCGCCGGCGATCCTGCTCGCCGTGCCGGCGCTCGTGGCTGCCGGAGCGGCAACGCCGGCCGGGGCCTGGCTCCGGTCGCCCGACGGCGAGCCGGCCGTGCTGCGTCGCCGGGTGGTCGTCGGCCTCGTTGCCGCGATGCTCGTGCTCGATGCGGAGGTCGAGCGCGGCTCGCGCGCCGCCCGCCGCGCCGGGCTGCGGCTGGTCGCCCTGCGGCGCCGGATCTCGGTCGATCGCGACTGGCTCCGGAGGGCCATCAGCCTGGGCCGCTGAGTCGGCCGCGAAGCCGCGGCTGATTGGGCGTGCACCGCGCGGTGACCGTGCGTCACGCGGTCGCGTTCATGCTCGATCGGTGCGAACCGCGGCCCAGGCAGCCGGTGATCGGGCGGAGGCGATCGTGGCCCGCCGGCTCGAGGCCGGCGGCTGGTGGCTGCTGGGGCGCAACGTCCGGGTCGGCCGGGCCGAGCTGGACATCGTGGCCGTCGATCCGACCCCACCGGGCGCCGTGGTGATCGTCGAGGTCCGGTGGCGAGCCGGCCGAGCCTACGGGCTCGCCGAGGAGACGGTCGACTGGCAGAAGCGATCGCGCCTCCGGGTGGCGGCCCATCGGCTGCGGGCCGCGGGCGCGCTGCCGGACGGCACGCCGCTCCCGCGGCTCGCGACCCGCTTCGATCTCGTGGTCGTCGAGCCGGGCGGAATCGTGCGCCACCACCGGCACGGGGCCTAGCCGGAGCGAGGTGGTACACTCCGCCGGCCGTGGTCGGTCCACGGCGCACCGGATGCCCGGCTGAGGCCGGAGCACACACGCGGGAACGTTCCGCCCGGGACGGTGCCGCACCCGACGCAGCGGGCCTGCAATGCCCCGCCGCGTGAGGGACGGCCCCCGCCGCGGACCCGCGGAGGCAAGAACCGACTGGAGGTCAGAACGACCGTGCCCTCGATCTCGATGCGGCAGCTGCTCGAAGCGGGCGTCCACTTCGGCCATCAGACCCGCCGCTGGAACCCCAAGATGCGCCCGTACATCTTCGCGGAGCGCAACGGGATCCACATCATCGATCTCGCCCAGACCGCGCAGCGGCTGGAGGTCGCGCTGGACTTCGTCCGCGAGACTGTCGCCCGCGGTGACGTCGTCCTGTTCGTCGGGACGAAGAAGCAGGCCCAGGAGCCGCTCGCCGAGGAGGCCACCCGGGCGGGCATGCCGTACGTCAACAAGCGCTGGCTGGGCGGCATGCTGACGAACTTCGTCACGATCAGGAAGCGGATCGGACTCCTCGATCAGCTCGAGGCGCGGCAGCAGGCCGGCGATCTGGAACGACTGCCGAAGAAGGAAGCCGCCAAGCTCACTGACGAGCTGAACCGCCTGCAGGGCACGCTCGGCGGGATCCGCAAGATGAAGCGGTTGCCCGGCGCCGTGTTCATCATCGACCCGCACCGCGAGCGCATCGCCGTCACCGAGGCCAACCGCCTCGAGATCCCGGTCGTCGGCACCGGCGACACGAACGTCGATCCCGATGAGCTCGACTACATCATCCCGGCCAATGACGACGCGATCCGCTCGATCCGGCTGCTGTGCACACTCGTCGCCGACGCCGCGCTCGAGGGCGCCCAGGAGCGCGCCTCTCGGGCGCTCGAGCCGGAGCCCGAGGCGATGCCCGAGCCGGAGTACGACGACGCGCAGGCGACCGATGAGCTCGTCGCCGCGCTGGCCGGCGGCGCTGCGCTGAGCTTCGCCCCCGACGAGGACGAAGACGAGGAGCTGTTGCCGGGCGGACCCGCGGCACCACCGGCAACCGATGACGGGGCCAGCCCCGAAGAGATCGCGGCCGAGATGGCCCGCGAGGCCGCGGAGAAGGAAGCCGCGGAGAAGGAAGCCAGCGAGCGCGGCGCCGCCTGACCGGCGACGCTGCGCAGACGAGCCACCACCGACGGGGCCAGGCCCCCGGAGCGCACAGAACAGGAGCACGAAACCAGGATGGCCACGATCACGGCCGACGCGGTCCGCGAGCTGCGCGAACGCACCGGCGCCGGCATGATGGACTGCAAGCGCGCCCTCGAGGAATCCGAGGGCAACGTCGACAAGGCGATCGAGCTGCTGCGCGAGCGCGGTCTCGCGTCGGCCGCCAAGAAGGCCGGCCGCGAGGCCCGCGAGGGCCTCGTCTCCAGCTACATCCACACCGGCGGCCGGGTCGGCGTGCTCGTCGAGGTCAACTGCGAGACTGACTTCGTCGCCCGCAACGAGCAGTTCCAGCAGCTCGTCCGGAACCTCGCCCTTCAGGTCGCCGCGACGTACCCCCGCTGGGTCGCCATCGAGGACGTCCCCGCCGACGAGCTCGAGGCGAAGCGGACCGAGATCCTCGCGGCGGCGGACGTCCAGGGCAAGCCCGAGGGCGTTCGCGACAGCATCGTCAGCGGCCGGCTCAAGAAGTGGTATGCGGAGCCGGGCGGCGTGCTCCTGGAGCAGCCCTTCCGCGACACCGAGCAGCGTGTCGGCGACCTCGTGACCGAGGCGATCGCGAAGCTCGGCGAGAACATCCGCGTCCGACGCTTCGCCCGCTACGCGCTCGGGGAGGAGCTTTGAGCGGCAACGCCGCCGACCGCCGCTACGGCCGCATCCTGCTCAAGCTGTCCGGCGAGGCGCTCCTCGGCGACCGCTCGTACGGCGTCGATCCGGCCGTCTGTGCCGCGATCGCCCAGCAGGTCGCCGACGTGCATGCCCGTGACGTCCAGATCGGGATCGTCGTCGGCGGCGGCAACATCTTCCGGGGCATGGCCGCGGCCGCCTCGGGCATGGACCGCGCCACCGGCGACTACATCGGCATGCTGGCGACGGTCATGAACGGTCTCGCCCTCCAGGATGCGATCGAGCGGGTCGGGATCCCGACCCGGGTCATGAGCGCCATCGCCATGAACGAGGTCGCGGAGCCATACATCCGGCGCCGGGCCGTGCGCCACCTCGAGAAGGGCCGCGTCGCGATCTTCGTTGCCGGTACCGGCAACCCGTACTTCACGACCGACACCGCGGCCGCGCTGCGGGCCGTGGAGATCGGCGCCGAGGTCCTGCTGAAGGCGACGAAAGTGGACGGGGTCTACGATGCTGACCCGATGACCGTGCCCGACGCCCGCCGCTACGACCGGCTCGAGTACACGGACCTGCTGCGCGACCAGCTCAAGGTCATCGACGCGGCGGCCGTGTCGCTGTGCATGGAGAACGACCTGCCGATCATCGTGTTCGATCTGAGCGCCCCGGCCAACATCGCCCGGGCCGCGGACGGGGAGGCGGTCGGAACATTGATCGCCGGACCCGTGGGAGACGCTCGATGAGCAACGAGACCATCATCGCCGCCGACCAGAAGATGGCCCGCGCCGTCGAGGCCATGGAGCGCGACCTCCAGTCGATCCGGACCGGCCGTGCCTCGACGGGTCTGGTCGAACGGATCCACATTGACTACTACGGCACCCAGACACCGCTGAACCAGCTCGCCGGCATCAGCGTGCCCGAGCCGCACCAGATCGTGATCCAGCCGTGGGACCGAAGCGCGCTCAGCGCGATCGAGCGGGCGATCATCAAGAGCGACATCGGCCTCACGCCGAACGTCGACGGCACGGTCGTCCGGCTCAACATCCCGCCGCTCACCGAGGAGCGCCGCCACGATCTCGTGCGCGTCGTCCACAAGCGGATGGAGGAGGCGCGCGTCGAGATCCGCAACCTCCGCCGTGACGCGGCTGATCAGCTGAAGAAGCTCGAGAAGGACGGCGAGGTGGGAGCCGACGAGGTCCACCGCCTGCTCGACACCCTCCAGAAGACGACCGATGTCCACGTCGCCGAGGTGGACCGCGTCGGCGCCGCCAAGGAACAGGAAGTCCTGGAGGTCTGACGTGGCGCGTGCGCCGCTCATCCGCCCGACCGACGCGCCGCCGCAGGCCCACGCCGGCGACGCGAGCGGGACGGCTGCGACGGTGCCGATCGACGCCGAGGAGCCACCGCGCTCGGAGATCCCGCGCCATGTCGCGATCATCATGGACGGCAACCGTCGCTGGGCTCGAGCCAAGGGCGTGTCCGAGCTCGAGGGCCATGCGGCCGGCGTCGAGGCGATCCGCGGCCTCCTGCGACACGCGGTCCAGCGCGGCATCCCGGTCCTGACGCTGTACGCCTTCAGCCGCGAGAACTGGGCCCGCACCGACGCCGAGGTGGCCGGGTTGTTCGTCCTGCTGGAGGACGCGATCCGGAGCGAGACCGCCGAGCTGCGCGAGCAGGGCGTCCGCGTGCGGCTGCTGGGCCGCAAGGACGAGCTGCCGCCCGATACCCGCCGATCGATCGAGTCGGCTCTCGCGGCGACGGCCGGCGGCGATCGGCTGGTGCTGAACATCGCCTTCAACTACGCCGGCCGGACGGAGCTGGTCGACGCGGTTCGCGCGATCGTCCGGTCGGGCGTTGCGCCGGAGGCGATCGACGAGTCGGTCGTGGCCGCCGCGCTCTACACGGCCGGACTGCCGGATCCGGACCTCGTGATCCGGACCGGTGGCGAGCAGCGGCTGTCGAACTTCCTGATCTGGCAGTCGGCCTACGCCGAGCTCGTGAGCACCGACACCCTGTGGCCGGAGTTCGGACCGGACGAGCTGGACGCGGCCCTGGCCGAGTACGCCCGGCGGACGCGGCGCTTCGGCCGCTGAGCGGGCGAGACGGGTCGATGCTCCGCGACCGGGTTCGAAGTGCCGCGATCCTCGTGCCGCCGCTGCTCGTGGCGCTGTGGCTTGGCGGGCCATGGATCGCGCTCGTCGTGGCCGTCGCCGTCGTCCTCGGCTGCGTCGAGGCGTTCCGGCTCCTGACCGCGGCCGGCCACCCCTCGTTCCCGGCGCTCGGCACGGTCGTCGCGGTCGTGGTTGCCCTCGGCGATTCGGTCAAGGAGCTCCCCGGCGGCAGCGGGATCCTCCTCGCGGCGCTCGGGATCGTCCTGATCGGCGTCGCCGCGATCATGCGCTCCGACCCGCGCGACGGCCTGGCGTCGTTCGCCACGACGACCTTCGCGGCGCTGTACGTCGGGCTCCTGGGGTTCGTGGCCCGACTCACCGCTTCGCCGGCGCCCGTCGATCCGGGCACGCCGCTCGGCGCGCTCGGTCCCGAGCGGGCGTGGGTCCTGCTCCTGGTGCTCGTCGTCTGGTCGTTCGACACGGCGGCTTACGGGGTCGGCCGCCAGCTCGGCCGTCATCGCTTCATGCCCCATATCTCGCCGTCGAAGACGCTCGAGGGCGTGATCGGCGGCGCGGTGGCCGCCGCGGTCGTCGCGGCGGTGCTCGTCGTCCTGCTCGGCGGCAACGCCGTCGTGGGCGCGGGCTTCGGGCTGCTCGTCGGTGCGGCCGCGCAGGCCGGCGACCTGGCCGAGTCGATGCTCAAGCGGGCCGCCGGCGCGAAGGAGTCCGGACGCCTGATCCCGGGCCATGGCGGGATGCTCGACCGGATCGATTCGTTCCTGTTCGCGGCCCCGACCGCATTCTTCTATGTCAGCGTCGCCTTCCGCTGACCGCGGCGCGCCGGGCCGCCGCGGCGTCGCGCTCCTCGGCTCGACCGGTTCGATCGGGCGCCAGGCGTTCGAGGTCCTGACCGGCGACCAGCAGTTCAGGATCGTCGCGCTGGCCGCCGGCCGGAACGCCGAGCTGCTCGGTGCTCAGGCGGCGATCGCGGGCCCGGCCGCGGTCGCCCTCGCCGACGGGTCGGCGCCCGAGCTGCCGCGGGGAACGACCATCGAGCGCGGCGCCGGCGCCCTCGAGGCACTGGCGACGCGGGACGACGTGGATCTCGTCGTCGTCGGCACCGGTGGCATCGTGAGCCTTCGACCGGTCCTTGCGGCGCTCGCCGCCGGAAAGGTGGTGGCGACGGCCAACAAGGAGACGCTCGTGGCCGGCGGTCACCTCGTCATGCCGCTGGCCCGCGCCCGCGCCGCCGAGCGGGCCGTCGCCGGGTCGGGTGACCCGCTGGCGTCGCCCCTCGGCTGGCTTCGCCCGATCGACTCCGAGCACTCGGCGATCTGGCAGTGCCTCGTGGGCGAGGACCTGGCGACCGTGGAGCGACTGATCCTGACGGCCTCCGGCGGGCCGTTTCTCGAGGCGACCGCGGACGAGCTCGCGGCCGTCACGCCCGTGCAGGCGCTGCGCCACCCGACATGGCGGATGGGCGCCAAGATCACGATCGACTCGGCGACCCTCGCCAACAAGGGCC
The DNA here is from genome assembly GCA_003250155.1 of Chloroflexota bacterium. GTDB lineage: Bacteria > Chloroflexota > Limnocylindria > Limnocylindrales > CSP1-4 > UBA5189. The sequence goes on along the minus strand of QKHE01000012.1, from coordinate 6,094 downwards.
TCGAGGTCATCGAGGCGCACTGGCTGTACGATGTCGCCTACGACGCCATCGACGTGGTGATCCACCCGCAGTCGATCGTCCACTCCGCCGTCCGGTTCGTCGACGGCTCCCTGAAGTCCCAGCTCGGCAACCCGGACATGCGCCTCCCGATCCAGTACGCGTTGACCCATCCCGATCGCCGCCCCTCACCGGCCGTCGCGCCGGATCTCGTGGCAGCCGGCCACCTCGAGTTCCGCGCGCCCGACGAGGCGCGCTTCCCGGCGCTCCGGATCGCGCGCGAGGCGGGACGCCTCGGTCCGCGGGCGTCGGCGGCGCTCATCGCCGCCGACGACGTGGCCGTCGCCCGCTTCCTAAACGGGACGCTCGACTTCCAGGGCATCCCGCGGCTCCTCGAGGCGGCGGTCGCGAGATTCGGCATGACCGGCGGCCCGGATCCCGATCTCGACGCGCTCGTCGCGCTCGATGCCGACGTCCGCTCGGCGTTCGCGGCGCCGGGAACGGCCGGGCGGTCCGCAGCGTCAGGGACGCCATGACCGCTCACCACCGTGCCGCGCGGTTCTCCGGAGGGCTCGCCTGATGGATCTCGGTCGCGGCCTGATCACGATCCTGCTGTTCTTCGTCGTCATCGGCGTGCTCGTGCTCGTCCACGAGCTCGGGCACTTCCTCACCGCCAAGGCGTTCCGCGTCCGGGTCCTCGAGTTCGGCTTTGGCTTCCCACCGCGGGCCAAGGTCCTCGGGACGCGCTGGGGCACGCTGTGGACGCTCAACTGGCTGCTGCCGCTGGGCGGCTTCGTCCGGCTGGAGGGTGAGGAGGGCGACGGAGCCGACGATCCGCGCTCGTTCGCGGCGCAGTCGCTGCGCGTCCGCCTCACGATCCTCGTCGCCGGGGTGATCATGAATGTCGCCCTGGCGTTCGCCCTGTTCGTCGGCATCGCCTGGCTGGCGACGCCGGTCGCCGGGGTGAGCGTCCCCGAGGTGCAGGCCGATTCGCCGGCCTCGCGGGCAGGCCTCGTGGCCGGCGACGAGGTCCTGAAGCTCAACGGTCGCGGCTATGACCTGTACAGCGGCAGCATCCTGGGCGGGATCCGCCAGCACGCCGGCGAGACCGTGACGCTCACCATCCGGCACGCCGACGGCAGCATCGAGGACGTCTCGGTGACGCTCCGAAGCGAGAGCGAGATCGATGCCCAGCACGGGGCGCTCGGGATCAGCGCGAAGCCGGGCCAGCCGTTCGAGTCGGTGTTCCTCGACGAGTACGTCGGCCGGCCGCTCGGCGACGCCCTTGAGATCGGCGTCCGGGAGGTGGGGCGCTGGGGCGGCCTGATCGTCGGTGGCCTCGGCGAGCTCGCCCGTGGGTTCGTGGAAGATCCAACGGCCCCGCCGCCGGCCGCCGGCCCGATCGGCATCGCGGTCCAGATCGGCGACGTCTTCTTCGGCGCCGGCTGGGTCATGACGCTGTACGTGGTGGCGCTGTTCTCGGTGAACCTCGCCGTCGTGAACATCCTGCCGTTCCCGCCGCTCGACGGCGGCCGGATGCTGGTGATCACGATCAAGCGCTTCGCCGGCGAGCGGCTGAGCCTCCGCGCCGAGCGGATGACGTATCTGGTCGGGTTCATCTTCCTGTTCGCATTCATCATCTGGATCACGGGCTTCGATCTCGTCCGCCAGTTCGGCGGATCGCCCTGACAACCGTGACCACCCGTCGCCCGACCCCGACCGTCGATGTCGCCGGGGTGCCGGTCGGGGGCGCGCATCCCGTCGTCGTCCAGTCGATGACGAACACCGACACGGCCGACGCCGACGCGACCGCCATCCAGGTCGCGCGGCTGGCCCACGCCGGCAGCGAGCTCGTCCGCGTCACGGTCAACAACGACGCCGCGGCGGCGGCGGTGCCGACCCTGATCGCGAAGCTCCACGACCTGGGCGTCGGCGTGCCGGTCATCGGCGACTTCCACTACAACGGCCATCAGCTGCTGGTCGAGCACCCCGCCATGGCCGTGGCGCTGGCGAAGTACCGCATCAATCCCGGGAACGTGGGCGGCAAGCGGCGCGACGAGAACTTCGCGACGATCGTCCGGGTCGCCGTCGACAACGGCAAGCCGGTCCGAATCGGCGTCAACTGGGGCTCCCTCGACCAGGCCCTCCTGACCGAGCTCATGGACGCCAACGCCCGCCTGGCCGAACCGGCCGATTCGCGCGACGTGATGGTCGAGGCGATGGTCCAGTCGGCCCTGCGGTCGGCCGAGCTGGCCGAGGCGACCGGGCTGCCGCATGACCGGATCATCCTGTCGGCCAAGGTCAGCCGCGTTCGAGACCTCGTCGACGTCTACCGAAGCCTCGCCGGCCGCTGCGACTTCCCGCTGCATCTCGGCCTGACCGAGGCGGGCATGGGCATGAAGGGCACGGTCGCCTCGACGGCCGGCCTCGCGATCCTGCTGGAGGAGGGGATCGGCGACACGATCCGGGTCTCGCTCACCCCGGCGCCGGGCGGTGAGCGCGAGGAGGAGGTCCGGGTCGCCCAGCAGGTCCTGCAATCGATGGGCCTCCGGTCGTTCCTGCCCCAGGTCAGCGCCTGTCCCGGCTGCGGCCGCACCACGTCGACGTTCTTCCAGGAGATGGCCGAGCGGATCCAGGGCCACCTCCGGGATCGGATGCCCGAGTGGCGCGAACGCTATCCCGGCGTCGAGAACCTGACCGTCGCGGTGATGGGCTGCGTCGTCAACGGTCCCGGCGAATCGAAGCACGCCGATATCGGCATCTCGCTGCCCGGCACGTTCGAGGAGCCGGTCGCCCCGGTGTTCGTCGACGGACAGCTCGACCGGACGCTCCGCGGCGACGGCCTCGTCGACGAGTTCGTCGCCCTGCTCGAGGCCTACGTCGACCGCCGCTACGGGACGGTCGGCGTCTCGGCATGACCGACGCGCGACGCCCGCCGTCGCATCGCCCATCGTCGCGCCGCCGGGGCCCGCTCGGCGTCGGCCTTGCGCTGCTGCTCGCCGCCTGTGGCACGACACCGACGGCGTCACCGTCGCCGACCGCGCTCCCGACGGCGGCGCCGAGCTTCAGCCCGCCGGTCGCCTCCGGCGCCTCGCCCGGCCTCGCGCCCCCGCTCGCGATCGCGCTGCGGGACGCGATCGATCCCGCCGCCATCGTCGAGGACCTGCGCCGGCTGGAGGCGATCACCGTCGACAGCGGCGGCACCCGGGCGGCCGGCACGCCCGGCTACGACGCCGCGGCGTCGTTCGTCGCCGACACGCTTCGCTCGCTGGGCTACGAGGTCACGCTCGACGAGATCGTCGCTCCGCTGTTCGCCGAGACCGTGCCCGGGACGCTCGACATCGCGTCGCCACGCGGCCCGATCTTCGAGGGCGGCGACGACTTCCGGGCGATGCTGCTCTCGCCGTCTGGCGACGTGACCGCGCAGGTCTTCGCCCTCGACTTCGACCCCGCCGCGCCGCCCGGCTCGGTCACCGGCAGCGGCTGCGACGCGACCGACTGGACCGCGGTTCCGCCCGGCCGGATCGTGCTCGTCCAGCCCGACCACTGCCTCATGCGCGACGTCGTCGTCAACGCCCAGCAGTCGGGCGCCGTGGCGGTCGTCCGCTCGACGCCGGCCTGGGAGTCGGGCCACGTCCTGCGCCCGACGCTGCTCGACCCGACGGGCCTGACCATTCCGGCCGTCGGCGCGACGCACCAGGTCGGGCTGGCGCTCAACGACGCCGCCGAGGAGGGCTACGAGGTCCACCTGGCGATCTCGACATCGCTCGTCAACCGGCCGATGGCGAGCGTCATCGCGGACACGCCGGGCGGCGATCCCGACCACGTCGTGATGCTCGGCGGTCACCTCGACTCGGTCATCGACGGCCCGGGCATCAACGACAACGGCTCGGGCACGATGACCGTGCTCGAGATCGCGCGCCGCCTGGCGGCGCTGTCCGACGCCGGCGGACCGAGCCCGGCCTGGAAGGTCCGGGTCGCCTTCTGGGCGGCCGAGGAGCTCGGGCTGTGGGGGTCGTTCCGGTACCTCGGGAATCTGTCGGCCGCCGACGCGGCCCGGATCGCGGCCTACCTCAACTTCGACATGCTCGGCTCGATCAACGGCGTTCGCGAGGTCTACCACTACGCGGACAGTGCCTCCTCCGCGCCGGTCGAGCAGCTGCTGATCGCGGCGCTCGACGGCGAGGGCCTGACGTGGAGCAGCTTCGGCGGCGGTTCCAGCGACGATCTGCCGTTCGCCCAGGCCGGGATTCCCGCCGGCGGCCTGTTCTCCGGCCACAACACGGCCAAGAATGAGGACCAGGTGGCCGAGTTCGGCGGCACGCTCGGCGCCTCACTCGACCCGTGCTACCACCTGGCCTGCGACACGTTCGCGAACATCGATCCGGAATGGCTGGCCGACCTGGCGCGAGCCGCGGCCTGGACGACCGGCTACCTCGCGAGCGGCGAGGCCTCGCTCGCGCCGGCCCCATAACCGTCGCGCCGGTGAGCTGACGGCCCGTCGCGGCGTCCTCGGCGTGGACCGGTCGCCGGGGCCGCGCGTTCAACGCCCGAACAAGCCGGGTGTATACTCCCCGGAGCAGAAAATGGCCGCCTCAGACGTGGGTGACCCCCACGTTTTTTTTCGGCGGCGGAATGGTCGACGGCACCGGCTTCCCGGCGCGGGTCGTCAGGAGTGGAGGACGAGACGACATGAGTCGAGATTTCGTCGGGGCGCTCCTCCAGCTCAACGCCGAGAAGCAGGTTCCCCGAGAGCAGCTGATCCGGACCGTGGAGGAGGCGATCGCGGCCGCGTATCGGCGCGTCGCGAACGAGGAGGACATCCACGTCGAGATCGACGCCGACTCGGGCCATATCCGGGTCTACCGGGCGCGCTACGTGTCCGACGAGATCGACGAGGAGAACGAGCTGACGAGCTTCACCATCGATGAGGCGCGCAAGCACAAGCCGGATGCGCAGCTCGGGGAGCTCGTCGAGATCGAGCAGCTCGACGGCGAGTCGTTCGGCCGGATCGGCGCGCAGACGGCCAAGCAGGTCGTCCTGCAGCGGCTGCGCGAGGCCGAGCGCGACGTCGTGTTCGACCAGTTCGCCAACCGCGAGGGCGAGCTCGTGAACGGCACCGTCAACCGCGTCGAGCCGCGGGCGATGATCCTCGACATGGGCAAGGGCGTCGAGGCCGTTCTGGCGACGACCGAGCAGTCGCCGCTGGAGCATTACCGGATCGGCCAGAACGTCAAGGCCTTCGTGCTCGAGGTGCGGCGCACGCCGCGCGGTCCGACGCTGTTCGTGAGCCGAACCCACAAGGGCTTCCTGAAGCGGCTCTTCGAGCTCGAGGTCCCCGAGATCCACAGCGGAACCGTCGAGATCCGGGCGATCGCCCGCGAGGCCGGCAGCCGCTCGAAGGTCGCGGTCGCATCGCGGCAGGAGGGGCTCGACCCGGTCGGCGCGACGGTCGGCCAGCGTGGGGCGCGCGTCCAAGCCGTCGTCGCCGAGCTCGGCGGCGAGAAGATCGACGTCATCCCGTGGAACGACGACCCGGGCATGTTCGTCGCCAACGCCCTGTCGCCGGCGCAGGTCCTGTCGGTCGACATCGACCAGGACCATCGGATCGCCAACGTGACCGTGCCGGAGCGGATGCTCTCGCTGGCCATCGGCCGGGAGGGCCAGAACGCCCGCCTGGCGGCGCGCCTGACGGGCTGGCGGATCGACATCCGAAGCGACGTCTCGGCGGCCGAGGCGCGGGCAGCCAAGGACGAGACCCAGGCGGACGCGCCGGCCGCGGCCGAGTCGGCCGCCGCCGCCGAACCGCCGACGGCCAAGGCCGAGGTGACAGACGCGGGAGCGGAGACTCCCGAAGCCGTGGCGGCGCCCGAGGCCGAGGCGGCCGAATCGACGGAGGTCTCGACCAAGGCGGCGCCCGAGCCGAAAGCCGCGCCGGCCAAACCGCGGGCACGACGAACGACCCGCGCGGCCAAGGCGGACGCGGCCAAGGCGGACGCGGCCAAGGCCGACGCGGTTACGGCCGACGCGGCGGAGGCCGACGCGGCTACGGCTGACACGGCGGAGGCGGCGCCGGAAGCCGTGCCGGCAGCCGAGG
>QKHE01000101.1 GCA_003250155.1 Chloroflexota bacterium | reverse complement strand
CTCGTCGCCGGGCTTGCCCTGACCGGCAACCTGTACCTCGCGATCGGCCTGGCGTTCGGCACGGGCGTCGGCAACCTCGCGTTCGTGATCCCGAGCCAGACGCTCTTCCAGCGTCGGACGCCCCAGGAGCTCATGGGCCGCGTCCTGGGCCTGCGGTTCTCGGTCGTCTTCGGGTCGATGACCCTGGCGATGGGCGTCGGCGGCGTCCTCGGCGAGTGGTTCGGGGCGGCGCCCGTCATCGGCGTCTTCGGGCTCGTCACCGCCGTGGCGGGCCTGGCCGGGCTGCTCGTTCCGGCAGTCCGCGACGCCTAGTCAACGCCCGGACGGACGGCCTTCGCGTACACTCGCGCCGTCCCGCGGGCCCTGGGCCCTGCCTCGAGGAGACGACACCGAACCGATGACCGAACCACGGAACGACGCGCCCCGCGACGACGAGCTCGAGCCCGAGGGGGAGGCTGACGAGCTCGAGCAGGAGGCTGACGAGCTCGAGCAGGAGGTCGACGAGCCCGAGCTCGAACCCGAGGACGACGAGCTCGAGCCGGCGTCCATCTCGGTCGAGCCCGAACCGGCTCCCGCGGCGCGGCCCGCGAGGCGACCGGGCCGGGGGGAGGCCGCCCCGGCAGGGCGGCGGCCAGGTGCGAAGCCCGCGCCACCGGCGAGGGGCCGCACCGGCTTCGCGATCGATCCCGCGCTGCGGATCCGGGACCGTGCCTCGAGCGTGTTCGTGGCCGGCTCGGCGCTCGCCTTCATCGGCATCTTCCTGTTCGCGATGGCCTTCGGCAAGGGCGGCGCCTTCACCCCCGTCCGGACCCACGCGCCGGTCGCCACGCCGACGCCCGCCGCGAGCTCGTCGGCGGCCCCGTCGCCAACCACGGAGCCCTCGGCCAGCCCGGCGGCGTCGCCGACCACGGAGCCGCCAGCCGCGACCTGACGGGGGGTCCAGCGGGACGACGCGCGGCCGTCGAAGGCCTCGGCGCTGAGGTCGGTGCGGCGTATGCTCGAACCGTGCGCTGGTTTCGAAATCGCCGGCGCGACGCCTCGAACGCCGCGCATGACGACGCGAGCGATGCCTCGGAGCGACTGCGTCGGGCGATGGTCAGCGACCAGCTCGAGCGCCGCGGCATCCGTGACCCGCGAGTGCTGCGGTGCATGGCGAGCGTCCCCCGCGAGCTGTTCGTGCCGGGCGCGGCCGCCTTCGCGTACGACGACCGGGCCCTCCCGATCGAGGCCGGTCAGACGATCAGCCAGCCGTACATCGTGGCTCGGATGACCGAGCTGCTGGCGCTCGACCGCGGCGCTCGGGTGCTCGAGATCGGAACCGGCTCGGGCTACCAGGCGGCAATCCTCGCCTGCATGGGCGCCACGGTCGTCTCGATCGAGCGCCACGCCGAGCTGGCTGCGCGCGCGAGGGAGCGGCTCGGCCAGCTGGGCGTGTCCGGGGTCGAGGTGCGCGTCGGCGACGGCAGCCGGGGTGACGTCGTGGGCGCACCGTGGGACGGGATCATCGTCACGGCGGCCGCTCCCAGCCTGCCCGAAGCGTTGCGGGAGCAGCTCGCGGTCGGCGGGCGCCTCGTCGTCCCCGTCGGGCCGAGAGCCCAGCAGGACCTGGTCGTCGTGGAGCGCCGCGGTGAGGACGAGTGGACCGAGCGCTCGGACGGCCCGGTCGTGTTCGTGCCGCTGGTGGGCGAGGGCGGCTGGCAGGAGGGAGGGTCGGGCGCACCCGGCTTCGGTGGCTGACCCAGCCGGCCGCCGAACGCCACCGAACGCCGCTCGCCGCCCCCGCTCCGTATACTCGCCCGGCAGTGGCCCACGTCTTCGTCGCTCCCCACCCTGACGACGCCGCCCTTTCCTGCGGTGGTCTGATCGCCAGCCTCCGCGAGCTCGGCCAGAACGTCACGATCCTGACGGTGTACTCGGGCTCGGGCGGCGGGGCAGACGGCGACTTGACCGGCTACCAGCGCGAGGCGCTGGGCTTCGGGACGAAGGCAATCTGGCCGGTGACCGAAGCCTTCAACCGATCGGCCATCGCCGCCGACTTCCCGGTCGACGACGGCAGCGGCGTGCGGCCATGGGCCGCCGAGGATGACCGGCTCGAGGCGACCCAGGCCGATGCCGATGCGTCGTCCAAGCGGTTCTGGCAGCGCGCGTCGTGGTATCGCCGGGCGAGCATTCGAAACCGGCCGCTGGCGGGCCAGGTGCTGGTCGACGAGGTCTCGACCCAGGGTGCGGTCTACACCGACGACGTGGTCGAGGCGGCGAGCACCGGCGACGCGGTCGCGACGCGCCGTGTCGAGGACGAGCGCTACGCGCTGTTCGCCGAGGCCTCGATCGTGTTCCTCGACCTGCCCGACGCGGTCTTCCGCGGCTACCAGGGCGACGAGCAGCTGCTCGGCGAGCCGCGGGCCGACGATGACGCGCCGGCCGAGATCCTGCGCCGCGAGATCGCACGGCTCGAGCCGCAGCGGGTCTACTTCCCGCTCGGCGTCGGCAACCATGTCGATCACCAGCTGTGCCGCGCGGTCGGGCTCGGCCTGCTGGGCGAGGCCCGCAGCTGGACGATGCCCGGTCCGGACTGGGCCGACACGGTGACGTTCTACGAGGACTTCCCGTACAGCTGGTGGGGCGGCTTCAGCTCGCTCGACGGCCTGCCCGCCGGGGCGCTCGACGGCCTGCCGCCGGACGTGCTCCTGACGCCGCGCTTCGCCGACATCGGCGACCAGCTCGAGCGCAAGATCCGCGGCGTCGCCCTGTACGAGAGCCAGCTCGATCGACTGTTCGAGGGCGAGCGCAAGATGGCCTCCGCCGTTCGACTCGAAGCGGCGCGCGTCGGGTCGCAGGGTGACCTCGGCCGCGCCGAGCGTTACTGGGACGCCTACCGGCCATAGGCGCCCGGGCTCTCAGTTCTCGATGAACGCGTTGCGCCGCATCCAGATGGATCCCTCGGCGGAGCGATAGCTGGCAACCCAGCCCGAACGCACGTCGAGCGCCTGCAGCAGCGCCGTCTGCTCCGGCGCCACGACCAGGAGCGTCACGCGGTACTGGTCGAGCAGCTCCCGCCAGCCATCCCCGGCCGAGGCGATGATTTCCGCATCGGCCCAGATCTGAGCGGGGTACAGCTCGAGACGGGAATCGAGGGCGACCGCAACGCTTTGCGGCGCGGCGAACTCCAGCCACGAACCCCACAGTTGCGGGTTCCAGACGCGGAGTGGCAGTCGATGGCGACCGGCACCGGGCCCGCCCGTCAACTCCACCGCGATCTCCTGGGGAGCATGGCTGAGCAGGCCTTCGGGCACGCCGGCGGGGCCGACCGGACGCCAGCTCGGCAGGAGCGCCACGAAGGCGAGCAGCAGGACCACGACGAACACGGTGTTGAGCGGGCGGGGGCGCTCGGTGGCCGGAATCGGTCGCAGCGCCTCGGGGACCCAGGTCGGGCCGGCGACGGAAGGATCCCGATGCCGCTGCGCGTCGGCACCGAGCGCCACGGCGAGGAGCGAGGCGAGCGCGACGGGCCAGACGAGCGCCCACCACGCGAGCCCGCGGCCGGTGACGATGCCGAGGCCGGCAAACGCCCCGAGCATGAGCAGCGCCGTGATCGCAGCGCCGGGGATGCCGCCACGGAGCCGGCGTCGAGCGATCACGAGCAGCCCGATCGCCACCGCGGCGACGACCAGCAGCGAGCCGTAGAAGAGGGCGCCGGCGCCGTCGAAGGGTGACGGCGGCCGCCATTCGCTGACCTGCGAGGCGATCGTCGGGTTCGAGGCGATATTCAGGACGTAGCCCCAGACGTCGATCCCGAACGGGTTGACCAGCGTGGCGAGGGCCGACACGACGGCGACGACCGCCAGCTGGACGGCATCGGGCAGGCGACCCCGCAGCGCATCATCGAGCGCCGTCAGCCCGACGAGGACGAGCAGGATCGGGAA
>QKHE01000037.1 GCA_003250155.1 Chloroflexota bacterium | reverse complement strand
CCGGACGGCATCCGGCCGATGCCGGCCGAGCACCCCACCTGGGACGGCGATTGCCGAGCCTGTCATCGCAGCACGCAGGCCGTGGGAGGTTGAGGCGATGAACGATCCGATCCAGGTTGTGTTCGCCCTGACGTTCCCGGTGCTGCTGGGGGTGACGATCCTGGTGGCCATCGTGATCTGGCGGGAGAGCGGCCTCAAGGCGCCAGACGTGCTCGCCGCGCCCAGCGAGCGGGCCCCCGGCGGCCGGCTGCTGGGCGATCTCCGGATCGTGACGATGTGGCTGGTCCTCACACTGGCCACCCTCGTCGTGGCGTTCATCGTCGGCTTCGCGCTGGTCCACGCCCTGCTGTTCGCGTTCGGCCAGGGCGTCGCCACGATCGCCCTCATCGGCAGCGCCGTCGTGCTCGGCATCGTGCCGCTGGCGTGGGGCCTCCTGATCCGCCGCCACATGCGCGGGGGCCGAGGCTAGCCGATGGCCGTCTCGACCGCGCCGAGCGCCGCCGAGCTGGGCCGCCGGGCCCTGGCGTTCACGCGGCGCCGATTCCTGGCGCTGCTCGTCCTGCTCGCGCCAGGAGCCGCGGCCGGGGTCGCGCTGTGGCCGCGCGACCTGCCGACGCCACCACCGAAGAGCGGTGGCTCGACGGGCCAGCCGGGGTCGAGCCCGTCGCCGTCGACCGGCATCGAAGCCTCGTGGGCCTTCGGTGTCGATACGACGCGCTGCATCGGCTGCGGCCGCTGCGTCGAGGCCTGCAAGCTGGAGAACGACGTCCCGTTCAACCCGGAGTGCAATCGGACGTGGGTCGAGCGGCACGCGGTCGCCGCCGACGGCACCGAGTACGTCGACTCGCCGGAGGCCGGCATCGACGGCTTCCCGACCCTGTCGACCGCCCCCGGCGCGGCGACGGCCGATATCCAGCGAAGCTGGTTCATGCCGCGCCTGTGCATGCAGTGCGAGAACCCGCCGTGTGTCGGCGTCTGCCCGGTCGGCGCGACGTATCAGACGCCCGAGGGCGTCGTCCTCGTCGACCAGGAGCGCTGCGTCGGTTGCGGCTACTGCGTCGTCGCGTGCCCGTACGGGGCCCGCTACCTGATCCCGGCTGGTGCGTCGTCGCCGATGGGCAGCGCCGGCGTGGCCGACAAGTGCACGTGGTGCTACCACCGCGTGTCCGACGGCCGCCGGCCGGCGTGCGTCGAGATCTGCCCGGTGGGGGCGCGGGTCTTCGGCGACCTCACCGATCCGGCCAGCCCGATCCAGACGATCGTCAATACGCCGGGCGTCAGCCTCCTGCGGGCCGACCTCGGCACGGAGCCGCGTGTCTACTACGTCGGCCTCGAAAGCGAGGTGGGCTGATGCGCCTGCGGATCGCCGGACGCTCCGTGGTGCTCGACCGCGCGTCGGCACGGACCGCCGTGGCCAGCGCGGGCCAGATGCTCCGCGCCGAGGTCGCCTCCCAGCCGCGCTACCTGCGCCGCTGGCTCGCTGCCCTGACGATCGTGGCCGTGCTCGGCGCAGCGTCTGCGGCGTTGACCGTTCCGCCGGGCGCCGAGGTCTTCGGGACGACCCCGCCGTTCGAGTGGGGGATCCTGATCGCGGCCTACGTCTTCCTCGTCGTGACGACGAGTGGGCTGTGCCTCGTCAACTCGCTCGGCATGGTCTTCGGCATCGACCGCTTCAAGCCGCTCGAGATGCGGCACGTCGTGCTGGCCCTGCTGTTCCTCATCGCCGGCTTCGGGGTGATCGCCCTCGACCTCCACTACCCGCTGCGGCTGATCTTCGGGGTCGTGTTGAGCCCGGCGCCGTCGTCGCCGATGTGGTGGATGGGCACGGTCTACGCCCTCTACCTGGGCATCCTGGTGTTCGAGCTGCTGGCGAACATGTCGCCCTACCAGCGCCTGGCCCACGCGTCGTGCGTGATCGCCACCGGCTTCGCGATCGTCGCGCCGACGACCCTCGGGCTGGTCTTCGGCAGCCTCGTGTCGCGGCCGTTCTGGCAGGGCAGCTTCGCGCCGATCTACCTGATCCTGACGGCGGCGCTGTCGGGGGCCTCGGTGCTGGGCATCGTGTTCGTGCTCGTGAACCGGCTGCGGCTGCCGGGCCACGGGCCCGATGCCGACGCCGTGATCGTCGGCGTCTGGCGCCTGCTGCTGATCCTGCTCGCGGTCGTGATGGGCTTCACCGCGCTGCGCACCGTCCTCGCCGTGACCGTCGGCACCGAGGCCGAGCGCGCGGCCGTGACAGCGCTCCTGTTCGGTCCGCTCGGGCCCGGCTCATGGGTCCTCCGAGTCGGCGTCGGCCTCGTCGCGCCGCTGCTGATCCTGCTCGTGCCGATGGTCGCGCGGTCGACGCTCGTGTTCGCCGCCTCGTCCCTGGTGATGATCGGGATGTTCGTCGACCGCTTCGGGTTCGTGGCCGCCGGCCAGATCGCGCCGTCGACCGCCGCCTCCGGCATCGTCGCCGAGCCATACGCGGCCTACAGCCCCAGCCTCGCTGAGATCGGCATCGTGATCGGCTCCGTCGCCCTCGTCGGGCTGGTCTACACGCTGGCCGAACGATTCCTCGACCTGTCCTCGCCGGGCGGTCGCGGGGACGTCCATGGCGTCCGTGCCTCGTTGCAGCGGAAGATGCTCCGGCGAACGCTCGGAGTCGCGCGATGAGCGAGCCGCTCGAGCGCCCGCCCGCTCCGGTCCGCCGCCGCTCGATTGCGGCGCGACGGCTGGTCACGTGGCTGATCGGCGCGACCGCGATCGTGGCCGCCGTGCTGGTGTTCGGCTATGTGCTGGCAGCCACCGATCTCGGCGCCATCGGCGGCGCGACGGCCCGGCCGACGGCCGCCGAACCGTCCCCGACGCCTTGGCTTCGCTCGATCGCACCGGGCCAGATCGCCATGCCGCCGGGCTCCGACTGCGCGGCCTGCCACCTCACGCCCGATGGCGGCATCGGCCTGCGCCCGATCCCGGCGCTCGGCCATCCCGTCCATGGCTGGACGAACTGCACCGAGTGTCACGCCAACGACCGCCTCGTCGTGACGGCGCCCGGGCACAACGGCATCCACGCCGACCAGTGCCTCGTCTGCCACAAGGAGGCGAGCGAGCCGGCGCCCACGCCGCAGCACCCCAGCCTGGCCGGCGCCGACTGCCTGGGCTGCCACGGCAAGATCGCGCCGCTGCCCTCGAGCATGGTCGGCCGGCCGAGCGAGCTGTGCTGGCTGTGCCACCAGGGGTCATGACCGCCGCCACGATCCAGGGCGAGCTCGGGGCGCTGCTGGAGCGTGGCCTGTCGCGACGAGCGTTCCTGGCGTTCTGCGGCGCGATGACGACGCTGCTGGCGTTGCCGCCGCGGTACGCGCCGCGGGTCGCCGCGGCGGTGACGGCATCGCCGCGCATCCCCCTGATCTGGCTCCGCGGCGCCGGCTGCGGCGGCGACGGCGAAGCCCTGCTCCGGACCGCCGAACCCGATGCGGTCTCGCTGCTCCTCGAGTCGCTCTCGGTCGACTATCTCGAAATCCTCATGGCCGCCTCGGGAACCGCGGCCGCGGACGTGCGATCGGCGACGATGGCGGCCGCCCCGAACGGCTACCTGGCGGTCATCGAGGGCGCGGTCGCGGGCGCCGACGACGGGGCCTGGCACACGGTCGGCGGCCGCGCGTTCCGGGACGTGGCCCGCGAGGTCTGCGCCGGTGCGCTCGGCGTCATCGCGGTCGGCTCGTGCGCCTTCGACGGCGGCTTGGCGGCCGCGACCGGCGGGACCATTGGGGCCAGCGGCGCCGGTGTCGTCGCGGGTGGTCGACCGTTCATCAGCCTGCCGGGTTGCCCGGTCAACGCCGCGAACCTGGCGGCGACGTTCGTCCACTTCCTGACGTTCAACGAGCTGCCGCCGGCCGATCTGCGCGGCCGGCCGCTGTTCGCGTACGGCTCGCTGATCCACAACCAGTGCGAGCGGCGAGCGCATTTCGAGTTCGGCGAGTTCGTCGAGGCCTGGGGCGACGAGGGCGCCCAGAAGGGCTGGTGCCTCTACAAGATGGGCTGCAAGGGCCCCGAGGCGTACGCCAACTGCCCGGCCGTGCGCTACGACGATGGCGCGAGCTGGCCGATCGGGTCGGGCCAGGTGTGCATCGCCTGCACCATGCCGGGTTTCTGGGATTCGATGGGACCGGCGTTCCGGCGCCTCCCGCCGCTCGCCTCGTTCGTACCGTGGCTCACGGCCGACTTCGCCGGCCAGGTGCTCGTCGGCGGGACCGCCGGGCTGGCGGCCGCCCACGGCACGGCCAGCGTTGCCCGCGCCGCGCTGCGACGCCGGCGCGCCGCCCGGGCCCGCGTGGCGCCCGCCGCCGACGCGGTGCCGGAGCCCGTGGTGGCCGTCGAGGCCCCGGCCGAGCCGATCACCCCGGCCGAGCCGAACGCCCCGCCGGACGTGGCGCCCGCCGCCGATATGCCCGCCGCCGATATGCCCGCCGCCGATGTGCCGGCCGCGGAAGGACCCGCCGAAGACGCGGAGGACGAGCCCGAGCCAGGGCTCGAGGCCGAGGCGGCGAACCCGCCGGAAGTCCCGCCTGAACCCAAGCTCGAAGCGGCGCCTCGGCCGAAGCCAGTCCGGCCGCCGGCGGCCGAGGACGACCCATGACCCGGCTCGTCATCGACCCCGTGACGCGCGTCGGCGGCCAGCTGCGGCTGGAGGTCGAGTTGGAGGCCGGCGCAGTCCGCGACGCGTGGCTGTCGGGCACGATGTACCGCGGCGTCGAGCGGATCCTCCTCGGTCGCGACCCACGCGAGGCATGGCTGCTCGCGCAGCGCATCTGCGGCACGTGTGGCACGGCGCATGCGCTCGCCTCGGTCCGCGCCGTCGAGGCCGCGCTCGGCGTCCGGGTGCCGCCGAACGCCCGCCTCCTCCGGAACCTCGTGGCCGGCACGCAGCTCGTCGCGAACCACGCCGCCGCGTTCTTCGGGCGCCAGCTCGTCGACTGGGTCGATGCCGGCGCTGCGGTGCAGGCCGATGCGGCAGCGGCGGCCGAGTTCGCCCGCTCGCTCGGCGCCGAGCAGCCGATCGACATCGGCGAGCTCGAGATCGCCCGACGTCGCATCGAGGCAACCGCGGCTTCCGGACGCTCGGGCCCCTTCGCCGGCGGACCGTGGGGCCATCCCGCCTACCGACTCAGCCCGGAGGCCGACCTGGTCCTCCTGGCCCACGCGTTCGAGGCCATCGACTGGCGGCGCCGGGTCACCGGCATCCAGGCGCTGATCGGCGGCAAGACCCCGCATCCGCAGTCATTCCTCGTCGGCGGCATGGCCACGGCGCCACCCTGGGCCGGCCCGTCGAAGGTGGCCCCGGGGCAGCACCTGTGGGGCACCGGCCGGCAGGTTCCGTCGGCGCTGACGGCCGAGCGCCTCGATGCGATGCGGACCCTCGTCGACGACGCCGTCACGTTCTGCGAAGACGTCTTTTTGCCCGACACGATCGCCGTCGCCTCGGCGCATGCCGACTGGGCCGGCTTCGGCCGCGGCCGCGGCCACTTCCTGGCCTTCGGGGACCTGCCCGAGGACGACGCCGACCGACCGGCCCTGCTGCTGCCGCGCGGGCGAGTCATGGACCGCGACGTCGGGCGGCTCGTCGAGGTCGACCAGTCGGGCGTGGCCGAGAGCGTCGGACACGCGTGGTACGAGCCGACTGCCGAGGCCCTCCAGCGACCGGCCGAGAGCGGCACCACGCCTCGCTATGACGGACCGCGACCGCCGTTCGAGACCCTCGAAGGCTTCGAGCGCTACAGCTGGGTCAAGGCCCCGCGCTACGAGGACGATCCGGTGGAGGTCGGGCCGCTCGCCCGCTCGCTCGTCGCGACCGCCGCCGGCGGCGGCGACCTGCCGCTGCGGCTCAGCCGCGCGATGGCCCTCACCGGCGCACCGTCGGACGCCGCGTTCGGGATGCTCGGCCGCCTCGTCGCGCCGGCCGTCGAGGCCGTCGTGGTTGCGCGCCGGATGCGCGCCTGGCTGGACGAGCTCGAGGCGAATCTCGCCGACGGTGACCTGGCCGTGGCCGACGTCAGTCGCTGGGATCCGGCAAGCTGGCCGGCGACCGCCGAGGGCTGGTCGATCGGAGAGTCTGGCCGCGGCGCGGTCGGCCACTGGCTCGCCATCCGTGATCGCCGGATCGATCGCTACTCGGTCGTCGACGCCGGCACCTGGAACGCCTCGCCGCGGGACAACCGCGGCCGCCGCGGCGCACTCGAGGAGGCGCTCGTCGGAACGCCCGTCGTCGACGCGACGCGCCCGATCGAGCTGCTGCGGGTCGTCCACGGGTTCGATCCATGCCTGACCTGCGGAGTGCACTGATGACCGCCGAATCGATGACCGCACCGGCTCCGGACGCTTCTGGCGCCCGAATCGCAACACCCTCGCCCGAGCGCGAGCAGCGCGTCAGGCTGTATGTCTGGCAGGTCCCCGTCCGGGTCAGCCACTGGGTCCTCGCCGGCTCGATCGTCGTTCTGACGGTGACCGGCTTCTACATCGCCAACCCATTCCTCGTCGCCCCGTCGGGCCCGATCATGACCGACGTCCGGACGATCCACCTGCTGGCCGCGGTCGCGCTGCTCGCGTCCGGGCTGCTGCGGACCATCTGGCTCCTCGCCGGGAATCGCTTCGCGCGCTGGTCGGCATTCCTGCCGATCAGCCGCGCGCAGGTCGTCGAGATCTTCCGCCAGGCCGGCTACTACGCCTTCCTGCGCAAGGAGATCCCGAAGGTCCTGGGCCACAACCAGCTCGCGGCGTCGGCCTACGTCCTGCTGTTCGGGCTGATCGTGATCGAGGTCCTGACCGGGTTCGTCCTGTACGGCGTGCTCGGCATCGAGCCGGCGGCGACGCTGTTCGCCTGGGTCCGCGAGTTCGTCGGACTGCAGACGATCCGGCTGCTCCACCACCTCGCGATGTGGGGCATCCTCGCGATCGCGACGTTCCACATCTACAGCTGCATCCTCGTCGACAACATCGAGAAGAACGGCCTGCTCTCGAGCATCTTCAGCGGCTACAAGTACCCGACCCGCGAGGAGGTCCTCGAGTCGCGCGACGGCGGTCCGGAGCTGCTGGAGGAGGCCGAATGAGGGTCGCCCTCCGCCCCCGCCTGATCCACGACGCCGGCCGGCTGCTGATCGTCGCCAACCTCGTCGCCGTCGGCGCCCTCGCCGCGATCATCGTGGTCGGGGTCGTCAGCTCGCCGGTCAACCAGCCGGCACAGCTGCTGCCGTCCGCCTCGCCGACGTTCGGGTTGATGCCGATGGGCAGCGCCCACATCCCGACGACGAACGCCTGCATCCTGTGCCACGAGACCGCGGGCCAGGTCAAGTCGGTGCCGCAGATGCTCCACCCGGTCGAGGGCTGGCGGCGCTGCACGACGTGCCACGGCAACGAGGCGCTCGGCCGGGCGGCGCCGGGCCACGAGGGCATCGCCGAGGAGGAGTGCCTGAACTGCCATCGGACGGCGCCGTCGGGACCGGCGATCACCCGCCCGCATGCCCTGCTGCAGAGCCAGAAGTGCCTCACCTGCCATGGCGGGGTGGCCCATCTGCCGTCGTCGATGGCGAGCTCGCGCGAGGACGAATGCGTGCTCTGCCACCAGCCGGCCGAGCTGTCGCCGCCGGAGTACCCGCACAATGCCAGCCTGAGCCTCGGCTGTCGCGAGTGCCATGTCTCGGCCGAGGTCGGGGCGCTGCCGATCGACCATGCCCTGCGGTCCGACGAGACATGCCTGCTGTGCCACGACATCAAGATCGCGGCGACGCCGGTCCCGCTGCCGACCCCGGAGGCGTCGGTGGCCGCCTCAGTGGCAGGCTCCTGAGCCCGAATCGCTGAACGCCTGACCGGCGACGGGCACGAACTCGAAGGCATAGCTGCCCTCGGCGAGGGTCAGCTTGAGCACGCCGAACGTGGCGCCATCCCGGACGAGGCTGTTCGCGCCCACGGTCGCGAAGCCGTAGTGGCTCCGGCCGCCGGTGCCGACGACGATCTCGACCAGCCCGCGCGCCGAATCGGCGGCGCCATCGGGCGCCTGCGGCGCGTAGCGCTCGTAGCTGTGGTCGTGGCCGCCGAGCACGATCTCGGCGCCGGCGTCATAGAGCGCTTCGAACAGCGGCCGGACGTCCGGGTTGTTGCCGTGCCGGCTGGAGCTGAACAGTGGGTGGTGCCAGTAGGCGAGGACGCAGGCGGCCGGGTGGCTTGCCAGGTCGGCCCGCAGCCATTGCTCCTGGGCCGAGCCGGCGCCACAGCCGCCGATCGCGCCGCAGTTGGAGTTCAGCGCGTAGATCCGCCAGCTGTTGAGGTCGTAGGCGTACCAGCCAGTCCGGTCGTCGCCGGCGAGGTCGCCGAAGTAGTCGAAGTAGCCTACGGCGCCACGGGTGTGGTAGTCGTGGTTCCCCGGCGCCGGCCGGGTTCGCGCCCGGGCGCGGCCCCAGCTCGGGTCGTAGCAGTGCTCGAACTCGTCGGCGGTCCCGTTGTCGTAGACGTTGTCGCCGGTCGTGAACACCGTGCCCGGGATCTCGTCGAGCAGGGCGGCGGTTGCCTCGTCGCCGCTCGAGTCGCACGACGCGATGTCGCCCGCACCGACGAGGGTGGCGGACCGAGCCGAGGTCGCCGCCGGCGACCCCGGCGTGGCCGTGGGCAGGTCGGTGGTCACCGGGCTCGAGCGCGGCGACGGACCCGCCGAACGGCCGCAGCCGACCACGACCAACGCGGCCAGGAGCGCCAGTGCGGTGACGCCCGTTGCGCCGGAAGGCCGTTGAATCATCAATTCGCGCCTGGTTCGACCTCCGCTCCCTCAGGGGACTCTCAGAAACCGCGGCCATGATGCGCCGCGATGGAGCACACCGCGCGCCTGCCGTCAGCACCGCGCCTCGCCGGCGTGGGTTCCGCCGCTGACCGGCTGACCGCTCACTGGTCTCGACGCCGCTGGTCCGGCGTCATCTCACGAGTTTCTCAGGAACACGCGCTTAGATCGTAGTCATGGAACGGCATGGCAACGACGGAGATGCGGCGATGAGCACGCTCCCGACGAGCGAAGAACCTCTTCAGAACCTTCCGACCACCGAACCCGAGCCGGCCCCTCCTCCCCGGCTCGAGGTGCCGGTGGGCAAGCCCGACCCCCGACCGTCCCGACCGGGCGGCCGGGGGCTCGCGGGCATCCTCGCGACGAGCCTCCTCTCGGCATCCCTCGCGTCGACGGGCACGGCAGCGCTGCTGACCGGATCGCTGGCGCCTGCCGAGACGCCGGCTCCGGCGGCAAACGCCTCGACCGTCTCGACGAAGATCTCGGCGGATGACATCTCCGACATCGTCGCGGCGGCGCGCGCATCGGTCGTCACGATCACTGCCAACGGCATCAGCGCGGGCCGCTTCTCGCCGTTCCAGGTGCCGACGACCGGCGTCGGCTCCGGCGTCATCCTCACGAGCAACGGCTACATCCTCACCAACCGCCACGTCGTCGCGGGCAGCCAAAGCCTCAGCGTCGCGATGGCCGATGGTCGCGAGCTGGCCGCGACGGTCATCAAGATCTCCGACCAGACCGATCTCGCGCTCATCAAGGTCGACGCGACCGGCCTCGCCGCCGCGCAGATCGGCGACGCGTCGGCCATCAAGGTCGGCCAGACGGCGATCGCGATCGGGAGTCCGCTCGGCACCTACACCGAGACCGTGACGCGGGGCATCGTCTCGGGCCTCGATCGGGACATCACGGTCAGCGATTCGGCGACGCGAACGCAGGAGCAGTTGACGGGCCTCATCCAGACCGACGCCGCGATCAACCCGGGCAACAGCGGCGGTCCGCTGCTCGACGCCGGCGGCGCCGTGATCGGTATCAACACCGCGGTCGCCAGCAGCGCCGAGGGCCTCGGCTTCGCGATCCCGATCTCGGCGGCTGCCGACCTCATCTCGCTCGCCCAGACCGGCACGGCCGCCTAAGATCGCGGCCCATGCACCTGCTCCTCGTGGAGGACGATCCGCGCCTCTCCCGTGTCCTGCGCCGCCTCCTCGAGGACGACCGGCACGTGATCGAGCACGCACCCGACGGCGAGACAGCGCTGGAGCTCGCCGAGGCGACCGACGGCATCGAGGCGGTGATCCTCGACATCGGGCTGCCGGACATCTCCGGAATCGAGGTCGCGCAGCGGCTGCGCCGCGGCGGCCGGGATCTCACGATCCTGATGCTGACCGCGCGCGACACGGTCAACGACCGCGTCGCCGGGCTCGACGCCGGCGCCGACGACTACCTCGTCAAGCCGTTTGCCTACGAGGAGCTCGCGGCGCGGCTCCGGGCGCTGTCACGGCGGGCCGAAAAGGGCCCGCGACGCCCCGACCCGGTTCTCGCCGCCGGTCCGATCCGGCTCGACGAGCGAACCCGGCGGGTCACGGTCGACGGCGCGCCCGTGGACCTCAGCCCGCGCGAGTTCTCGCTCCTCGAGTGCCTGTTGCGCCATCCCGGCCAGGCGCTCAGCCGCGACCAGCTGCTCGACCAGGCCTGGCCATTCTCCGTGGCGGTCACGCCGAACGCGGTCGACGCCTACGTCCACTACCTGCGCACGAAGCTCGGCGAGGCCGGCGGCTGGATCGAGACCGTCCGCGGCATCGGCTACCGGATGGCCGATGGCTGAGCCGATCGTGCTGGAGCCGGGCACGCCGTCGAACCTCGATCCCGCCGAGGTCTCGGCCGCGGATGCCGACGCCCACCTCGTCCGGGGCGTGCGCTGGCGGCTCGTGGCCTGGAGCGGCGGCTCGACCCTGCTCGTCCTGCTCGTCCTCGGCGTGGCGCTGTTCGCGGCGGTCGCCTCGACCCTCGAGTCGAACGGGGTGGCGCTGCTGCAGAGTCGCGCCGACGACCTGATCCGGGAACCGGGGCCCGATCCGGATCGCTCCCCGGCCGACTTTCTGTTCGGCTCTGGCGGCACGGTCGGCTACGTCTTCTCCGCGGACGGCCGGGTCATCATCGGGCCGCGATTCATGGCCGTCGCCGGCCTTGTCGATCAGGCCGCCGCGACCGCCGCGGATTCAGGCGGCCGTGACGTCCGGTTGCGCACCATCCGTGTCCAGGGCGCGTTCGCGAACCAGGAGCTCGAGGTACCCGTCCGTCAGCTGACCGTGCCGGCCGACACGGCGCAGGGTCGGTTCTTCATCCAGGTCCTGCAGGATCGCAGCGCCGAGGTCCGCACCCTCGAGACCCTCGTCCTGGTGCTCGTCGTCGGCGGCCTGGTCGTCGTCATCGTCGCCGTCGCCTTCGGCGCCGTCTACGCCCGGCGTGCGCTCGTCCCGATCCGCGATTCGCTCGCCGCGCAGCGCGCCGCGCTCCGCCGCCAGCGCGAGTTCGCGGCGGACGCGAGCCACGAGCTGAGAACCCCGCTCACGGTGGTGCGAACGTCCGTCGAGCACCTTCGCCGCAACGCCGCCCGCCCGGTCGCCGAGGTCGGCGATGCGCTCGAGGACATCGACGCCGAGGTCCACCACCTCACCAACCTCGTCGACGACCTGCTGCTGCTGGCGCGCTCCGATTCGGGGGCCGTGCAGCTGGAGCGCCTGCCGCTCGACCTGGGTGACGTCGCCGCCGAGGCGGCCGGCTCGCTGGCCCAGCCGGCGGCGGCGCGGAAGATCCGCCTGGTCGTCGATCCCGAACCGGCGCCGGTCGTCGGCGACCGCCTGCGCCTCCGACAGCTGACGACGATCCTGCTCGACAACGCGATCCGTCACGGTCCGCCCGACTCGGAGGTCCGCGTCGTGGTCCGTGGCGGCGACACGGCGACGCTGGCCGTCGAGGATGCCGGCCCCGGCGTGCGACCCGAGGACGCGGCTCGGATCTTCGATCGCTTCTGGCGGGCGCCGGGCGCGCCGGAGGGCGGGACCGGCCTCGGGCTGGCCATCGCGAAGTGGATCGCGGAGCATCATGCCGGCTCGATCAGCGTCGGGGCCTCGCCGCTCGGCGGCGCCCGCTTCGAGCTGCGGGTCCCCGCGGCCGCGTCGACCGGCAACGCGTGAGCTCCCTCCGCCGCTCGCCGCTGAGGCTCATCGTCGTCGGGATCGTGGCCGCCGGCCTCATCGCGGGCGGCGCCGGGCTGGCGTACCTGTTCCTTCGTGACGCGCCCCCGCCCGCGGTCGGCGTCGCGTCACCGGCCGTCCCATCGGACGCCGCGACCGATCCCTCGGCGACCTCGGTGCCGGGCACGCTCGACGGGACGTGGACGATCGACGCGTCGATCGGCTCGTTCTCCGACTTCAGCGGCTCGTTCGTCGGCTACCGGGTCCGCGAAACCCTGGCCGACATCGGCGCCCAGGAGGCCGTGGGACGGACCCCCGACGTGACCGGCAGCCTGGCGCTCGAGGGCAGCACGATCACGAGCGTCGAGGTGACGGCTGACCTGACGACGCTCCAGAGTGACGACTCGCGGCGTGACGGCCAGCTCGAGCGGCAGGGCATCGAGACCGCCCGGTTCCCGGCGGCGACCTTCCGATTGACCAGTCCGATCGAGCTTGGCGCCATCCCGATCGAAGGCCGCGTGGTCGAGGTCGCGGCGACCGGCGAGCTGATGCTGCACGGCGTGCTTCGGACCGTCGAGGTGCCCGTCCGGGCCGTCCTGTCGGGCAACGTCGTCACGGTCAGCGGCTCGATCGACATCGCCTTCGCCGACTACGAGATCGAGCGCCCTCGGTCGTTCATCGTGCTGTCGATCGAGGACCACGGCGTGATGGAGTTCCAGCTCCACTTTCGGCGCGGCTGAGCGGGCCACCGGCTCCGGCGACCGTCGCGCCGGCTGACGCGCCGATCCCCCGCGGCGCACGCGTCGGGTTCCCGGGTCCTAGCATCGCGAGCGATGCCCGAGGAGCTGTTCGATGTGGTCATCGTCGGCGGTGGATCCGCCGGCTGCGTGCTCGCCAACCGGCTCAGCGAGGATCCGTCGACCCGGGTCCTGGTCCTGGAGGCGGGCCGTCGGGATTGGCGCGTCGACGTCTTCCTGCACATGCCGGCGGCGCTGACGTTCCCGATCGGCAGCCGCTTCTACGACTGGGGCTACCAATCCGAGCCGGAGCCGCACCTCGGCGGACGGCGGATCTACCACGCCCGCGGGCGCGTCCTCGGCGGCTCGTCGTCGATCAACGGCATGATCTTCCAGCGCGGCAATCCGCTGGACTACGAGGGCTGGGCGGCCGCACCGGGCATGGCGGACTGGGACTTCGCCCACTGCCTGCCGTACTTCAAGCGCATGGAGACCAGCCTCGCGGCCGGGCCCGACGACCCGTGGCGCGGCCACGACGGGCCCCTCGTCCTGGAGCGCGGGCCGGCCGCGTCGCCGCTCTTCGGGGCGTTCTTCGAGGCCGTCCAGCAGGCCGGCTACGAGTTGACCGACGACGTCAACGGCTACCGCCAGGAGGGCTTCGCGCCGTTCGACCGCAACATTCACCGTGGCCGGCGCCACTCAGCGGCCACGGCCTACCTGCGGCCGATCGCCCGGCGCCGCAATCTCGTGATCCGGACGTCGTCGATCGTGACGCGCGTCGTGTTCGACGGCCGTCGGGCGGTCGGCGTCGAGTACCGGACCGACGAAGGCGCCCCGGTCGGCGGCGGGATGCGGCGGGTGAGGGCCGGCGAGGTGATCCTGGCCGGCGGCGCGATCAACACGCCGCAGCTGCTGCAGCTCTCGGGCGTCGGTCCGGCGGCGCTCCTCCGGGACCACGCCATCGAGGTCGTGGCGGACCTGCCCGGCGTCGGCGAGAACCTCCAGGACCACCTCGAGGTCTACGTCCAGCACGCCAGCTCCGAGCCCGTCTCGATGCAGCCGCACGCGACCCAGAAGTGGCGACGCCCGTGGATCGGCGCCCAGTGGCTGTTCCTGCGGCGTGGGCCCGGGGCAACGAATCACTTCGAGGCCGGCGGCTTCGCTCGCGGCGACGAGGACGTTCTCTATCCGAACCTGATGTTTCACTTCCTGCCGCTCGCGATCCGCTACGACGGATCCGCTCCCCGTGGCGGGCATGGCTACCAGGTCCACGTCGGGCCGATGTACTCCGATGCGGTCGGCCACGTCCGGATTCGGTCATCTGATCCGTTCCGCCATCCGGCCCTGGTCTTCAACTACCTGTCGACGGAGCAGGACCGCCGCGAATGGCTCGAGGCGATCAGCGTCGCCCGCCACATCCTGGGACAGCCGGCCTTCGAGCCCTACGACGCGGGGGAGCTGTCGCCGGGGCCGATTGTTGCCACCGACGACGAGGTCCTGGCCTGGGTCGCCCGCGATGCCGAGACCGCGCTCCACCCGTCCTGCACGGCCAGGCTGGGCATCGATCCGCTGGCCGTCGTCGACCCGGCGTCGATGCGCGTCCACGGGGTCGATGGGCTGCGCGTGGTCGACGCGTCGGTCTTCCCGCGCATCACGAACGCCAACATCTACGCGCCGGTGATGATGGTTGCCGAAAAGGCCGCCGATGTCATCGCCGGCAACGAGCCGTTACCGCCCGAGCGATTGCCGTTCTATCGCCATCAGCCCCGGACGATCCCCGCACCGGCCGGCTGAGCCGTCGCGCCCTCGTGGCGCGCTCGTCGCGTCGCAGGCCGCTCGCACCGCGTCAGGCGCGCTTCGGTCGTCGCCCGCCGCGGGCGCCGGGAATCGGCCCGCGACTGAGGTAGATGCCGCCGTTGCGGACGCCGAGGTTCACGCTGCTGCCGCTGGCCTTGATCTGGCGTGCGATCGCGGCCCGAATCGTGACGAGCTTCTCGCTGCCCTCGAGCTCCACCTTCTTGATCATCGAAGCCGGACCGGCGCCGAGCTCGTTGAGCATGCGATTGATCTGTCCCTCGCGCTTTCGAATCGCAAGCTGGCGCGGGCTGAGTGGTCGCGGCTTGCGCGGCTTTGGTGCAAGCTCCTCCGGCTTTGCGTCACGGACACGCACTTGCGTCACGGACACGCACGGTGTGGGCTCCTTCGTCAGTGATGATCTGGCGCGGTCATTCACAATCCGAGGTGCGATCTTGGCCGCGCCGACGTCGCGGTAGATGATACGTCGTGGCCGGGAGTTGTGACGCGTGACGTTGCAGATCTGATCGCCGTCGCGCAGCGTCATGGCGCGGTGACGCCGCACCGCGCTCGTTACGTTCACGCCGCGTGACGACGATCCGGACCGCCTCCGGAGATACAACGCCGGCTCGCGAGGCTGGGAAGCGCGGTGCAACGGCCGTGACGGCAGCAAGCCACCACGGGTCGGCGAGGCGGCGGCCCTCAGCCGACGATCTGGCGGAGCGCGAACATGACGTTCGCCGGACGCTCGGCCAGCCGGCGCATGTACCACGGGTACCACGCCTCGCCGTAGGCGATCAGGTCGCGCACGACGTAGCCCTCGCCGGCCAGGCGGCGCTGCTGGTCCATCCGGATGCCGTACAGCATCTGGACCTCGAAGCTCGTCCGGGGCAGGCCCAGCGCGGTCGCGTGCTCGGCGACCTGCTCGATGAGCCGGACGTCGTGGGTCCCGAGGCCGATGCGGATGGAGCGGCCGGCCTTGCGCGCCTCCAGCATCGAGACGCACAGCGCCAGGTAGTTCGCGTCGACCTCCCGGCGAGACCGGTAGGCGATCGAGGCGGGCTCGTCGTAGGCGCCCTTCACGAGCCGGATCTCGGGCTCGACGGGCAGCAGCCGCTGGAGGTCGGCCGCCGTCCGGCGGAGGTACGACTGGAGGCACAGCCCGACGTTCGAGTGGTCGGCCTTCAGCCGCTCGTAGAACGCCACCGTGCCCTCGACGTAGGCGCTGCCCTCCATGTCGATCCAGAGGCTCCTGCCGGCCTCGGCTGCCCGGTCGGCCAGACGCCCGGCATGCTCGAGCGTCCGTTCGGCGTCGAGATCGAAGCCGATCTGGGTCAGCTTCAGGCTCACCTCGCCGTCGAGCTCCCGTTCGCGGATCTGGTCGAGCAGCGTCAGGTAGTGGGCCGCGACGGCGTCCGCCTCGGCAATCTCGGTGAGGTTCTCGCCGAGGCGGGTGAAGATCGTCGCGATGCCCTCGGCCCCGAAGCCGGTCGCCGCCGCGAGGGCGCTCTCGGCGTCCTCGCCGGGCATGAAGCGGCGGACGGCGCGGCGCGAGAACCACAGCCGCGGGATCACGCGTCGCAGCCACGCGTTGCGGGCCATCCAGAGCAGCAGCCGTCGCACCGCGACAGCATACTTGCGGCGTGACGACGACCAGCGAGCCGGGGCGCGCCGCCGGCGAGACCCGCCAGGAGAGCGATTCGATGGGTCCCCTGGACGTGCCCGCGGAGCACTATTGGGGCGCCCAGACGCAGCGCTCGCTGCATCACTTCGCGATCGCTCGCGACACGATGCCGCGGCGGGTCATCTGGGCGTTCGGGATCCTCAAGCGCGCCGCGGCCGAGGTGAATGCCGAGCTCGGTCTCCTGACGCCCGAGCAGCGCGACCTCATCGTCGGCGCCGCGGTCGAGATCGCGGAGGGCAAGCTCGCCGGCGAGTTCCCGCTGCGGATCTGGCAGACCGGCTCCGGCACGCAGACGAACATGAACGTCAACGAGGTCGTGGCGGCGCGGGCCAACGAGGTCGCGACCGGGACTCGGGGCGGCAAGTCGCCGATCCACCCGAACGACCACGTCAACCGCAGCCAGTCGAGCAACGACACGTTCCCGACCGCCCTCCACATGGCCGTCGCGGCGGCGCTCGTGGAGGACCTGACGCCCTCGGTCGAAGCGCTTCGCGATGCGCTCGACGCGAAGCGCGCCGAGTTCGACGGCATCGTCAAGATCGGCCGGACGCACCTCCAGGACGCCGTGCCGCTGACGCTCGGCCAGGAGTTCAGCGGCTACGTCGCGATGCTCGACGGTGATGTGCGGCGAATCGCCGCCGCCCTGCCCGGGCTGTACGAGATCGCGCTGGGCGGGACGGCCGTCGGCACGGGCCTCAACGCCCACCCCGAGTTCGCCGCGCGATCCGCAAGGCGCATCGCCGAGCTGACCGGGCTGCCGTTCGTCAGCGCACCCAACAAGTTCGCGGCGCTGGCCGGACAGGAGGCGACCGTCTTCGCCTCGGCCGCGCTCCGGACGCTGGCGACGAGCCTGATGAAGATCGCCAACGACATCCGCTGGCTGGGCTCCGGCCCGCGGGCCGGCTTGGGCGAGCTGCAGCTGCCCGAGAACGAGCCCGGCTCGTCGATCATGCCCGGCAAGGTGAACCCGACCCAGAGCGAGATGCTGACGATGGTCGCGACCCAGGTCATGGCCTATGACGTGGCGATCGGGTTCGCCGGCGCGCAGGGCAACTTCGAGCTGAACGTCTTCAAGCCGCTCATCGCCCACGACCTGCTCCACGGTATCGAGCTGTTGAGCGACGGCTGCCGGAGCTTCCGTGAGTTCTGCGTCGAGGGCCTGCAGGCCGATCGCGAGCGGATCGCCGAACACGTCCGGAACTCGCTGATGCTGGTGACCGCGCTGACGCCGCGCATCGGCTACGACAAGGCCGCGGAGATCGCCAAGAAGGCCCATCACGAGGGGACGACGCTCCGCGAGGCGGCGCTCGAGCTCGGCTACCTCTCGGGCGACGAGTTCGACGCGCTGATCAAACCCGAGGAGATGACCGGGCCCTCGGCCTGAGCTCACGCGCGCGGCCACGGCCGCCTGTGGCGGGTCGCTCGATCAGCCGCCCTTGCGCCGCGACTTCGGGATCTTGGCCGGCAGCGTGGCGGTGAACGCGAGCGCCTCTCCGACCCATGCCTCGAGGGCGGCGTCATCGCGCACGATCTCGTCGGCCATCACGGCATAGTCCTTCATCGGCCGGCCCGGCATCGCCTCGAACGGCCGTCCCTCGCCGGACGAGAGCACCGCGGTGAGACGGTGCTCCGGCAACCTGACCCACCACGACTCGGCAAACAGGCCGGTCGCCATGTTGCCGCCGACGAAGGCACACGGGTAGCCGAACATCGGACGGCGCAGGGTGTCCGGCGTCGCGACCCGATCCAGCACGGCCCCGAACCGTTCGACCAGCTCGGGCGGCGACTTCGTGAATGCGGGCATCTCACGTGGCATGGCGTCACGCTCCTTCAGCCGTCGAGCCGCCAGCGCACGCCGAGCACGACCGCATC
>QKHE01000090.1 GCA_003250155.1 Chloroflexota bacterium | reverse complement strand
CGGGCCGGCGCCCCGCCCGACACGCCGGGCCCGACGGCGACCGGGCCCTCAAGGATTGCCCGGGCCTCGGCGTGGTAGCCCGACGGCGCCGCGTCCCGGATCTCCAGCTGGAGTGATTCGAAGCCGCCGAAGCGCCGGCTCCGAAGCGCCCCGACGACGTCGATCCGGTCGCCCTCGCGCACCATGGCGGCGAGCTCGGGCCAGCCGAAGGCGACCCCGTCAAGGACGTCCCGCTCCCGCCGCAGGACGAGTGTCGTGTGGCCACCGTTGGCCTCCCGGACCCGCATCACCGTGAGGCCCAGGACGGCGACGAGGGGCTCGGGGTTGCCGATCCCGCACGGCCCGAGCCGCGCGAGATCGCGCTGCAGGGCATAGTCGACACCCAGCGCCGGGACGGCGACGTCGATCGTCGATTCGGGGGTCACGTCGCCCGGTGGAGGCTCGCCGACGAGCGACAGGAAGCGATCCCGGAACACCGGCCACTGGTCCGTCGCGATCTCGAACCCGGCAGCGCCGCCATGGCCGCCATGGCGCAGCAGCAGGTCCTCGCACTCGGCCAGGGTGTCGGCGAGGTGGAGCCGGCCGTCGCTGCGACACGACGCCCGGATCACCGCCCCGAGCTCGGCGCCGACGATCGCCGGTCGGCCGCGCTCCTCCACCAGCCGCGACGCGACGAGCCCCACGATCCCGACCGGCCACGGGCCCCGGACGATCGTCGCCGCTGCGTCGCCGACGGCGTCGGGCGAGGTTCGCGCCGCGGCGATCGCGTCCCGCATCAGCTCGCGACGCGTGGCGTTTGCCGATTCGAGCCGCGCCGCGAGGCGCTCGGCCTCGACCGGGTCGTCGGCCAGCAGGAGGGCGGCGGCATCGAACGCCTCGCCAACCCGCCCGGCCGCGTTCAGGCGCGGGGCGACGGCGAAGGCGAGGGTCTCGAGATCGACGTCCCCAGGCTCGATTCGGGCGGCCGCCAGCAGCGCCCGCAACCCGGGCCGTGGGTCCGCTCGAATGCGCTCGAGGCCGAGCCGCACGATCGCACGGTTCTCGCCGAGCACCGGCGCGAGGTCGGCGACGGTCCCGATCGCGGCCAGGTCGACGAACGCGAGGGCGGCATCGCCGAGCAGGAGTCGCGCGAGCGTGAACGCGACGCCGCTGCCGGCCAGCCGCCGCTCGGGGTAGCGGCCGTCCGGGCGATGCGGGTTCACGATGGCCAAGGCTGGCGGGAGCGTCGCCGGGACGCGGTGATGGTCGGTCACGAGCACGTCGATGCCGCGCTCGTTGGCGGCGGCCACCTCCGCGGCGCTCGAGGTGCCGGTGTCGACGGTCACGATGACACCGGCGCCCGCCGCCGATGCCGCCTCCACGGCCGCCAGCGACAGCCCGTGGCCCTCGTCCAGCCGCGACGGGACGTACGGCACGACCGTTACCCCGAGCCGGCGCAGGCTGAGCGTCAGGATCGCCAGGCCGGTGATCCCATCGGCGTCGAAGTCGCCGAACGCCAGCACCGGCTCGCCACGCTCCCGGGCCCGTACGATCCGGTCACGGAAGACCGCCGCGTCGGGCAGCGAGGCCGGATCGTGCAGCCCGGACCGAGGCTCGCCGATGAACGATTCGAGGGCGGCCGCATCGGTCACCCCGCGCGCCGCGAGGAGGGCCGTCACCCGGACGCCGAGGTCGTGTCGGGCGCCCGCCGCGATCAGGGCGTCGTCGAGCGGAATGGGTTCTGGGAAGCGCCAGCGCGTCCGCGGAGCGAGCACCTCGTCAGGATGTCACGGCGCGTCGCACCGCCGCTTACGCGGTCAGGTCGCCGGGCGGCGCCGGGTCCGCGGCTGCAGCCGGCCCCGTCGCCGGTCCTCCCACTCCTGCCACACGACGAGGAGCGGGGACGCGTTGAAGATCGACGAGTAGGTCCCCGAGATCACGCCGATCAGCAGGGCCAGCACGAACTCGTTGATGGCCTCGCCGCCGAACAGCAGGAGCGCCGTCAGGGTCAGGACGACCGTGAAGCTGGTCGTGATCGAGCGCCCGAACGTCTGCAGGATCGAGTGGTTGACGATCTCGGCGAACGGCTCGCCGACGTGGCGCGCGCGGTTCTCGCGGATGCGGTCGAAGACGACGATCGTGTCATGGACGCTGAAGCCGATGACGGTCAGCATCGCGGTCACGAACAGGCCGTCGATCTGGACGCCGAAGACGGTGCCGAGGATCGCGAAGATGCCGATCACGACGATGACGTCGTGAAGCAGCGCCACGAGCGCCGTCGCCCCGAACTTGACGTCACGGAAGCGGACCGTGATCCACAGCAGGATGCCGATCGAGCCGACGAAGATCAGGATGATCGCCTGCTGGATCAGGTCGGAGCTGACCACGGCGCCGATCGAGCTGAGCTTGGCCTGCTCGACGATCGGCCCGAACTGCTCCTGGAGCCCGAGCGCGATGGCGCCGATCTCGCCCTGTGACGGCACCCGCGGGTCGGCGCCGGGGAAGGCAGGCGTCGCGGCGGGCGTCGGTTCCGGCGTGGCCGTCGGCTCGGGCGTCGGGGTCGGCTCGGGCGTCGGCGATGGCGATGCCCCGGGCGGGGCGGACGGGGTCGGGCTGGGGAGCGCCGTCGGCTCCGGGGCCGGCGGGATCTCGCGCAGGTCGAGCGACGTCATCCGGATGTCGAAGAAGCCGCGGCCGGTTCGCGTGACGACGGCCTCGGGCTGGCCCAGTCCCACGAGCGCGGCCTGGACCTCGTCCGCCGCGACGTTCGGGTCCTCGAAGCGGATCGACCACTCCGTCCCGCCGGTGTAGTCGATGGAGAACTTCAGGCCGACCTGGCCGCCGCTCGCGGGGGTCAGCAGGATGAACAGCAGGCCCGGGATCGTGACCAGCAGCGAGAAGGCGAAGTACCAGCGCTTCTTGCCGATGATGTCAAACACCGCGCGCCTCACCCCGCAGGCCCATCCGGCGGCCGGGCCGCGCGGTCAGCTCCCCCTCGGCGATGCCGTACAGCCATGCCCGCTGGGCCCAGCCCTGCCCGACCACGATCCGCAGGATGCGGCGGGTCACCGTGATCGCGGTGAACATCGAGGTCAGGACGCCGATGATCAGGACCAGCGCGAAGCCCTGGATGACCGAGCTGCCGAACAGGAACAGGATCGATGCGGTGATCAGGCTCGACACATTCGAGTCGAGGATCGAGTTCCAGGCCCGGGCGAAGCCGGCTTCGATCGCCTGGGGCAGGCTCTTGCCGAGCCGCAGCTCCTCCTTGGTGCGCTCGAAGATCAGGATGTTGGCGTCGACGGCCATGCCGACGCTGAGCACGAAGCCGGCGATGCCGGCGAGGGTCAGCGTGACCGGGATGAGCCGGAACAGGGCCAGGACGAGGATCGTGTAGTAGAGGAGCGCGAACGAGGCGATCGCCCCCGGCATCCGGTAGTGCAGCAGCATGAACAGGATCACCAGCAGGATCGCGATACCGCCGGCGAACAGGCTCTTGGCCAGGAACTCGGCGCCGAGCGTCGGGTCGATCGTGTCGGATGCCAGCTCCTCGACCGGGAACGGCAGCGAGCCGAAGCGCAGCACGTTGACGAGGTTCTCGGCCTCCGCGCGCGGGAATCCACCGATCGCGTTGCCGGAGGTGATCTGGACGTTGCCACCGGGAATCGGACCGTTGATGGACGGCGCCGAGATGACGCGATCGTCGAGGACGATGGCGAAGAACTCGTTGACGTGGGCCGCCGTGTAGTCGCTGAAGAGCTGGGCGCCGTTCGACTTGAGGACGAAGTTGACGGTCCGGCGGCCCTGCTGGTCGCTGCCGACGTTCGCGCTCTGGATCTCCGTGCCGGTGAACAGCGGCTGCTCCTGCGTCGGCAGCGGCTGGCCCTCGACGGCCTGCTGCGGCCCGGGCGAGAACGAGGTCCCGTAGCTGCTCGACGGCAGCGGCACGAACTCGAGCAGGCCGGTCTGGCCGACGAGCCGCCGAACGGCGTCGGTGTCGGTTTCGCCGGGCACCTCGACGACGATGCGGTCGTCGCCCGAGGTCAGGACGACCGGCTCGGACACGCCGAGGGCGTTCACCCGCCGCTCGATGATCTGCTTGACCACCTCGGTGTCGGCAAGGGTCGGGCTGCGGTCGCCGGTCGGCACGACGCGGTACTCGACCTTCAGGCCACCCTGCAGGTCCAGGCCGAGCTTCGTCTCGATCAGGCGATTGCCGCCGTCCTGCGAGAAGCTCGGCAGGCTGAGGTTCGGCCAGAAGTCGACGATGAGGGCGAGGACGCCGACGACGGCGATGAAGAGAAGCCCGGCTCTGCGCACGAGGCGGCATGATACAGGCGCGTTGCGGTGAACGCCGGGCGGGCTACGCCTCGAGGTGGGCCTTGATGCGCGCGGCCAGGGCCGCGCCGATGCCGGGAACGGCCGCGATCTGCTCGACCGGCGCCTCGCGGACCCGCTTCATCGAGCCGAACACGCGCAGCAGTGCGCCCCGCCGCCGTGGCCCGACGCCCGGCAGCTCGTCGAACTTCGAGCGGACCGAGGCCTTGCGGCGCAGGTCACGGTGGTAGGTGATCGCAAAGCGGTGGGCCTCGTCGCGGGCGCGCTGGACGAGGTACAGCGCCGGCGAAGTCGGCGGCAGCACGATCGGCTCGGCGCGATCCGGGACGAACAGCTCCTCGCGCTCCTTGGCGATGCCGGCCAGCGGCACGTCGTGCAGTCCCAGCTCGTCGAGGACGCCCTTCGCAGCGCTCACCTGCGGCTTGCCGCCGTCGATCAGGACGAGATCGGGCATCGCCCAACGGCGCTCCTCGGCCGAGCCCTCGTCGCCGGGCCGCGCGGCGCGGAAGCGACGGCGCAGCACCTCGCGGTGCGAGGCGACGTCGTTGGGACCGTCGACCGTTCGGACCCGGAAGCGGCGGTACTCGCCCGTGCGCGGCTTGCCGTCCTCGAAGACGACCATCGAGGCGACCGTCTCGGCGCCCTGGAAGTTCGAGACGTCATAGCACTCGATGCGGGCCGGGATGCCCGGCAGGCCCAGCGCCTCGGCCAGCCCTTCCAGCGCAGCCAGCGTCTTGCCCTGGTCGGCCAGCCAGCGCGCCTGCTCGCGAGCGAGCGTCTCCTCGGCGTTCTGCGTCGCGAGGGCCACGAGCTGCCGCCGCTCACCCCGTTGCGGCACGACCAGCCGGACGGGAGCGGGTGCCCCCGCGCTCCGGGCGCGACGGCGCGTGACCCGCACCGCGTCCGGCCGCGGAACCGTCAGGTTCTCGACGCGGCTCGTCGCCGTCTCCCCCGCCCCACCGCCGAGGGCCACCCCACCGCGTCGGTCGGCGAGGAACCGCTCAAGGTCCTCGGCATCCGGGAGCGCGATCGGGACCGCCACCTCCGGCGGGATCGATGACGCCCTGCCGTAGTACTGCAGCAGGAAGCCGGACACGACCTCCGCGTCCGGCGTCTCGCGCGGCGCGTCGAGGAGGTAGACATCGCGGCCGAGCGCCTTGCCGCCACGGATGACGAACAGCTGCACGGCCGCCTGGTTGTCGCTTCGGGCGTAGCCGACGAGATCGAGGTCGGTCCGCGCGAAGGCGGCCATCTTCTGGCTCTCCATCGTCCGTTCGATGGCCCGGATCTTGTCGCGTGATACCGCCGCGGCCTCGTAGTCCTGGCGCTCGGACTGGCGCCGCATCTCGTCGCGCAGCGCCCGGACCAGTGATTCCTGGCGACCCTCCAGGAACAGCTCGACCTGCTCGATGTCGGCCCGGTAGGCGTCCTTCGAGATGGCCTCGATGCACGGCCCCTGGCAGCGCTTGATGTGGTACAGCAGGCAGGGCCGCTGGAGGGCCCGGACGCCGTCGCGGATCTCGATCGTGCAGGTCCGGAACGGGAACAGCCGGCGCACGAGGTTCATCGCCTCGTCGACGCTGGACGCCGAGGCGTACGGCCCGAAGTAGCGCGAGCCGTCGTTCGGCAGGCGTCGCGTCCGCTCGATCCGCGGGAAATCGTCGGCCAAGGTGATCTTGATGTACGGGTAGCTCTTGTCGTCCTTCAAGCGGACGTTGAGCGGCGGCTGGTAGCGCTTGACCAGGTTGCCCTCGAGGAGCAGCGCCTCGGACACCGAATCGG
This sequence comes from Chloroflexota bacterium, assembly GCA_003250155.1. Lineage (GTDB taxonomy): Bacteria > Chloroflexota > Limnocylindria > Limnocylindrales > CSP1-4 > UBA5189. The sequence goes on along the minus strand of QKHE01000090.1, from coordinate 42,345 downwards.
TGATCGTGACCTCGACGTCGGCGATCCGGTCGACGGCGGAGCGGACCAGCTGCTGACCGATCGACGGCGCCTCCTTCTGCCAGTAGCTGCGAACGCGGTTGCGGAGGTTCTGGGCCTTGCCGACGTAGATCACCCGGCCGGCGGCGTCCTTCATCAGGTAGACGCCCGGGCGGGTCGGCAGGCGGCGCAGGATCGCCTCGAGCGCTGGGGTCACACGCGAATCGTAGGCCAGGAATCGAAGAGGCCGGGCCCGACGGGCCCGGCCTCCACGCTGACGGGTTGATGCGTCGCTACGGCAGCGGGGTCGGACACGCTGGCGCGTTGCCGGGGTCACTGTCGGTACAGACGATTCGGCTCTGGAGGACCGGCGAAACCGTACCGGCACCGGACAGCCAGTCCGAGACATCCTGGTCGAGGAAGCCGAAGCTGACATAGCCGGTCAGGATCGGATAGCTGTCGCCACCGGCCGCCACGAACTCGTTCGTGGCGAAGGTGTACGAACCAGCCGCCGTGAAGTCGACGGCCGCGCCCGTACAGGTGCCGTCACCGGCCTGCAGGATGGCGCCGGTGACGCGTGAGCCCGGGGCCTGCTGGATGTCGAACGCGAAGCACAGGCCGGAGACCTGCCCAAACCGGCCATCGGCGGCTGGCGCGGCGAACACCGCGTTCTCGAGCATCGCCTTCAGCTGCGTGCCGGAGAGCGTCAATCGGACGCCGATGTTCCCGAACGGCAGCACCGTGTTGACCTGGCCGCGCGTTATCGGATACGGCGGCGGCGTGTACGACGGGCAGAAGTCCGTGGGGCTGTCGACCGTCGGGCACGTCAGGTTGGCGCGGATGCCCCCGGAGTTCATCAGGGCGATCTGCGTGCCGTAGGTCGCTCGCATCGCATCCGTGATGAGGTTGCCGATGAGGGATTCGCAGAGGCGACCGGTAGAGCCGCCGCAGGAGTCCGCGCGGGGGATGAAGACCGACGCATCCCCGACGATCGTCGAGAAGATCGGCCCGAGCTGATCTCGGTACGGCTGCAGCATCGCCTGCACGGCAGGGTCGGGCGTGACCCCGCTCGCCAGGGGCGTCACAAACTGATGGGACATGCCCTGGACGTCACCCGTCCCGCGGTTGATCGTGAGGACGGTCTTCGAGAAGGTCAGGCCCTTCGAACGATTCTCGACCACGTACTGGCCGTTGACCATGCCGGAGAACTGGATGTCCGTATGGTCGCCGAAGATGACATCGAAGCCGGAGACGGCGTTGGCGAAGTCGATGAGCTCGCCCTGTGGCTGACCGCCGCTGAAGGTCGTGACGCCCTTGTGGGTGATCGCGATGAACACCTTGGCACCCTTCTTCCGGGCGTCGGCCTTGGCGGCCATGACGGCAGCCGCGCTGTCGGTCGGGACCATCGTGCCCATCGACCCGGGGAAGTTGAGCGACGGCGCCTCCTCGTTCGTTGCGCCGATGACCGCCACCTTGACGCCGCCGTAGCGGAAGATCGCATAGTCGGCGACGCCGGAGATGTTGTCATCGCGATTCTCGAGGTTCGCGCTCACGTACTTGAACGGCGTGCCCGGGACCGAGGACTCAGGAGAGCCCGCCAAGTCGATCTGGCTTTGCAGCCGCTCAAGACCGAAGTCGAAGTTGTGGTTGCCGAGAGTGCCGACCTCGATGCCCATCATCCGCTCTGCCAGGATGGCCGGGACGTCCTCGAAATAGTTCGACAGCGGCGGCGTCGCGCCAACGTCGTCGCCGGCCGTGAGTGTCAGGTTGTAGCGGTAGTCGGAACGTGCCTGATCGAAGTAGGCTTTGAGCACGGCGCCGCCACCGACATCACCCACACCGAAGACGCTGATGGGATCGACCTGGCCGTGCCAATCCGAGACGTCGAGGATCTGAAGGTCGATCGTGCGGCCCGGGACTGTCGGTGCGGCAGCCACTCCGGCCGGCACCAGAAGCGCAAGCGCGACGACGAGCGCCGCGATCATGGGATTTCGTCGCGCGCGCGACGTATTGGTCAGGGGCACGGGGTCCTCCTCCACGTTGTTGGGCACGAACGACGTGGCCCGGCCTGTGGGGCCTGATCGACCCCGACGGTCCGGCCCAGAATACCCTGCCCGTACGCCCCTGATAACCCCGAATCATCTCGCTGGGCGAAGACAGCCCGGCGGCGGCGATTCTCCGGTGTGGCCGCTCGTCGGCGCGACGCCCGGCACGCTGGCACGGGCGCTCCGGGCGATCAGTCGCCGTCAGACGCGACGCCCGCGAGCAGCGCCGTGGCCTCCGCGGTCGGCCCCTTGATCCGGTGATGGGCGGCGAGGGCGTAGCGGTCGGTCATCCCGGCCACGTAGTCGGCCGCCTGGACCGTCAGCGGCGCGGCGTGCTGGCGGAACGTGCTCGGGATCTCGTCGGGGTGGGCCATGTGGTGATCCATGAGGTCCTGGAGGACCCGGATCGCGTCACGCTGCTTGCGGCGCTGCTCGGCCGACTGGTAGACGCGTTCGAACATGAACGCCCGGAGGTCGTTCATGACCGCCAGCGTCGGCGCGTCCATTTCGACGCGGCCCGACCGCAGCGAGTGCTCGACGACCGAATCGATCATCTCGCCGATCCAGCCACGGCCCGGCGGCCCGAAGCGCTCGAGCGCGGCGTGCGGGAAGGAGTCCACGGCCAGGACGCCGGCCCGCATCGCGTCGAGCGCGTCGTGGGTCAGGTAGGCGATGCGGTCGGCATAGCGGACGCAGGCGCCCTCCGGCGTCGCGGGCGGCGGCTCGATCCGCCAGGAGTGGGCCCGAATCCCGTCGCGGACCTCCCAGCTCAGGTTCAGGTCTTCGAGCACCTCGAAGACCCGGACGCTCTGGGCGGCATGGTGCCAGCCGTCGGGCGGGAAGTACGGCGACAGCGCCTCCTCGCCGGTGTGCCCGAACGGCGTGTGGCCGACGTCGTGACCCAGCGCGATCGTCTCGGCGAGCGGCTCGTTGAGGCTGAGCGCCGCGGCCAGCGCGCGGGCGATCTGGGCCACCTGGAGGGTGTGGGTCAGGCGGGTGATGAAGTGGTCGCCATCGGGATGGAGGAAGACCTGCGTCTTGTGCTTGAGGCGGCGAAACGCCTTGGCGTGGATGATCCGATCCCGGTCGCGCTCGTAGGCGGTCCGGAACTCGTCCGGCGCCTCCTCGCGGACCCGTCCCCGGCTGGCCGAGGAGCGCGTCGCGATCGGGCTCAGCCGCTCCTCCTCGGCCTCGCGCGCGAGCCGGTCGCGGCGCCGGAGGGCGGTCGCGGGCGTGGTCTCCATCGCGCCGATCATCGCCGATCGTGACCCGGCCCGTCGAACCGGCGGATCCGGCGTGACGACGCCCGCCCGGCCCGCTATGTTGGCGTGACGTGCTCCACGACCTCGTCTGCTTCGACGCCGGCTTCACGCTGATCCAACCCCGCCAGACGATCGCCGACAACCTTGCCGAGGTCCTCGAGGCGCACGGGCACGATGTCGGCCCGGACGACATTCGCCGCGCCTGGGATGCCGCCGACGCGTGGTTCTGGGAGACGTATCACCAGCCCGGCAACGTCGCCTGGACGAGCGATGCCGACATCGAGGCCACCTGGCGCCGGTACCACGGCCTGATGCTCGACCATCTCGGCTTCATCGAGCGCCAGCACGAGCTGATCGACGCGATCATCGCGTCGCACCTCTCGGAAACCGCGTGGCAGCCGTACCCGGACACGATCGCGGCCCTGGAGCTCGTCCTGCGCCACCCTTCGCGCGAGGGACGGCCCCGGGCACGGATCGCGGTCATCAGCGACTTCGGATCGGCCCTCGCCGATGTCATGCGGGCGGCCGGGCTGACGCCGTTCCTCGACCTGCTGCTCATCTCGGCCGTCGAGGGGCTCGCGAAGCCGGCTCCGGAGTTCTTCCTGCTCGCCTGCGCCCGGGCCGGCGTGGCGCCGACCGACGCCGTGATGATCGGCGACAGCTACCGGGCGGACGTCCTCGGCGCCCGTTCGGCCGGGCTCGACGCGATCCTGCTCGATCGCAACGGAACCGCGACCGAAACGGACGTGCCGGTGGCTCGCACGCTCGCGGAGGCGATCGCGCTCGCGCTGGCGACCCGATCGACACCGACCGCTGACTGAGCCGACGGCCGACGAGTCGTCCCCCGTGGCGACCGAGCAGGCTCGGCTCGTGGCCGCCGCCCAGACGCTCCTCGTGACATTCCTGTGGGCGACGTCCTGGGTCCTGATCAAAATCGGCCTTGACGATCTCGACCTGCAGCCGGTCTCGTTCGCCGGCCTGCGCTACGCGCTGGCCGCGGCGCTGCTCCTGCCGTTCGGCTGGCGGGCACTCAGATCGGCCCGGCGCGACGGACCCGGCATCGATCGATCGCTCGGCCGCCGGCTGCTGATCCTCGGCGTCGTCTTCTATGCCCTCGCCCAGGGCACCCAGTTCGCGGCCCTGGCGGTCCTCCCGGCGGCGACCGTCGGCCTCGTCCTGGCGACGATCCCGGTCTGGATCGGGGTGGTTGCGTGGCTGCGCGGCGCCGAGCGCGCATCGCCGCTCCAACTTGGCGGGATCGTGCTGCTCGTCGCCGGCGCGGCCCTCTACTTCGGCATGGTCGAGCTCGGCGGGGCTGGCTGGTTCGGGCTCGGCAGCGCCGTGGTCTGCGCGGCCGCGTCGACCGTCGGCCAGCACATGGCCCGCGACGTGAACCGCGACGCGCAGGGCCGCCTCGGCGGCGCGGTCGGCGTGACCTCGGTGTCGATGGTCATCGGCAGCCTGGCGCTGCTGGGGACGGGCGTGGCGCTCGAAGGCTGGCCGTCCCTCGACGGGCGCGGCTGGGCGATCATTGCCTGGCTGGCGGCGGTCAACACGGCCTTCGCGTTCACCCTCTTCAACCGAGCCCTGCGCGTCCTGACCGCGGTCGAGTCGAGCACGATCCTCAACCTCCTGCTGGTCATGGTCGCGATCATGGCCTGGATCTTCCTCGGCGAGGCGCTCGACGCGCGCCAGGTCCTCGGCCTGGCGGTCGTGACGGTCGGCGTGGCGATCGTCCAGATCGCGCCGCTCGTCGGCGCCCGGCGGCGCGCTCGGCAGCCGCGAGCCGCGGGCGGCCCGGACTGATTGGCGTCAGGCGGCGCTGCCGTCGACCAGCGCCGGCTGCTCGATCTCGGCGTCGACGATCCGTCGCGTCTCGACCCCCTCGATGATCCGGCGCCGAACCCAGCCCGAGACCGTATCGACCAGGATCGTGGCGATGATGACGACCAGCAGCGCCGTGCCGGCCAGCGGGAAGCGCCCGAAGACGATCGTCTGCTGGACGATGAAGCCGATGCCGCCGGCGCCGACGACCCCGAGCACCGCGGCGGCCCGGATGTTGATCTCGAAGCGATACAGCCAGAACGCCACGATCTCTGGCAGCACCTGGGGCAGCACCCCCCAGCGCTGGATCTGCACCCACCGCCCGCCCGAGGCGCGGGCCGCCTCGACCGGACCGGCATCGATGCCCTCGACGACCTCGGCGGTCAGCTTGCCGAGCGTGCCGACGGAGTGGATCCCGATCGCCAGCGCACCGGCGACCGGGCCGAGGCCCGCGATCGGGATGAAGATCGCCACCGCCAGGACCAGCTCGGGGAACGCCCGGATGCCGTTGAGCACCTGGCGAAAGACGTTCGAGATGATGCCGCTCGAGACGTTCTTGGCGGCCACGAAGCCGATCGGAAGCGACAGCACGGCGCCGATGATCGTGCCGACCCAGGCGATCTCGATCGACTGGACCATGTGCTCGATCGAGACGCCGAGGTAGCTCAGGTCGGGGCCGCGCTCGAAGTACATCTTGTAGACGACCAGCCAGATCCCGGCCGGCAGGTCGACGAGGCGCTCGTACTTGATGTCGACCGACAGCACCGAGCCGACGATGACCAGCAGCGCGAAGATGAACGCCACGTTGCGCTTCGCGTTCGATGGCCGGCGCGGTCGGCTCTCGCGCGGCGGTCCGGCGTTGTTCGTCCCGTTCATACCAGCCGGCGCCGCAGCCAGATCGAGACGAGCTCGATCAGGAAGACCATGACGAACAGCTCGACGATGATCACCGAGACGTTGCTCCAGTGGAAGAAGCCGTACTCGCGGTACAGCATCCGGCCGATGCCGCCGGCGCCGACGATGCCGAGCACGGTGGACGCACGGATGTTGAGCTCGAACACGTAGAGCGAGTACGCGACGTAGTTGGGCAGGATCTGAGGCACGACCGCCCAGCGCGTCGTCTGCATGCCCGTCGCGCCGCTCGCCCGGCCGGCCTCGATCGGACCGGGATCGACGCCGTCCACGGTCTCGGACAGCAGCTTCACGGTGACCCCGATGTTGAAGAACAGCAGGGCCAGGATGCCCGGCAGCGGTCCGACGCCGACGGCGGCGACGAAGAGGAGGGCGTAGAGGATGTCGGGGATCGCGCGGATGACGCTCAGGATGGCCCGACCGATCGACAGCACCAGCCCGTTGGGCGCCGTCACCCGGGACACGAGGAACGACACCGGCAGCGCCAGCCCGCAGCCCATGACCGAGGCGAGGACCGCCATCGCGAACGTCTCGAGCATCGGCTCGGCCGTCTCCGTCAGGAACACCCAGTTCGGGTTGAGGAGGCCGCGGTCCGCGGGGTTGGTGTCCTCGCGCACGAGGATCCGGGCGCCGCGGGTGATGTTCTCCGCGAGCTCGCCGAGGTTGAGGTCGATGCCGAACTCGCGACTGACCGAGATCCAGGTGATGACGGCGAACGTGACGAGGCCGATCGGGATCGCGAGCGATGGGCGCGGTTTGGCCGGCCGGCGGCTCTCGGCTCCTGCCGCCACGGTCATGTGAGCGATGGAGCCTCGAGAAGGTCGTCGGCCGTGAGCGAGCGGCCGTAGATGTCGCGGAACACCCCCTCGTCGGCCTGAGCGCCAGTGCCGTCGTAGACGAGCTCGCCGGCACGGAGCCCGATGATCCGCTCGCAGTAGACCTTCGCCAGGTCGAGGAAGTGGAGGTTCACGATCGTCGTGATCCCGAGATCGCGGTTGATCCGCTGGAGGTCCCGCATCACGACGTGGCTGGTCGGCGGATCGAGGCTGGCGACGGGCTCGTCGGCGAGGATGATCGTCGGCTCCTGGGCCAGCGCCCGGGCAATGCCGACCCGCTGCTGCTGGCCGCCCGACAGGTTGGCGGCCCGCACGTAGGCCTTCTCGACGATGTCGACCCGTTCGAGCGCCTGCATCGCGATCTCGACGTCGGCCGGCTTGTACCAGCCGAACAGTGACCGCGCGGTGCCGGTCGTGTGGAGCCGGCCCATCAGGACATTGTTGAGGACGCTCGTGCGCTTCACGAGGTTGAACGTCTGGAAGATCATGCCGATCTTCGAGCGCAGTCGGCGCAGCTGATCGCCACTGGCCTTGCGAACGCTCACGCCGTCGACGATCACGTCACCGTCGGTCAACGGGACGAGGCCGTTGATCGCCCGGATGAGGGTCGACTTGCCCGCGCCCGAGAGGCCGACGATGACCATCATCTCGCCGTCCGGGATCTCGAGCGAGATGTCCTTCAGCGCATGGACGCCCCCCGGGTAGGTCACCGAGGCGTGGTCGAAGACGATCATGGGTCAGAAACCAAGAGGGACGGGCCCGATGGGTCCCGTCCCTCTCGTCTCTCGGTCCTAGTCGAGTCCGAGATTCTCGGCTGCCGCCCGGACGATGTCGAGCGACGCGAGATTCGGCTCGGTGAACGCGGTGATGTTGTACACGGCGCGGAGGACTTCGTTGCCGGCCTCGCTCTCCGCGTAGGCGAGCAGCGCGTCGTGGATCGCCGCCTTGAGGCTGGGCTGCAGGTCACCGGCGACGACGATCCCGTCGTTCGGAATCTCGCCGCCATAGGCGAAGACGACCACCTTCGACTCGAGGTCGCACTCCGTCGTGGCCTCGGAGCGGGCGTCGTCGAAGCTCACGCCGACCTCCGCGTCGCCGTTACAGACGGCGATCGCCGAGGCGTCGTGGGCGCCGGCGAACAGCGGGTTGATGCTGTCGAGCGCGATGCCGCTGGTGATCAGGACCGTTGCCGGGAAGATGTACCCGGACGACGAGGTCTCGGTCACGAACGACACGGTCGTGCCGGCAGGGATGTTGGCGATCGTGTCGGTGCCGATCGGACCCTCGGGCGTGTCGCTTGGCCCGCGCTCGGTGCCGTTGCAGTTGAGGAACGTGCCCGGGTTGATCGAGCTCTCGCGCTCATTCTGGACGGGCGGCGAGATCGTGCAGTACCGATCCGGGTTGTTCGTCATGAACTGCGTGTGGTACGTGCCGCTGCCGAAGCGCTCCGACTGGAGGATGAACTCGCCGTTGGCGCGCTCGACGGCCTGCAGGATGCCGTACGGGTTGAACGCGCCGATCTGCGCCTGGCCGGTCTCCATCGCGGTGACCAGTCCGGTGTAGTCGGTCGAGACGAAGCCTTCGACGTCGATCCCCAGCTGCGCGGTCAGGTAGTCCGCGATCGGCTGGATGGTCTCGACCAGGGCCGCCGCATCACGGGACGGCACGAAGCCGATGACGATGTGGTCCGGCCAGTTCATGCTGGTATCTTCGGTCGGGGTCGGGTTCGTGGTCGGGTTGCTGGTTGGCGTCCCCGCTGACGGGGACGGGGTCGCTCCATCGCCGCTGCAGGCAGCGACGAAGAGCGCCGTGATGGCGAGGCCGACGAGCGGCCGCTTGTGATCCATGGACTCCTCCGTGGCGAGCGCCCGTACGTGACGCCCGAGCCTGTGTGATCAAAGGCGCGGTGTGTCTGCGGGTCCCGTGGCCTCCACCCACGAGCCTGACCGGCCGGGGCCGATGATAGCGGGACGCGAGCACCGTATACAGCCCACGCCACGATCAGCGAGCGGCACCAAATCGGGTGGTGAGCCGCCAGCCCGACACTCGCACGATGACACACCCCGCGGTCACGGAGCGCCTCGCCCGCCTCGATGGTGGCCAGCGACGGGCCGCGACCGCCCCGGATGGGCCGGTGCTGTGCGTCGCGCCGGCCGGCTCGGGCAAGACCTCGACCCTGGTCGCGCGGATCGCCTGGCTCGTCGATCGGGGCGTCGCGCCGGAGGCGATCTGCGCGTTGACGTTCAACCGGCGCGCCGCGGAGGAGCTCCGTGAGCGGCTCGATGCGGCGCTGGCGCCGCTCGGCGAGCGACTGGCAGCGGGCGTCCGGGTTCGGACGTTCCACGCGCTCGGCCTGGAGGTGCTGCGGGACGCCGGGCGGCCGGTCGAGCCGCTCCTCGACCGCGAGGCGCTGCTGCGCGCGGTCCGCCCCGACGCGGATGCCGCCGAGCGTCGGCGACTCGACACGCTCATGTCGCGCTTCAAGCTGGACCTCGACGTCGATCCGCGCGCCATCGAGGCCGACCCAGAGGCCGGCGTCGTCGCACGGACCTACGCGGCCTACGAGCGCGAGATCGAGCGTCGCGGCGGCCTCGACTTCGACGACCTCGTGGCGCGCTCGCTGCGGCTGCTCTCGGGCGACGGGGACGTGCTCCGGCGGTGGCGCGAGCGCTGTGGGCACCTGCTCGTGGACGAGGCCCAGGACCTCGATCGGAGCCAGCTCCGGATGGCGCTGCTGCTCGCGGCACCATCGAACCGCGTCTTCCTCGTCGGCGATGACGACCAGAGCATCTACGGCTGGCGCCTGGCCGACGTGCGCCGGCTGTTGAACCTCGCCGCCGAGGCGCTGCCCGGGCTGCGGCGGGTGGACCTGGAGACGAACTACCGCTGCCCGGCCATCGTGCTCGAGCGTGCCGTGCGGCTGGTGGAGCACAACCGCGAACGGTTCGCGAAGGTGGTTCGCCCCGGGCCCGCCGCCGAGGGCCGCCTCGTCCTCGTGCCCTCGGCGGCGGACGACGTCCAGGTGGCGGCGGCGATCCTCAACTCCTGGCCGGCGGACGACTCCACGCGGGCTGTCCTGGCCCGGACGAACCGCGAGCTGTTGCCGGTCGCGGTGGCTGCGATTCGCCTGGGAATCCCGTTCCGGGCGGCCGAGCTCGCCCTGCCGGTGGAGTCACCGCACGTCAGTCCACTTCTGGCGGCGGCGGCCCGCACAGACGCCGACCTGCCGCTGCTGGTCCGGCTCGGGCGGATCGGGGCCGAGCCGGGTCCGGTGGACCCCACCACGGTCGACCCGCCGGCCGAGGACGCCGATCGACGCCGGGTCGCGACGGCGCTCCTGGCGTGGGCGGCCGGCTGCCGCGATCTCGCCGACCTCGAGGCGGGAATCCGCTGGACGCTCGATCGCCTCGCCGCGCTGCGGCGGGAGGACGCGCGACTCACCCTCGCAACGGCGCATGGCACCAAGGGTCTCGAGTTCGACCACGTCGCGGTCATCGGCCTCGACGCGGTGCGGTTCCCGAGCGCGCGGTCCGTCGCCGAGGCGGCCGAGCCGGCCCGCGCGCTCGAGGAGGAGCGTCGACTTGCCTACGTCGCCTGGACCCGCGCCCGACGGTCGCTGGCGCTGACGTTCGATCCGGGCCTGCCGTCGCCGTTCCTGCTGGAAGCGTTCACGCCGGAGGAGCTGGGGCTTCCGAGCGCCGTCCCGGTACGCTTTCCGGCATGACATCGATCCCGGCGCTCGGTCGGCGCGGCGAAGGCTGGGTCGTCCTGCAATTCGCTGCGTTCGTCCTCATCGGCGTGGCCTGGGGGCTTGCCCCGGCGCCACCCGCCGATGGGCTGGGAGGCGTGCTGCGGGTCACCGGCATCGGTGGCCTGGTGGCCGGCGGGCTGCTGGCCGGCGGCGGCCTGCTCGCGCTCAGTCGGGCCCGGGCGCTCGCGGCGCTGCCGTACCCGCGCCAGGACGGCTCGCTCGTGCAGGGCGGCCCATACCGCCTCGTGCGCCACCCGATCTATGGCGGCCTGATCATCGGCTCGCTGGGGCTGGCGCTCATCGCCCCGTGGGTCGGCAGCCTCGCGGCGGCAGGGCTCCTGGCGGTCATCCTGGATCTCAAGCGGCGCCGCGAGGAGGCGTGGCTCGGCGAGCGCTACCCGGGCTACGAGGCGTACCGTCGCCGGACGCGGGCACTGGTCCCGTTCGTGTATTGACGGCCAGCTCGGCCGACCGAGGGGCTAGCCTGTGGCCGTGACCGAACCGGACAGGCTGATCGTCGCGTGGGACGACCTCGACGCCCTCGTGGCCGAGCTGGCAGGGCAGATCGGCTCCGACTACGACGTCGTGCTGTGCATCACCCGCGGCGCGCTCGTCCCGGCCGGAATGCTCGCCTACCGCCTCGGCCTCCGGAACATCCTCGTTGCCGCCGTCGCCTACTACGACGACACCGGCCAGCCGGCCGACCAGCCGACGTTCCTGCAGTTCCCGGCCGATCCTCTCCTGCGCGGCCGGCGCGTCCTGGTCGTCGACGAGGTCTGGGACACCGGGACGACGATCGCGGCCGTCGTCGAGCGGGTCCAGCTCGCCGGCGGTTCCCCGACGACGGCGGTTCTGCACTACAAGCCGACCCACTCGCGGGTCGCGATCGAGCCGGATCACCACGTCGTCGCGACCGACGCCTGGGTCGTCTACCCGTTCAAGTACGGGAAGTAGATCCGCCGACGGGCAGCCAGATCTGGCGGCGCCGCTCAGGCGCGGTGCGACTCCCACCGCGCGATCGCCTTGAGCAGCCGATCGATCGCGTCGAGGAACGGCTCGGTCACGTCGGCGGGCAGTGCGTCGCGAACCGAGTCCTTCGGGCCGAACGCGGCGCGACCGAGCCGCGCGGCGGCCTTCAGCTCGCGAAGCGGATCGTCACGCAGGCGGTCCGGCAGCGGCGCGAGGTAGCGGATCCAGCGATCCAGGCCTCGGTCTCGCGCCGCTGCCAGGAGGCGATCGGCGGCCACGGCCGCCTCGAGTCCGGCCGCGTCGACGTCGCCGATTTCGTGGCGGGCGGGAGACCGCGACAGCGCCATCCGCCGATGGTACGAGACCCCGGCGGCCACGCCGCCGGGGTCTCCGTCACGCGGCGGCCTTCCGGCCGCGATCGGGTGCGCCGTCAGTGCACGCCGAGGCAGAGCGAGAAGCCCTGGTGCGTCCCCGGATTGTGGGCGCCGACGCCGATCCCATGCGGCGCATGGGACGAGATGTGGAACCGACCGTACTCCCAACCCGACGGCGACCCGTCGCCATTGACGTCGTCGCATGGCCCGTGTGCGGCGACGGGGCCGGCCGCGATGCCGAGTCCGAGCAGTGCCGCGAGGGTGAGAGCCAGGGTCAACCGAAATCGGCGCATGTGGTCCTCCTTCCGATCTCGCCGCGGCATTGGCGCGCGGCCGAGATAGCCTCTCCCGTTAGGTACGCCGCAACGGGCGGATCGGTTCTCGGGCGATCCGCTTGTCAGCGAGCGGCGGCGACCTTCCGGCGTGAGCCGGACGACGGCCGCGGCACGGCTCGAACGCGCCCCGCGGCTTCGGCGAACGTCACATCCGACAGCGGCACGAGCGGCTCGCCCCGGAGGACCCGGGCGAGATACTCGCCGGTCGCCGACCTTCGTGCGCGGGCGATCGCCTCGGGTGGCCCCTCGGCCACGATCTCGCCGCCGCGGGCGCCCCCCTCGGGCCCCAGGTCGATGATCCAGTCGGCCGTCTTGATCACATCGAGGTTGTGCTCGATGACGACCACCGTGTTGCCCGTCTCGACGAGCCGGTGGAGGACCTGCAGGAGCTTCTCCACGTCCGCGAAGTGCAACCCTGTCGTTGGCTCGTCGAGGACGTACAGCGTCTTGCCCGTGGCGCGCCGCGACAGCTCGGTCGAGAGCTTGACCCGCTGGGCCTCGCCGCCCGAGAGCGTCGTCGCCGGCTGGCCGAGATGGATGTAGCCGAGCCCGACGTCGTTGAGCGTCTGGAGCTTGGCGTGGACCTTCGGCACGGCCGAGAAGAACTGGAGCGCCTCCTCGACGGTCATCTCGAGGACCTCGGCGATCGAGCGGCCCTTGTAGTGGATCTCGAGCGCCTCGCGGTTGTAGCGGGCGCCTTTGCAGACCTCGCACGGGACGTACACGTCGGGCAGGAACTGCATCTCGATCTTGATGATCCCGTCGCCCTTGCAGTTCTCGCAGCGGCCGCCCTTGACGTTGAAGCTGAAGCGGCCGGGGCCGTAGCCCCGGACCCGCGCCTCGGGCGTCGCCGCGAACAGCTCGCGGATCGGCGTGAACAGCCCGACGTATGTCGCAGGGTTCGAACGCGGCGTTCGCCCGATCGGGCTCTGGTCGATCTCGATGACCTTGTCAACCAGCTCGACGCCGTCGATCGTTGCGTGGGCGCCGACCGTCGCCCGCGAGGCATACAGGTCGCGGGCCAAGGCGCGGTACAGGACCTCGGTCACGAGGGTGCTCTTGCCACTGCCCGAGACGCCCGTGACGGCGACGAACGTCCCCAGCGGGAACGCGACGTCGATGGCCTTGAGGTTGTGCTCGCGGGCGCCTCGAACGACGAGGCGCTTGCCGTTGCCCTTGCGGCGTCGGGCCGGCAGCGGCACCGATCGATCACCGCGCAGGTAGGCGCCGGTGATCGAGCGCGGCTCGCCGAGGATCGCCTCGAGCCGGCCGTTGGCGACGATCTCGCCGCCGTGCTCGCCGGCCCCCGGCCCGATGTCGATGACCCAGTCGGCCGTTCGGATCGTTTCCTCGTCGTGCTCCACGACCAGCACCGTGTTGCCGAGATCGCGCAGCCGCGTGAGGGTCGCGATGAGCTTCGCGTTGTCGCGCTGGTGGAGGCCGATGGATGGCTCGTCGAGGATGTACAGGCAGCCCATCAGGGTCGTGCCGATCTGCGTCGCCAGCCGGATGCGCTGGGCCTCCCCGCCCGACAGGGTCTGGCTGGTGCGGTTGACGGTCAGGTAGTCCAGCCCGACGTCGACGAGGAAGCCGAGCCGCGCCCGGATCTCCTTGAGGACCTGGTAGGCGATCGTTCGCTCGCGCTCCGTGACCCGGTCGGGCAGCGTGTTCGCCCACTCGAGGGCGTCGGTGATCGAGAGGTCGGCGACCCCGCTGATGTCGCGGCCGTCGACGGTTACGGCCAGCGCCTCGGGCCGCAGGCGCTTCCCGCCGCAGGCCGGGCAGGGCCGTTCGACCATGTACTTCTCGAGCTCGGTCTTGATGTACTCGCTGTCGGTCTCGCGGTAGCGCCGCTCGAGGTTCGTGACCGCGCCCTCGAAGTTCGCCTTGTAGGAGTTCTCGCCGCGCTCGTGGCGGTAGCGGATGACGACCTGCTCGGCGTCGCGCGGGGCGTACAGCAGGTACTCCACCGCCTCCGGCGGCAGATCGCGGACCGGAGCGGCGGGGTCCCAGCCGTGCTCCCTGAAGATCGCCTCGCTGATCTTCATCCGCCAGCTCGCGTCGGTCGGCATGCGGGACCACGGCACGACGGCGCCGGCCAGGACGCTCTTGCCCTTGTCCGGGATCACCAGGCCCGGGTCGATCTCCAGGCGGGTGCCGAGGCCGGTGCACGTCGGGCAAGCGCCGTGCGGCGAGTTGAAGCTGAAGCTCCGCGGCTCCAGCTCATCGATCGTCGTCCCGTCGTAGGGGCACGAATAGCGCTCCGAGTAGCGTCGCTCCTCGAACGGCGGCGCCTCACCGTCCCGGGCCGCCGGCGCGATAAGCACGACGCCCTCGCCGAGGCGGAGCGCCGTCTCGACCGAATCGGCGAGCCGGGGCCGGTCAGGATCGTCGAGCGCCTCGCCCGTCGCCGGGTCGATCGGCCGGCCGCGATCGTCGCGGGCCCAGTCCGCGGGCGCCTCGGCGCGGCGGACGACGTACCGATCGACGACCACGTCGATGGTGTGGCGCTTGTACTTGTCCAGCGTCGGCGCCTCGGCCAGGTCGTATGTCTCGCCGTCGACGCGGACGCGAACGAACCCCTGGCGACGGGCCGCCTCGAAGATCCGGTCGCCCTCGGTCTTGCGATCCTTGACCAGCGGTCCGAGGACGAGGAGCCGGCTGCCCTCGGGGAGCGTGAGCACCTGGTCGACGATCTGTTGGACGGTCTGGCGCTCGATCTCCCGGCCACAGACGGGACAGTGCGGGTGGCCGATTCGGGCGAACAGCAGTCGCAGGTGGTCGTAGATCTCGGTCACCGTGCCGACGGTGCTGCGCGGGTTGCGCGACGCGCCCTTCTGGTCGATCGAGATCGCCGGGCTGAGCCCGTCGATCTGGTCGACGTCCGGCTTCTCCATCTGGCCGAGGAACTGCCGCGCGTAGGCGCTGAGGCTTTCGACGTAGCGTCGCTGGCCCTCGGCGTAGATCGTGTCGAAGGCGAGGCTCGACTTGCCGCTGCCACTGAGGCCGGTGATCACGACCAGCCGATCCCGCGGGAACTCGACGGTGACGTTCTTCAGGTTGTGTTCGCGCGCTCCGCGAACGACGATCTTGTCCTGGGGCACGTCGCGCAGTGTACGCGAAAACGCTCAAACCGAACAGATGTTTCAGTCGTCGGTCGAGCGTCCCCGGACAGGCAGCCGGTGCAGGTCGATGACGTTGGGGCCGGAGCCGGGCGCCGCCGTCGATGCGACGAGGACCACGGCCGCCCCGGCCGGCAGGTTCCCGGATGCGGACACCAGCCCGGCCAGGAACCGCATCTGCTCCCCGTCGGGCTTCGGAGCCCTCGCAGCGGCGGGCCGGACGCCGTGCACCAGCGCCAGCCGGGCCACGACCGAGGGATCCGACGCGAACGCCAGGATGGGGGCCGTCGGGCGGAACGAGGCCAGCTCGCGCGCGGTTCGGCCGGACCGCGTGTAGCAGGCGATCGCCGCGACGTCCGGCTCCACATCGGCCAGGCTGACCGCGGCGAGAGCCAGCGCCGCTGCGTCCCCGGGACGCGGGGCCGCACCCGATGGGAGGTGCGCCCGACCCTTCGATTCGC
The DNA here is from genome assembly GCA_003250155.1 of Chloroflexota bacterium. GTDB lineage: Bacteria > Chloroflexota > Limnocylindria > Limnocylindrales > CSP1-4 > UBA5189. The sequence continues at coordinate 26,457 of QKHE01000090.1, read as the reverse complement.
AGACCTCGACGATCCGCACGGCGGCCGCCGCGGCGAGAGCCGGGAACCGCCCGATCGCCGTCTCGCCCGAGAGCATGATCGCGTCCGCCCCGTCGAAGACGGCGTTGGCGACGTCGCTGGCCTCCGCCCGCGTCGGCCGCGGCGCCGAGATCATCGACTCGAGCATCTGGGTCGCCACGATCGTCGGGACGCCGCGGTCCAGGGCTCGACGGACGAGCTGCTTCTGGACGAGCGGGACCTCCTCGAACGGCAGCTCCACGCCCAGGTCGCCGCGGGCGATCATCACGCCGTCGACGAGATCCAGGATCGCGTCGAAGCGCTCGATCGCCGGCCGTGTCTCGATCTTCGCCACGATGGGCGGGCCGTCGTCGCCGAGCAGCGACCTGAGCGCGGCGACGTCCTCCGGGCGCCGGACGAAGGACTGCGCGACGTAGTCCGGCGCAAGCGCCCCGAGCGATCGGACGTCGGCCCGGTCCTTGGCCGTGAGCGGACCGCCGGACCGTCGGTCGGACGGGATGCTGACGCCCGTTCGGGACCGGATCGTGCCGCCGCGGACGACCTCGGTCAGCACGTCGTCGCCCGAAATCCGCACGACGCGGAGCTCCGCGGCCCCGTCGCCGAGCAGGACCCGGTCGCCGGGGCGGAGGTCTCGCGCGAGCCCGCGGTAGTGGACCCCGACCCGCGCGGCAGTTCCGGCGCGAGCCCCGTCTCGCCCGGCACGGGGTCCCGCGTCCGACAGCACGAACGAGGATCCCGGCGCCAGATCGACCGCCCCGCCTTCCACCTCGCCCGTCCGGATCTTCGGGCCGGCGAGGTCGGCCAGCACGGCGACCGCACGATCGTCGGTCAGCGCGGCATCGCGGGTCGCGGCTGCCGCCGCGGCGAGCGACGCGGCGCTGCCGTGCGAGAGGTTGAGGCGAGCGACGTCCATCCCGGCCTGCACGAGCTCTGCCTCGCGGCCGCTCGTCGAGGGCCCGAGGGTGCAGACGAGCTTCGTGCGTCGCGCGGACGGCGCGGGGTCGGCGCTCATCCGCCCACTCTAACGGGCGAGTGTCAGATCACTGCCGTCTCGGATTCGCCGCGCGCCCGGGTGGTGTCGGGCCGGCGGTCAGGCGCCCTGCTCGACCTCGTACAAGGTATGGGCAACGAGACCATGGGCCTCCTGATGGACACGCGTCGCGGTCTCGCGGTCGGGCGCGTCGACGAGGCAGAAGACCTTGCCGGCCTCTTCGTCGACCCAGTAGTGCTTGTAGTTCACGCCGTACTGGCCCTGGACCTTGACGTCGGCCTCGTGGGCGCCCACGACGTCTTCGGCCTTCACCCCCGGGATGTCATGCATGTCCATGTATGTCGGCATGTCCGTCTGCGCTTCCTTCCTCGTATCGGCCGCGTGCTGATCGCGGCCGCTGATTTCGGACAGAGTACGCGAGACGGGCCAACGAGCGCAGTCGCGCCGAACGGACGGTTACCGGACCTGGAGGGTTGTGACGAGCGAGGAGCCGTCGACGGTCTCGACAGCGACGAGCCAACAGGTATCCGACGCCCGCGGCGCGAGCCAGCTCCAGGCGAACTCGCCGCCGACGAACCGAAGCGGGCTGCGCGAGTCCGCCGCCGAGGTCGGCCCGAGGACGGCTCCATCACCGCAATCGACCTGCCGCTGGGTCAGCCCGACGACTGCCGCGACGGAGTCGACTTCGGCCGCGCCCGCGAAGATCTCGAAGCGGAGCTGGACCGGCGTTCCCGCCTTCGTGGACGGCGACCCGCCGGCATGCGGCGAGCCGCCGGCGCTTTGCGACCCGTCGACCCAGGCCAGCGTCCACGGGTTGACCGTGTACCCGAGCGAGGCTTCGGCCGTGTTGCCGGCGACGTCAGTCGCGGTGGCACTCACGACGTGCCCGCCGACGTCCGTCGAGTAGCCGCTCACCACGCACGACGCGAGGCCCGAGGTGGGATCGTCGGCCGTGCAGCCGTCCGGTCCGGCCGGGACGAACCAGAAGTCGTACGTGCCGCCGTCGGTCAGCCCGCCGCCAAGGAAGGCCACGGCCGTCGGTGGCGTCTGGTCGACGTCGACTGTCGCGCTCGCGGACCCGCCGTTCCCGGCAGCGTCGATGGCCGCGCACACGATGTCATGCTGCCCATCGCCGACGACGAACGACCCGCCGCCTGCGGGCAGCGAGCCGACGTCGACCCCGCCGTCGGTGCAGGACAGGCCCGTGACGCCGACCAGGTCAGCGGTCGAGACGTCGACCGTCACGCCGGCCGTGCCGTCGTTCGAGGCGAGGTTGTACCAGCCGCTGGCGGCGGCGGACTCGGCCGTCGAGATGGCGACACCGGGGGCGGTCGTATCGGCGACGGTGACGGTGAACGCGCCGGACGTCGTCGCCCCATCCGCGTCGGTCGCCTCGCAGGTGACCGTCGTCGTGCCGAGCGGAAACGTCGAGCCGGAGGCCCAGTCGCACGTCGTCGCCGGATCGGGGTCGTCCTCGAGGTCGGTCGCCGTCGCGCTGAAGCTGACTGGCGCGCCGGCAGGCGAGGTCGCCTCCGCGCCGAGCGGGCCCGGGAGCTGGAGGGTCGGCGGCGTGTTCGCCGTCGACGGCGTGACCGTGACGGTGTCGAGGTCCTCGCTGGCCCGGTAGAAGTCGTTGCCCGGATAGGTCGTTCGAAGCTGGTAGGTCCCGGCCGCGGGCAGCGTCAGGCTCGGCGTCCCCACGGTCGCGCCGGCACCGCCGACGAAGGCCGTCACCGGTCCGGCGATGAGGGTCGTGTTCGAGGCGTCGTAGAGCGCGAAGCTGACGGGGCTATATGCCCCGAAGTTGACGTCCGGGAAGAACAGGCTCGTCCCGGCGTACATGCCGAGATCCGCGTCGGCAATCGTCGCCGACGGCGTCAGGCTGGCGCCTGCCTCGCCCGTCAGGCCGCCGGTGTAGGTGGTCGTGGTGTCCTCGTGGTCGATCGTCAGGGCCGCCGGCAGGATCACTTCGTCGGAGCTCAACGTGGTCGTCAGGCGGACGTCGTAGTCACCCGCCGGGACATTGATCGAGCCGGGCGCCCGGCCGGCCTTCCAGACGACCGAGAAGCTGACCGAGCAGGTCGCCGGACAACCGCCGCTGCTCGTCGTGAAGCGGAAGCTCGTGCTCACGGTCGCGACCGTCGTGAACGCGCTGCCGCCAACCGGCCGCAGCGCGAACGTCGCGACGTGGTTCTGGGTCGTCGTCGGGCACAGCGGATCCGGATCGCTGCCGTTCGCGCAGGTGTAGGCGCCGCGGAACGTCACCAGGTCGCTGTAGTCGACCGTCGCCGGGGTCGGGCTCAGCTGGCTGATGCCATAGACCTGGGCGGCGGCCACGGGGCCCGCGAGGCCAAGCGACGCGAGCAACACGGCGGCGAGCGTCGCCGCGGTCCAACGTCGTGCGTATCGAGCGCGCATCCCGGCTCCCTCCGAACGGAGCTCGATGGTTCGTGCGCGCCGGGTGGATCAGATCAACGACACGAGTCCGGTATGAGTCGGCGGGCACGAGCCTGTGTGCGTCGATTTCGCCCCAGGTCGCCGCCGACCGCTACGGCCCGATCGTCCGCCCTGCCTCCCCCGCAGGGCCCATGCGCGCGCGCACCGGGTCCGTCAGTCGCGCTCGCGGTAGAGGCGCGACGCCTCGGCACGGTTCCGCACGCCGAGCTTGTGCAGCAGGTTGCTGACGTGCGTCTCGACGGTCCGAACCGAGATCCCGAGCGCGTCGGCGGCCTCCCGGTCGGTCATCCCGTTCGAGATCATCCGAAGCACCTCGGCCTCGCGGCCGGTGAGCCGCTCGAGCCCGTGGGCGCCGGCCCCGGCCGGCGCCGCCCGCCCGCGGGCGAGCTCGCCGATCACCTCGGCCGCCAGCCGCCTGGGCATCGGCAGGTCGCCCTCGCGGGCGCCGCGGATCGAGCGCACCAGGGCCTCCGGCGTCATGTCCTTGGTGAGATAGCCCGACGCGCCCTGGCGGATCGCGTCGAAGAGGTCGCGGCGGGCCGACGAGACCGTCAGCATCACGAGCTTCGTCTCGGGCAGCCGCGGGGCCAGCTCGCGGACGACGTCGATGCCGCTCATCCCGGGCAGGTCGATATCGATCAGGATGATGTCCGGCTTCAGCTCGAGGGCCATCGGGATGGCGTCCTCGCCCGTGGCGCTCTCGCCGACGACCTCGATGTCCTTGGCGCTGATCGCCTGGCGGACGGCCGACCGGACGAGGGCGTGGTCCTCGACCAGCAGGATCCGGGTCATGACCGCGGTGGGGCTCATGGGGCCGGCTCCCCTGGTGGGTCGAACGGCGCCGTCAGCGTCACCGTCGTCCCCTCGCCGAGCGCGCTCGTGACCTCGAGTCCGCCACCGATCAGCTCGGCTCGCTCGCGCATGCCCCTGATTCCGTACCTCGTCTCCTCGACGCCGGCGACGTCGAACCCGGCGCCATTGTCGGTCACGGCAATCTCGATCGTCGAATCGATTCGCCGGGCGCGAACGGCCACCTGCGAGGCGCCCGCGTGCTTGGAGACGTTCGCCAGCGCCTCCACGATGACGCGCAGGACCTCGGCCCCGACGCGCGGCCGGAGCACCGGGAGGTCCTCCGCGCCCTCGAACCGCGCCTCGATGCCGGCCCGGTCGCCGAAGTCGCTGACGTAGGCCTCCAGCGACCCGCCGAACGGCAGCTCGCCGTCGAGGCCGGCCCGGATCGCCGTCAGCGCGACGCGCGAATCGCCGAGCGCCCGATCGACCGCCGCGGTCACCTCGCCGGCGAGCTCGCGGGCATCGCCCGGCAGGTCGTCGACCTGCGACAGCCGGCCGGCCTTCAGCTTCGCGAACCACAGCTCCTGGGCCAGCCCGTCGTGGATCTCGCGGGCCAGCTGGGCCCGGGTCTCCAGCGCGACACGCTGGATCTCGACGTGGCGCAGCTCCTCGAGCCGGATGTTCGCCTGCCGCAGCGCCTGGACGTCCGATCGCAGCTGCGCCTCGATGCCGATCAGCAGGATGATCGAGAACGCGGCACGGAGGAGATCGTCGGGCACGACGGCCGGCGCGTAGATGCCCGGCAGGATCGCCCAGTGGAGCTGGCTGAAGGCGGCCACGATCAGGGCGACCGAGAGATAGCCGGCGTAGCGGCGGTTGCCACGCCGATACAGCCGCCGGTGCAGGCCGGCGCCCCACAGGTACAGGCCGGCGATCGCGGCCTGGAACACGAGCCCGACGGACGTCATGCCCCACTGGCCGCCGGGGTCGCCACGGAGGGCCGCGAAGCCTGCCTCGTCGAGGATCGTCGGGAGGCTGCTCTCGATCGCCGGCAGGAGCGCGATCGCGACGACGGTCGCCAGTGTCGGGACCGCGGCGACGACCCACGACGACAGCGGCCGGGCGTCGGACGGCCGCAGCGCCTGCCAGGCACCGAGGATCAGCAGGATCGCCGTCAGCGCGCGGGCCAGGCTCCAGGCGTAGAGCGGCCACTGCTGCGGGGCGTCGAGCGACAGCCCGAGCGGGCCGGTGAGCCCGACGATGGCCAGGATCACCAGGATGCCCCGCGACGTGAGCAGGACGAGGAAGGCCGACGCCTCCAGCGCCGCCGGCCGCTCGCCGAACTCGGAGAACCGCGTCCAGGCGAGGCCGGCGGCGCCGGCGCCGGCGAGCGCCCCGATCGTGTTGATCGCGACGTCGAGGACCCCGCTCTCGACGGACATGCCGAGGGCGATCGCGCCCGCGCTCAGCGCGGTCAGCCCGATGACCGTGCCGACGAAGACGAGATCGAAGGAGCGACCGCGTGCCGGCCCCAGTGTCATGGCCCTCCCAGCGTTGGCTCGGCGGCAGGATACCGGGCGGTCAGGCCTACGAAAGCCACCCGATGGTCATCGTCGCCGCCGCGGCGGGCGAGTGCCCTGGCGGCGCCGGATGTTCGGTGTGACGGTCCGATCCCAGGTCGGCCGATCGAGCCAGCGCGCCTGCCAACCGCCTTCGTCCTCGTGCTCGTCGCGGATGCCGGGGAGCCAGTCGGCGGCGGTGCCCTCGGCCGGCCCGTCGACGCCCTCGATCGGCTCATCGCCCGCCGGCAGCACGGTCACCGACGACACCTCGAGCACCGATCCGGGAGCGTCCGTGTCGGCGGTCCCGGCGACGAGCGCCCGCACGTCGGCCCGGCGGCCGCCGGTCGTCCTGGCGCCCGCTGCCCGCTCCGCCTCCGAGGCGGGGGCCGCCCTTCCCGCGGCGGCATGGGAAGCGGCCGCCTCGGCCGCCCGGGCCACGATCGCCGACTGGTCCTGCTCCAGGACCCGCAGCCGGATCCCCTGGATCTCATCGCGCAGCGCGGCCGCCCGCTCGAACTCGAGCTCCTTGGCGGCTGACCGCATCTCCGCCTCCATCCGCGCGAGGAGCGATTCAACCTTGGAGCGATCCAGCTCGGCCAGGCGCCCCGCCAGCTGCTCGCGCTCGGAGGTGTAGACGACGGTCGATTCGGCGACCGACCGGAGCTGGTCGTTGAGGTCCCGGATGCCCTTGATGACGGTCGCCGGCACGATCCCCCGCTCTCGGTTGTAGGCGTCCTGGACCGACCGCCGGCGATCCGTCTCGTCGATCGCGGCGCGCATCGACTCGGTGATCGTGTCGGCGTACATCACGACCTCGCCGCCGACGTTCCGTGCCGCCCGGCCGATCATCTGGATCAGCGACCAGGCGCTGCGCAGGAAGCCCTCCTTGTCGGCGTCGAGGATCGCCACGAGGGTCACCTCGGGCAGGTCGATGCCCTCGCGCAGCAGGTTGATGCCGACAACCACGTCGAAGACCCCGAGCCGCAGGTCGCGCAGGATCGCGACCCGTTCGAGGGTGTCGACCTCGGAGTGCAGGTACTGGACCTTCACGCCCAGCTCGCGGAGGTAGTCGGTCAGGTCCTCGGCCATGCGTTTCGTGAGCGTTGTCACGATCGCCCGTTCGCCACGATCGACGCGGACCTTGATCTCCTCCAGCAGGTCGTCGATCTGGCCGTCCGTCGGCCGGACGCTGACCTGGGGGTCGACGATGCCCGTCGGGCGGACGAGCTGCTCGGCGATCCGCTCGGCCTTCTCGAGCTCGTACGGCCCCGGCGTCGCCGACATGTAGACGGCCTGGTTGAGCTGGCCCTCGAACTCCTCGAACGTCAGCGGCCGGTTGTCGAGCGCCGACGGCAGTCGGAACCCGAAGTCGACGAGGATCTCCTTCCGGGTCCGGTCGTTCTTGTACATCCCGACGACCTGGGGGATCGTCATGTGCGACTCGTCGACGACGAGCAGCCAGTCGGGCGGGAAATAGTCGAGCAGCGTCCATGGGCGGGAACCGGCCTCACGGCGGGACAGGTGCCGCGAGTAGTTCTCGACACCGGAGCAGAAGCCGAGCTCGCGCAGCATCTCCAGGTCGAACGTCGTGCGCTGCCGCAGCCGCGCGCCCTCGAGGTCGCGGCCCTCGCGCTCCAGCTCGCCGACCCGCTCCTCCATTTCGGCCTCGATGTCGACGATCGCGGCGCGGAGCTTGTCGGCCGGGGTCACGTAGTGGCTGGCCGGGTAGACGTTGACCTCCTTCCGCTCGGTCAGGAGCTCGCCGGTCAGCGGGTCGAGCTCGGTGATCCGCTCGACCTCGTCGCCGAAGAACTCGACGCGGACGAGCCGCTCCTCCGACGCGGGCTGGAACTCGAGGGTGTCGCCGCGAACGCGGAACCGGGCCCGGGCCAGGTCGGTGTCGTTGCGCTGGTACTGGAGGTCGACGAGCTGGCGCAGCACGCCGTCGCGGCGATATTGGCCGCCCTGGCGCAGTCGGAGCACGGTCGCGCCGTAGTCGACCGGGGCGCCGATGCCGTAGATGCAGCTGACGCTGGCGACGACGATGACGTCGCGCCGCTCGAACAGCGCGTGCGTCGCGGCGTGCCGCAGCCGGTCGATCTCGTCGTTGCGGCTGGAGTCCTTCTCGATGTAGGTGTCCGTCCGCGGCAGGTACGCCTCGGGCTGGTAGTAGTCGAAGTAGCTGACGAAGTACTCGACGGCGTTGTCGGGGAAGAAGTCGCGGAACTCGGCGTACAGCTGCGCGGCGAGGGTCTTGTTGTGGCTCAGCACGAGCGTCGGCCGGTTCACGGCCTCGATGACCTTGGCGATGCTCATCGTCTTGCCGGTGCCGGTCGCGCCGAGCAGGACCTGGTGCCGCAGGCCGCGCTTGACGCCGTCGGCGAGCTGCTCGATGGCCTGGGGCTGGTCGCCGGTCGGCTCGAACGGGGCGACGAGGCGAAAGTCTGGCACGCCCGAAGTCTAGCATTCCGATCGGGATTTCGAACGGGCGTTCGAGGCCTACGGACGGCCCGACCGGACCGTTGGGAACGCCGCCGTGGTACGACCCGCCCATATCGACACCGGTGCCCCGTGTCGACACTGCCCCCGTCACGCCGGGCGTGTCCCGGTCCGCCCATCCACGGGCAGACAGGCCACACCACAGCTCGCCGGAGGATCGCTCGACCCCATGGAGATGGAGTACAAGGACACCAGCCGCCGCGGCAAGGTCATCGTCGTGGCCGGCGTCGTCCTCGCGCTCGTCGCCGGCGGCGCGTCGTTCTACCTCCTCAGCCAGGCGCAGCAGAATGCGGGGGCGGTCGAGGTGCCGCGCGTCGCGGTCGTCGTGGCCGCGGTCGCGATCCCGGCACGGACGCCGGTCCAGCTGTCGCAGCTCCAGCTGCGCGAGGTCGCGCTGGACGAGATCACCCAGGCCGGCATCGTGACCGACCCGAACACCCTCGTCGGCAAGGTCCTGGCGATCCCGGTCACCGCGGGCCAGCCGCTCTACTCGAACATGGTCGCCTCGGCCGCATCCGGCTCGGGCTTCTCGATCCTCGGACCGAACGAGACGGTCGCGCCCGATTCGGAGGCCTGGCGGGCGGTCTCGATCACGATCCCGGACGACCGCGCCGTCGGCGGCCTGCTCCAGGCGGGCCAGACGATCGACATCTTCATGACGACCACGATCCCAGTCCGCGACGATCTGGAGCCGCTCGGCCGCTACTACTCGGACTTCGCCACGAAGGTGACGTACCAGGACGTGCTGATCCTGGCCCGGACCGGCGGCCTGTACGTGATCCGGACGTCGCTCACGGTCGCCGAGGAGATCAATCACATGCTCGCCAGCGGGCAGGTGAACTTCAGCGCCGCCCTGCGGCCCGACCAGGACGTCCGCTACGTCGATGTCCGGAGCCTGGGCGCCACGACCTCGCGGATTCTCGAGAAGTACGGGCTGCCGTTCCCGCCCGTCTACCCGGATCCCAGCGCGTCGATCCCGCCGCAGCCGGCCGTCGCCACGCCGACACCGCCGCCGACGCCCGCTCCGACCCCCGAGGCCAGCCCCGCCTCGTAGCCCCGTCGGGAGAACCTAGCGCGCGCGGTGCGGCCTCAGCGCATCCTGCCACGCCGCCTCGACGGATGAACGCGTCGCGGCGATCGTCCCGGAGGTGTCGACGACCCGAGTCGCGGCCGGCGAGAGCCGGACCCGGATGTCGCCCTGGGCAGCCAACCGTCGTTCGATCTCCTCGGATGACAGGCCGCGGGCCGCGAGCCGCGCGCGCTGCGAACCCGCGTCGCACGTCACGAGCCAGACCTCGTCGCAGAACCGGGCCAGGCCGCCCTCGACCAGCTTGATCGCTTCGATCACGACCGCCGGGGCGCCCGCCGCCTCTGCGGCGGCGATCGCGGCCAGGACCCGGGGGCGGACGGCGGGGTGGACGATCGCCTCGAGGCGGGTCAGCGCCTCGGGGTCGTCGAACACGATCCGCCCGAGAGCGGCCCGATCGAGCGAACCGTCCGGGCGGCGGAGCGCAGGCCCAAAGGTCGCAATGACGGCGTCCAGTGCCGGCTCCCCCGGTTCGACCACCTCGCGAGCCACGACGTCGGCGTCAACGACGGTCGCGCCAAGCTCGCGGAGCCAGCCGGCGACGGTTGACTTGCCGCAGCCGATCGGACCACTGAGGCCGATCCGCACGGTTCGGGGGCGGCCGCGCTCGAGGTCGGTCACGGGGCACGCTCCTCGAGCTGGAGCCAGGCTTCCTCGGTCGTGGTCAGCGCCGCATCGACGTCCGCCAGCTCGCTCGTCACCCGTCGCAGCTCGATGAAGTTCGATTGGACGGCGGGGTTCGCCATCTCCAGCTCGAGGTGGTTCTTGCGGAGGCCGAGCCGGGTCAGCTCGGCGTCGAGCACTTCGCGCTGGCGACGGTAGGCGTCCTTGGACAGCCGCCGCCGAGGCTCCGCTTTCGGCGTGGGTTTCGCCGGCTGCCGACCGTTCTTCCCGGTCGCGGGCGCCGGGGCGGGATCGGCGGCGGGACGGACCGTGGTCGGCGGCGTGGCCCGGCGCCCCGCGCTCGTCCGCAAGCGTGCCGCTTCTCGCTCCGCGGCGGCGCCAGCCGTCCAGCCGCCGGCGACCGCCTCGCGCCACGATCGATAGCCGCCATCGAACGGCACGACCAGCCCGTCGTCGACGACCCACAGCCGCTCACAGACCGTGTCGAGGAAGCGACGATCGTGGGACACGACGAGGATCGTCGCCGGCGTCTCGGCGAGGAACGCCTCGATCGCCTCGCGGGCGACGATGTCGAGGTGGTTCGTCGGCTCGTCGAGGAGGTAGAGGTTCGAGGGCATGACGCCGAACAGCGCGAGCTCGAGCCGCGACCGCTCGCCGCCCGACAGCCGCCGGACCTCCTTGAACACGTCATCGCCCCGGAACAGGAACCGGGCGAGGTAGCCGCGCGCCTCGCCGGACGTGACCGGGATCGTCTCGAGCAGCGCCTCGATGACCGTCGCGCCCGGGATCGCCGCGGCCCGCAGCTGGGCGAGGTAGCCGAGCTGGACGCCGGTGCCGAAGGCGATCGCCCCGTCGAGCAGCGGCAGCTCGCCGGCGATCGTGCGCAGCAGGGTCGTCTTGCCGGCGCCGTTGGGCCCGACGATCCCGATCCGCTGGCCCCGGCTGGCGTGCAGGAACGGCGCCCGGGCGACCTCGACGGGTGCGGCGGCAGCGTCGACGCGGCGGTAGCCGATGACGAGGTCGTCGAGGCGGACGACGATCTCGCCGGAGCGCATCGGCCCGTCGCCGGCGAGCGCCTGGCCGGGCAGGCGCAGCCGTCGCGAGGCCCGCGGCGCATCCGGTCGCGATGCCTCCAGCCGCCCGAGGCGGGCCTCGTGCTCGTGCATCTTGGTGATCTTTCGATGGCTCCGGTAGGTCTGGACGAGCTCCCGTTCCCGCTCGATCCGGGCGTCGTGCGTCTCGGCGTCCCTGGCCGCGAGCGCGTCGCGCTCCTCGCGCTGCCGCGCGTAGGCGGCGTAGTTGCCGCGGAAGATCGTCAGCCGGCGGTCGCGCAGCTCCCAGATGCGGGTCACGGTCGCGTCGAGGAAGGCGCGGTCGTGAGACGCCACGACGAGCGAGCCGCGGCGGCGTCGCAGGCGCTCCTCCAGCCACTCCAGCGCAGCCAGGTCGAGATGATTTGTCGGCTCGTCGAGGAGCAGCAGGTCCGGGTCGGCGATGACGAGGCGTGCCAGGGCCGCGCGCGTCTGCTCGCCGCCCGACAGCGAGCTCGGCGCGCGCCCGAGGTCGGCCGCCGTGAAGCCGAGCCCGGAGAGCGTCTCGTCGACGCGGTGATCGAGCGAGTAGCCGCCGAGCGCCTCGAAGTGGTGCTGGAGCTCGGCGTACGCCGGCTCGGCGGCGTGCCCGGCGTGCTCCATCGCCTCCAGCTCGGCCGCCATCCGCTCGAGCGCGGCGGCGCCGTGGTGGACGGCGGTGCGAAGATCGGGCGCGGCCATGAAGGCCTCGTCGAGGTGCGCCTCCTGGGCCAGCATGCCGAGCGACAGGCCGCGCTTGCGCGTCACACGGCCGTGATCGGGCTCATCCAGCCCGGCCGCGATCCGCAGCAGGGTCGTCTTGCCCTCGCCATTCGGGCCGACGAGGCCGACGCGCTCGCCGAGGGCGATCGCCGCCGTCACCCGGTCGAGGATGACGAAGGCGCCGATCTCGCGGCCGATGCCCTCGAGTCGCAGGATCGACATCAGCCGGCCTGCGACGCCCTGGCCAAGGCGCGGCGGGTGGCCGCGGCCCGGCGTGTCGCGCCGCCCAGCTCCGTCCAGCTCGGGCCGGTCCGCGGGCCGGCGGCGGCCCGCCCCGGGCGCGGCTCCATCGAGCGGAGAATCGACGCTGCGCCCGAACGATCGGCCGGCGGCAGGCGCTGGCACCACGAGCAGAAATGCGTCGAGCGGCCGCCGACAACGATCCGGCGGAGCGGACGCGAGCAGCGCGGGCACGGCTCGCCGGCGCGCTGGTACACGAGCAGGCGCTCCTGCATCTCGCCATCGCCCTCGGGCGCGGTGTAGTCGTCGATCGAGGAGCCGCGCCGCTCGACAGCCTCGCCGAGGATCCGCCGCAGCTCCCGGTACAGGCGCGACGGCTGGCCCGGCCGCAGCGATGCGGCCGAGCGCAGCGGATGGAGCCGCGCGGCCCACAGCGCCTCGTCGGCGTAGATGTTGCCGACGCCGGCCAGGAATGACTGGTCCATCAGCAGCGGCTTCAGCCGGCCGCGCCGCAGCCGAAGCCGTCGCGCGAACGCCCGGGCCGTGAAGCCGGGATCGAGCGGTTCCGGCCCGAAGCCCTTGAACGTCCGACCGCCGCCGAGCTCGCCGCGCAGATCGCCGCTGACCGGGTCGCGCCACGCCAGCCCGATGCGCCCGAACTTGCGGATGTCCCGGAATCGCAGCTCGCGACCGTCCTCGAACGCCAGCACCAGTCGAATGTACGGGTCCTCGGGGGCGCCGGCCCGAACGACGAACAGTTGGCCGGTCATCTTCAGGTGGATGGTGATGACGAGTCCGTCATCCGGCATCGGGACGCCGTCCGGCCCGGCTCCGCCATCGAGTTCGAGCACGACCAGCTTCGCCCGGCGCGACGTCTCGACGATCGTCCGTCCGACGACCGCCCGTTCGAACGCCTCGACGTCGCCCGATCGGAGGGTTCGAAGCCATCCGACGCGGACCCCGCTGACCCGAGCCCCGACGACCAGCCCGCGAAGGTCGCGGGCCACGGTTTCGACCTCGGGCAGCTCAGGCATCTGCGGCGCTCCGTGCCGCCTTCACCCACCCGGCGAGCAACGCCCGGCCGGCCGCGCTCGGGACATCGGTCAGCCAGGCGTCGGCTCGTACCCAGTCCGAATCGATGTCCGTGGCGACCGCGCCGCCGTTCGCAAGGACGGCGTCGCGTGCCGAGCCGGCCGGCAACCGCAGCAGGATGCCGCTGGTGCCACGGGCGACGGCGTACAGCACACCGCCGGGGCTTGCCCGGCCCGGAAGCCCGTACACCTCGACGCGGCGTCCGTCCGGCGCGACGTCGTCGAGGCGCTCGCACAGGTCCGGATGGGCGTGCAGCTCCCACTCGCCCAGCCGATACGCCGACGTCGCCGGCTCGGCCGCCTCCCTGAGGCGAGCGAGAATCGCCGCGTTCTCCGGGCGGTCATTGACCGAATCTGGCTGGGCGCGATCCGTGGTCCCCACGTCAACCGCCGGTTGGACTCGCGGCCGGCGCCTCGTCGGCCTCGGCCAGCGCGGCATCGCGGCGCGAGACCGGCGCCATCGACTCCCAGTCGGTCCCGACCTTGACATCGACGGTCAGCGGGACATCGAGCGGCAGGGCGCCCTCCATCGTCTCGCGCAGCAGCGGCACGAGCCGGTCGACCTCGTCGCGCGGCACCTCGAGCAGCAGCTCGTCGTGTACCTGGAGCAGCATCCGGGCCCGGAAGCCATCCGCCGCCAGCCGCTCGGCGAGCCGGATCATCGCGATCTTCACGATGTCCGCCGCGGTGCCCTGGATCGGCATGTTGATCGCCATCCGCTCCCCTGCCCCGCGCAGGGCCGGGATCGCGGCATGCAGCTCCGGGATCTGGCGCTTCCGGCCCAGCAGCGTGGTCACGAAGCCCTGCCGACGGGCCGTCTCCTTGATGTGGAGCATGTAGTAGCTGATGCCGCTGTAGGCGGCGAAGTACGAGTTGATGAAGTCCTGTGCCTCCTGGCGGCTGATGCCGGCCCGTGTCGACAGGCCGTAGTCGCTCATCCCGTAGGCCAGTCCGAAGTTGACCATCTTGGCCATCGAGCGCTCATCGGCGGTGATGTCGTCGGGCGCCTTGTGGAGGACTCGCGCGGCGGTGGCGCGGTGGATGTCCAGCTGCTGCTCGAAGGCCTCCTTGAGGTGCTGGTCGCCCGACACGTGGGCGATGATCCGCAGCTCGATCTGCGAGTAGTCCGCGGCCACCAGCACGCTGTCCGGCGCGCCGGCGATGAACGCGCTGCGGATGCGCCGCCCGAGCGGGGTCCGGATCGGGATGTTCTGGAGGTTCGGGTCGGAGGACGACAGCCGCCCGGTCGCGGCGACCGCCTGGTGGAAGGTCGTGTGGACGCGGCCGTCGTCGGCGATCAGCGTCGGCAACGCCTCGACATACGTCGAGCGGAGCTTCGTATAGACCCGCCAGTCGAGGATCGGCTGGACGACCGGATGGACGCCGACGAGCTCCTCGAGGACCGACGCATCGGTCGAGTAGCCGGTCTTCGTGCGCTTGCCTTTCGGCAGCTTGAGCTCCTCGAACAGGATGTCGCCGAGCTGCTTCGGAGAGCCGATCGTGAACTGGTGGCCGACGGCGCCGTAGATCTCCTCCTCGAGTCGCGTGATCTCCGCGCCGAACTCGCGATCGAGCGCGGCCAGCGCCTCGAGGTCGACGGCGACCCCGTCCGCCTCCATCCGGGCCAGGATCGGGACGAGCGGCAGCTCGATCTCGCGGAACAGCCGCTCGAGGCCCTCCTCTTCGAGGGACCGGGCGAGCACGTCGCGGACGGCGAGCGCCGCCAGCGCCTCGAGCCCGGCGCGATGCACGGGATCGAGCTCCTTGGGCGGCGGCAGCACGAGGTCGAGGCGCTCGGCCACGACGTCGGCGATCGCCTGCGATCGCAGCGCGGCGTTCAGGATGTAGGCTGCGATCTGGGTGTCGAATTCGACCGCCGTTGCCGGGGCCGCGGGATCCGCCGCGAACCGCGCGACGAGGATCGGCTTCGCCTCGTGGGCCACGATCGGGATCTCGCGCGACTCGACCGCAGCCCGCAACGTGCTCGACGCCTCCGACCCGGCCGCGACGACGACGCGGCCGTCACGGCCCGCGACGGCGAAGGCCTGGGCGATGCCGCGGCGCGGGCGCGGATCGTCGGACGCGATCGCCGCGCCGACGACCTTCTGCTCCGCCAGCCAGGGCTCCAGCGCGCCGACCCCCTCGAGGTCGACGATCCCGATCCGCGTCGGATCGGCGATCGTCGCGGCGAGCGCCGTCGCCAGGTCGTCGAACCGCTCGCTCGCCCCCCCGGCGGCCGGCCGTGGCGCGGCGGTCGTGCCGCTGCCGCCGACCGCGTCGAAATCGAGCGACAGCTGCAGGCCGTCGCCGCCGAGGCTGCCGGCCCGGATCGGCCGTCCGCCGCCCCAGCCCGCCGGCCGATCGGAGCCGACCTTGGCGGCAGGCACCGAGCCGCTCGTCGCGACCTCGCGCAGCGCCTGGATCTTCGCCGCGGGATCCTCGCCGGACATCGCCGGCAGCCGTTCGATGAGCGTCCGGAACTCGTACTCGCGGAACAGGCGGATGACCGTGTCGCGGTCGTAGTCGCCGAGGCGCGCGGCATCGAGGTCGAGCGCCAGTGGCAGGTCGCGGACGATCGTCGTCAGCTGGCGGCCGCGAAACACGTCGTCGCGATTCTCGCGCAGCTTCTCGCGCAGCTTGTCCGGCTTCACCTCCTCGATCCGCTCGTACAGGGCATCGAGGGTCCCGAACTGGGCGACGAGCTTGGCCGCGGTCTTCTCGCCGACTCCCGGCACGCCGGGGATGTTGTCGGTCGGGTCGCCCTTCAGGGCCTTGTAGTCGATCATCTGGTCCGGTCGTAGCCCGAATCGCTCATCGATCCGCGCCGGGTCGTAGATGACCGTGTTCTCGACGCCGGAGCGCGTCGTCATGAGCCGCGTCCTGTCGCTCACGAGCTGGAGCATGTCGAGGTCGACGCTGACGATCGTCGTCTCGACGTCGGCGGCCTCGGCCTGGACGGCGAGGGTCCCGATGACGTCGTCGGCCTCGTAGCCCTGCATCTCGTAGACCGGGAAGCGCAGCGCCTTCACGACCTCGCGGACCATCGGGAACTGGGCGGCCAGGTCGTCCGGCATCCGCGTCCGGGTGGCCTTGTACTCGGCGTACTGCTCGTGGCGGAAGGTCGGGCCGGCGAGGTCGAACGCGACCGCGACGTAATCCGGCTTCAGGTCGGCGATCCCGCGCAGGACGATGCTGCAGAAGCCGAAGACGCCGTTGACGAGCTCGCCCTTCGACGTCGTCAGTGGCGGGAGCGCGAAATATCCGCGATAGACGAGCCCGAACCCGTCGAGCAGCATCAGGCGTGCCATGGGCCGCCTCGTGGGATCTCCTCGAGCCTCCGGTCGAGAGGCAGGTCAGCGGCGGATCGCCGTACGGGAAGTGTACCGAGGCGCGGCGCGCCGCCGGTCAGGCGACGCGGCGGGCGAGGATCCGAAGGGCGAGCAGCCCAACCCCGGTCGCCAGGAGCACGAGCGAGGCGATCAGCAGGATCGTGGACGGATTCGTCCCGACCGACGCCGTGGCCGAGGCGGTCTTGCCACCACTCGCCTGGCCGGACCCGTTCTCATCGACGGCATCGGCCTCGCCGGGCTGCGCCGTCGCCTCGACGTGGTCCCTGGCCGTCCCTGCGGTCGGCCCCGGCAGGACGCCGAACACGGGCTGCTCCGCCGGCGCCGCGGTGGCGCCTGCGGCCGTGAACCCGTCGCCTCCGGCAGCCGGGACCGGAGCCGACGCCATCGAGGCACCGAGAAGCGGCACCAGCATGACGACCGCGAGACCGATCGCTCCGAGACCGCTGAAGGTGACGGCCAGCGGCCGAACGCCCGACGCCGGATTGGCGAACGGACGGAGGAGGCGCCGGACGAGGCCGCCCCGCCGGAGCCGTTCCGCCTGGTCGGTGCTGAGCCGGTAATCGCGTGGTGCGGTCGCGTTCGCCGGCAATGACCGGGTCGCGGCGGCGAGCGCCAGCAGGTCGGCGTGCAGGCGAGCGCAATCCTCGCACGAGGAAGTCAGCCGGCTCGCGAGCACGAGCTGCGCCCCTGCGAGATCGCCGCCGGCGTGCGCCGCGATCAGCTCCGGATCGTGGGATGGGTGGTCGCTGGAACTGGGCATCTCGTCCGTCAGACGGTGCGGGGCCGACTTCAGTTCCCTTGCTGCGCTCGGGATTCGCCGTTCAGAGCGATTCCCGAGCCCGACGACGCGATCGCACCAGAAGCACCAGCCCGAGTAGCACGGCACCGCCCGACACGCCGATCGCCACGACTCGAACGTCGGGGGTCGCCGGCCCGACCCCGAACCCGCTCGATCGATCGTCCGTGACCAGGGCGACATCGCCCGTCGGCGCCGGATTGCCACCTTCCTGCGTGCCGAAGGCGGGTGACGACGGCGTGCCGACCGGCACGGCCGCGAGACTCGCGGACGCGATGACAATCCCCACCAGGCCGGCCGCGACGAGGCTGCCGCCCAGCGACTGGGTGAGCGGCCAGAAGATCGCCCGAATTCGCTCGACAAGCGACGGCCCGGCCGGTCGTCGTGGCGCGACGGCGTCCCCGGGCAGCGCCGCCGCCCCGGCCGGAGCCGCCGCGGCTGGCTGCACGGCGGCGGCCTCCGCGGCGGCTGCCTCCGGCGCCGCGCGAACGAGCGCCACGCCCGGCCGCAGCCGCTCCGCATCGTCCTCGCTCAGCCGGTAGTCACGCGACGCGGCAAGGACCATGGCGGCCGTCGCCCGGTGGGCCGACGCGATCGCCAGGAGGTCCGCGTGCAGGTCGTGGCACACGGAACACCGCTCGACGAGCGACCGCGCCCGTGCGACGTCTTCGGGATCCTCGGCCTCCAGCGCACCGGCCGCGTAGGCCGCGACCAGCTCCTCGTCATGGAGCGCGTGCCGGGCGGCGGCCCCGAGCGCGGGGTCGGTCTGACCGGCGGCCGGCACGGCGAGCTCGTCGGGCTCGTGATTCCCATCGGCCTCGTCAGGCTCGGGGGCCCCGCCGAACTCGGGCAGCTCGAGCTGATCAGCCACGAAAGAGGTCCATCCGGTCGACGAGCAGCCCCCGCAGCGCAAGCCGGCCGCGGTGGATTCGCGACTTGACCGTGCCGACCGAAACCCCCGTGATGTCGGCGATCTCCGCGTAGTCATAGCCCTCGACGTCGTAGAGCACGATCGCCGCGCGCTGGTCGTCGGTGATCCGGGCCAGCGCGGCGTTGAGCGCGCGATGCCGCTCGGCCATGAGCGACGTCGTAACGGGGTCGGCCGAGGCGTCGGCGGGCGGCTGCCATGCCTCGTCGTCGAGCTCCGGGTAGGGGTCGGCCGGGCGCCGCTTGCGATAGCGCTGCGTATCCATCGCCGCGTTGATCGCGATCCGGCTCAGCCACGACTTCACGCTGCCGCCGCGGAACGCGTCAAGGTTCCGGTAGGCGTTGAAGAACGCCTCCTGGACCGCGTCCGACGCCTGGTCGCGGTCCGGGACCATCCGGACGACGAGCGCGTAGAGCATGTCCTGGTAGACGACAACCAGGTCGTTGAACGCGTCGAGGTCGCCGTCGCGGGCGCGCTCCAGCAGAATCAGGTCACGGCGCTGGACGGGATCGTCGGCGACGCTCGTCGCGCGAAGGTCCTCCACGCTCGGGGGTTTCCTCCGGACGGCGATGGTGAGGCTGCGCGAGTCTAGCATCGGTCCCCGAGCAGACGGACCGCCGCCCGCCGAGGTTCCCGGAACGCCTCAGGTCGCCGGCATCGCCAGCAGCCGCCGAGGGTTGTCGATGAGCATCCGGTCGATGTCGTCGTCCGGCACGCCGCCGCGTCGAAGGCCCGGCACGATGCTCACGAGGATGTGGTCATAGCCCCAGCCGCCGTAGCGGTGGAGCTGGAGGCGGGTGCAGACGTCGTGCGACAGGAGCAGCTGGCCGGCCCGGCCGGCGTCGAGCAGCCGGCGGAGGCAGTCGAGGCGTTGGCTGTCGCGCGGCTCCTGCGAGCCGTCGCTGTCCGACACGCCCTCCGCGCCGAATGTGTCGAAGCACAGCATGACCCCGCGCTCGGCGATCTTCGCGTGCCACTCGGGCTCGACGAGCTCGTCGCAGTGGCTGATGGCGACGCGTGACAGGTCGGCTCCGGCGGACTCGAGGATGTCGATGATCCGGAGGTGCTCGTGGCCCCAGATCGCGGGGTGGACGTTGATCCCGACGCCGGTCGCCCGCTGGACCCGCGCGGCCGCCCGCAGCTGGCGCTCCTCGAACGGCTGGATCGGCGTCGCGGTGCCGAGCTCGCCGAGGATCCCGGCCCGGACCGTTGTTCGCGGGAACCCTTCGCGGACGGCGCGTTCCAGTTCCTCGGCGAGGGCATCTTCGGAGAGCTCGTCGACGCCATCCGGAAGGCAGCGCCGCCGGTAGTACCCGGCGCCGGCGACGACGTGCAGGCCGGTCGCGCGCGCCAGGGCGACGGCGGCGTCCGGGTTCGGCGCCAGGCCGGTGGTCGTCAGGTCGATGAGCGACGCCCCACCGGCTGCCCTGTAGCGGTAGAGGTCTTCCTCGACCAGCGTCGGGTCGTCGAGATGGAGGTTGACTTTCGAGTGATACGCGTCGCGGGTCATCGCGCCGCGGTTCTCGAGCGTCGGCTCGGCATCAACCAGGTACGCCCGCTCCGGTGGCGGCTCCTCCCACAGGCAGCGCAGGTCGAACACGAGGTGCTCATGCGCCAGGGTCACCCCGAGCGCCTCGGGCTCGATCGGCCCGAGCACGGTCATGATCTGATCAGCCATCGCGTCGGAACGATAGCGAACGACGTGGCGTCAGGCGGGTAGGATTCGTCGCGCGCCGGGGTGGCGGAACGGTATACGCGATGGTCTCAAACACCATTGAGGGCAACCTCTTGAGGGTTCGAATCCCTCCCCCGGTACCACTCCTCCCTAGACTCGCCGCGATGAACGGTCTATCCCTCCAGGAGCTCCTCGCGCCCGACGGCCGGTGCTTCGGGTGCGGGCCGGCCAACGAGCGGGGACTTCGCATCCGGAGCTTCGAGGCGGACGAAAGCACGGTCGTCGCCGAGTGGCAGGCACGGCGCGAGCACGAGGCATTCGACGGCTTCGTCAACGGCGGCATCCTCGGCACGGTGATCGACTGCCACTCGAACTGGACGGCGATCGCGGCCCTGATGGCCCGCTCCGGCTCCTCCACCCCGCCGTCGACCGTGACCGCCGAGCTGTCGATCCGATTTCGAAGGCCAACGCCGTCGAGTGAGCCTGTTCGCCTGGTCGGACGGGTCGTCGATCTCCAGGACGACCGCGCAACGGTCGAGACGACGGTCGAGTCAGGCGGCACCGTCACGGCCACGGGCCGGGCGACCTTCGTCGCCGTGGGCCCCGGGCATCCCGCGTTCGGCCGCTGGTAGCAGCCGTCGAAGGTCGGCTAGAGCGCCTGGAACGGCTCGGGGACGTACGGCTCGAGCAGCGGACGCCAGTCAGGGAGCGCCGCGCCGACGGCGGCATCGTCGGCAATCAACCACGACAGGTGGCGCAGCGCATGCTCCAGGACCTGCGCGATCCCGATCGAGGCCGGCGCCGCGGTCGCGTCACCCCGTGCGAGCGCGGCCCGGCCGACCGGCTCGTCGACGAGGTGCGGACCCGGATCGGCGGGTCCGTCGACGACGACCAGGTAGGTCAGGACGACCTCGTCGTCCACGTGCCGCCAGGATGTCGAATGCAGCACGCGCGGGACCAGGCCGTAGCGCCCCAGCAGCTCGGTCAGGATCTCGTCCGCCGATCGACCGACCGCCCAGCCGACGCGCAGCGCATCGGCGTGCACCGGACGCAGCACCCGAATCTCGCCACCGGCACGATGGACCATCAGGAGCTCGAGGCGCTGGCCAACGAAATCGGGCGACCACGGAGTCGAGCCAACGGGCGGCTCGAGCTGCGCCATCGCGGGTCAGTCGCCGGCCCCGGCGGGCTGCGACGGCATCGGGATCTCCACCGCGATGGCCAGGATCTCGTCGCGCGTGGACTCGATCCCATGCGCCGCGCGGCCATGGTCGATGACCTGGGCGACGACCTCGTCCTCGGTTCCGCGGCAGGTCCAGCCGCAGATGCAGGTGACCTCCTTCACGGTTCCTCCCCCCTCGATCCGGGGCCGCCTCAGCCCGGTGGCGCGACGGACAGCTTCACGACGCCGTCGCCGAGTCGGCGGCGGATCTCGGCCAGCAGCTCGGAATCGTAGGCGACCCCGCTCCGAAGCTCCATTGGCAGCGCGTGACCGCCCGGCGCCGGAACGTGGACCACGACGCGCGTCTCGCCGGGCCGCTCCCGGGCAAGCTGCCGGAACGTCTCCATGGCGAGCACGAGCCGCGCGGCAGGGGCGCCGCCGAAGCGCACGTGGAGCACGTCGGACGGGTCGCCGACCTCGAGCGGTGCCGTCTGCGTCGCCGCCGCCGCCGCGACGCGGGAGCGTGCCTCGTCGGGCAGCGCCGGCTCCACGTCGTGGTCGGCGAGCGTCGGGTCGTCCGCCGCGTCCTGGTGCGTTGCGATCGGCTCGGCGGGTGCGATCGTCGGCAACGACGCCGCGGGAGGCGTCGCGGCCCCGGCTCCCGGGAGCTCCAGCGGCCCGGCCTCGGGAACGACGCCGCCTCGAAGCGGTGAGACGTACGGGATGTCCGGCCGGCGGCCAAGGGCCATGGCGCCGGCCGCCGCCGGGACACGCGGTGATGGAGCGGCCGGCGGGTAGCGGCTGCCATTGGCCCCGTTCGAGCCGCCGGTGCCGCCGTTAGATCCTCCGCCGGCAGATCCGTCGCCGCCCGGCCCGACCGCCACGGGCTGGCGCCGCCGCATCGGTCCTCGATCGCCGCCGGCCACCTCGCGGGCGAACGCCTCCGGGCCGTTGACGACCGCCTCGTCCCACGGGACCACGACGTCGGCCAGCAGCGAGACCTCCTCGCCGCGGTGATCGATCCGGCCGGCGACGAGCAGGATCCCGCCGTCCTGCCAGATCGGGCCGGTCTGCTCCCACAGCCGCGGGAACACGACGACCTCCAGCGATCCCTGCGCGTCCTCGAGCGTCACGACCGCCATGGTCGAGCGGGTCCGCGTGATGACGGTCCGGGCGCCGACGACGATGCCGCAGACGACGAGCCGCTGGCCGTCGAGCGATTCGTCCTTCAGGTCGCCGGAGTAGGCCGTCACGAACGCCGCGACGCGATCGGCGACCTCGCCCATCGGGTGTTCGGACAGGTACAGCCCGAGGAGCTCCTTCTCCCAGCGCAGCCGCTCGCGCACGGGCGCCTCGCCGACATCGGGCAGCGGCCGCTCCAGCACCAGGGAGTCGGCGGCAGACACGTCGAAGAGCGAGGTCTGGCCGGTGGCGAGGTCGCGCTGCGCGGCCTGGCCGGCCGCCATGGCGTCCTCGAGCCCCTCGAGGATCTGCGCGTGATGCCCGAACGCCGCCAGCGCCCCCACCTTGGCCAGCGACTCGAGGACCTTGCGGTTGGCGAGCCTGAGGTCGATCCGGCGGCAGAAGTCGCCGAGCGACCGGAACGGGCCCTCGGCCTCGCGGGCCGCGATGATCGACTCGATCGCGCCCTGGCCGACGTTCTTCACCGCCAGCAGCCCGAAGCGGATCGCCTCGTCCTCGACCGTGAACTCGACCGCGCTCTTCATCACGTCCGGCGGCCGGACCTCGATGCCCAGCCGGCGGCACTCGGCGATGGCCGCGGCGACCTTCTCCTCGTTGTCCCGGAACGCCGACAGGACCGACGCCATGTAGTCGACCGTGTAGTTCGCCTTCAGGTACGCGGTCTGGTAGGCGATCAGGCCGTAGCACGTCGCGTGGGCCTTGTTGAAGCCGTAGCGCTCGAACGGCTGGAAGGCCGCGAAGACCTGGTCGATGACCGCCGGCGGGACGCCACGCTCGGCGGCCTGGGTGACGAACTTCTCCTTCTGGGCCCGCAGGACCGTCGACTTCTTCTTGCGAATGGCGTAGCCGAGCGTGTCGGCCTCGGGGCCGGTGAAGCCGCCGAGGGCGATCGCGGCGGCCATGATGTCCTCCTGGTAGACGAAGATCCCGTACGTTCGCTCGAGGAACGGCTCGAGCAGCGGGTGGAGGTACGTCACCGGCTCCTGGCCATGCTTGCGGCGGATGTAGGCCGGGATGTTGTCCATCGGCCCGGGGCGGTACAGGGCGACCATCGCCGCGAGGTCGAAGACGCTCGTCGGCCGCAGCTCGCGAACGTAGCGCCGCATGCCCGCCGACTCCAGCTGGAACACCCCGGTCGTCTCGCCGGAGGCGAGCAGCTCGAACGTCCTGGCATCGTCGAGCGGGATCGTCTCGAGATCGACCTCGACGCCGCGATGGGCCCGGATCGCGTCCACGGCGTGCTTCAGGATCGTCAGGTTCGACAGGCCCAGGAAGTCGAACTTGAGCAGCCCAAGCGCCTCGATGGCGTGCATCTCGTACTGGGTCATGAGCGCGTCCGAGTTCGTCGCCTTCTGGAGCGGCATGAGCTCGGTCAGCGGCTCGCGGCTGATGACCACGCCGGCAGCGTGGGTCGAGGCGTTGCGGGCGACACCCTCGAGCTGCTCGGCGAAGTCGATGATCCGCTTCACGCCCGGCTCGCTGTCGTATTGCTCGCGCAGCTGGGGGCTCGTCTCGAGCGCCTCCTGCAGCTTGATGCCGAGCTGGTTCGGGACGGCCTTGGCGATCCGGTCGACGTCGCCGTAGCTGTGGCCCAGGACACGCCCCACGTCGCGGATCGCCGCCCGGGCGAGCATCGTGCCGAAGGTGATGATCTGGGCGACGTGGTCCTGGCCGTACTTGCGGGCGACGTAGGCGATGACCTCGTCACGGCGGTCGTCCTGGAAATCGACGTCGATGTCGGGCATCGTGACCCGGTCGGGGTTCAGGAACCGCTCGAACGGCAGCTCATAGGCGATCGGGTCGACCGGCGTGATGCCGAGGGTGTAGGTGACGATCGAACCCGGGGCGCTGCCGCGGCAGGTCGTGGCGATCCCCTGTTGCCGGGCGAAGTTGATGAAGTCGGCGACGATCAGGAAGTAGCCGGCGTAGCCCATCGACGTGATGACGCCGAGCTCGTAGTCCAGGCGGGCCTGGAGCTCCGGTGTCGGCGCGCCATAGCGCCACGCCAGGCCGCGCTCGCACTCCGCCCGCAGCCACGACTCGACCGTCTCGCCGTCGGGCACCGGGAAGTGCGGGATCCGGGTCTGGCCGAGCGGCAGCTCGACGTGGCACATCTCGGCGATTCGCTTCGTGTTGGCGATCGCCTCGGGCTGGTCCGGGAAGAGGGCCGCCATCTCGGCCGCCGACTTCAGGAAGAAGTCGTTCGTCTCGAACTTCAGGCGGCCGGGCGTGTCGAGGTTGGAGGCCGTTCCGACGCATAGCAGGACGTCATGGGCCTCGTGCTGCTCGCGGCGGACATAGTGGAGGTCGTTGGTGACCACGAGCGGCAGGTCCATCTCGGGCGCGAGGCGCAGCAGCTGCTCATTGAGCCGTCGCTGCTCGGGCAGGCCGTGGTCCTGCAGCTCCAGGAAGAAGCGGTCTCTGCCGAGGATGTCGGCATACGAGCCCGCGACGGTCCGCGCGAGGTCCCAGTCCTCGACCTCGAGGGCCCGGCTGACCTCGCCGTTGAGACAGGCCGACAGGCCGATCAGGCCCTCGCTGTAGCGCGCCAGGTGCTCGCGATCGATCCGCGGCTTGTAGTAGTAGCCGTCGATGTGGGCGTCGCTGACAAGCCGGCAGAGGTTCCGGTAGCCGGTCAGGTCGGACGCCAGCAGGACGAGGTGGAAGGGCTGCGCGTCGGCCTTGCCCTCCTTGTCGGTCATCGAGCGGCGGGCGACGTAGGTCTCGACGCCGATGATCGGCCGGATGCCGCGTTGGCTGGCAGCCTGGTGGAAGGCGACGGCGCCGTACAGGGCGCCGTGGTCGGTCAGGGCAAGGCTGTCGAAGCCCTTCGTGCTCGCTTCGTCGACCAGGTCCGTGATCCGCCCGAGGCCGTCGAGGAGGCTGAACTCGGAGTGCGTATGGAGATGGACGAAGTCATTCGACGCGAGGGCCACGGGGGCTCATGGTAGCCCGGCGCCGATCCCGCCGGCGTCACCCTCGGGCGACGATCAGTCACCCGTCAGCGTGCAGGGCTTGTCGTCCTTGAACTTGTCGATCGTCTTCTGCCACAGCAGCTTGTTGTCGGACAGCTCGGCCATGCCGAGCACTGACAGCTTGTAGCCGGCGACCGCGCTGACGACCGCCGACGAGCGCTGGCACGGCGGGATATCGCTGGTCAACGTCGTGCCCGGCGTCCACAGCCCGTTGACGTAGGTGTTGAGCGTCACGAACGCGTACGTGTTCAGGAACCCCTTGACCGCCGGATGGCCGAGCTGGAGCTCCAGGCGCGGGAACTCGAAGCCGGCGCCGAAGCCGGTGACGCCGAGGCCCGCCGTCACGGTCGGCTCGGAGGCGAGGCCCGCCTCGAGGCTGCGCAGGGTCGACACCGGCGTCGGGTCGCCACCGTTGGTGTTGAATCCCTGGTCGCTGTCGTAGGTGACCTTCCACGACCCGCCCGACGAGGCGTTGCCGCTCGTGAGCTCGGGCACGATCCGGACGTTGGCCTTGACGTTGAGGGTCATCGGGATCGGGCCGGCCATGAACGGGATCGGGACCCCGAACGGCAGCTCGAGGGCCATGATGCTCGAGTCGAGCGACGGGTCGTTGACCTGGAAGGCGTGCCAGGTGACCGTCACCTCGCCCTTCAGACCGCTGACCTTCGTGTCGAAGAACGACCCGACGCCGTCCTCGAACTCCATGACCGTTTCCTGCTTGAACGTGCTGACGAAGCCGGCCGCCTTGACCTGGACGTTTGCCCGCGTCGCCGACAGCTCCACGTCGAGCTTGTCCTTGTGCGGCGTCAGCTTGAACTCGATGTCGAAGCCCTGGACCTTACCGGTGAAGCGCAACACCTCGCCCGGCACGGCCAGCTGGCGCAGCGTGTCGCCGTCGAGGCGGCCGATCGAGGCGACGCCATCGCGCCGCAGGCCGAGCTCGGCCATCGCCGCCTCGTAGGTCGCGTCGGGCAGGTTGTCCCAGGCCACGTCATAGGTCCAGCCGATCTTGCCGTTCCTCACGGCGTCGGCGATCGTCGCCTCGCTGGTCGTGACCGTCAGCGCGCCGCCGGCGGTGCTCGTGCCGGCAACCTTGCGGACCCCGACGCCCTCGACGATCAGGACGTCCCCGGCCGCGAGGTCGCCCAGCCCCGGGGTGTCAGCGTCGAACGTCAGCGTGCCATCGGGATCGGTCGCCTGGAGATGATCGGCCG
>QKHE01000001.1 GCA_003250155.1 Chloroflexota bacterium | reverse complement strand
GCTGCCAGCCGATCGGCCGCGAGCGCGTATGGGTCGTCAGTCTCGTCCCAGGCGACCACCTCGACGGCCCCATCGCGAGCGGCCGGGCAGCCGGCGGCCGCCATCGCCTCGAGCCGAGGCGCAAGCAGCGTCGGCCGCGCGTCCGCCGCGAAGACGAGCGCGGTCAGACGCTCGAGCGGCAGGGCACGGTGGCCGGTCAGGTAGGCGAGATCGGGACCGACGCCGATGACCAGCCCGCTGGCGCTCGAGCGGACGAGGGCGTCACGAGCTCGAGCCAGCCGGCCCGCGTGGTCCCAGCCGGCCGTCACCGTTCCTTCGCCAGCCAGGCGGCCAGCTTCGACGGCCCCGACTCGAACAGCTGGCGATAGGCGAAGACCCGCTCGGCGCCGGCGGCCGTCGCCCGCCTGCGCAGCGCCAGGTCGTCGTGCTGGCCGACCGCGACGACCCTCGCTCCCGCGGCGGCGGCGGCGCCGATCGCCGCGACGCCGTCGTAGGCCCGCGCCGTCAGGTCGACGACGACGCGTCGCACCTCGCCCTGGGCCAGGATCGCCTCGAGGTCGAGCTGTGTGCGAGTGCGCATGACGGTCGCTCCCGCCTGCGTCAGGGCATCGGCGAGGCGCGTGGCCCAGATCAGATCGTCCGCCAGGACGGCGACCCGCTCCGCCGCGGACGTGGTCGCGCCCGGCTCCGTCAGCGCAGACCCGCCGCGAGGTGGCGGAACACGTCGCGCGCCGAAACGACGCCGATGGGGCGGGGGCCGTCCATGATCGGCACGTGGCGGAAGCCGCCGACCGCCATCTTGTTGATCGCGACCGCCACCGGATCGCCCCGCCGGAGGACGACCGGGTCGTGCGTCATGACATCGCGGACGGTCCGGCCGTCAGCGAGGTCGCCGTCGAGCTTGAGGATCGCGTCGCGGTCGGTGAAGATCCCGACGAGGTCGCCGTGGTCCATCACGAGCAGGCAGTCGATCGACTCGTGGCGCATCCGGCGAAGCGTCTCCCGCGCCGACGCATCCGCTTCGACGAGCTGCGGCGCCGGAGCTCGGAGCTCGTCGAGCGGCATGCCGAGGAGGCGGCCCTGGAACGACTGGGCCCCCGCCGGCGTGTCGACGCTCCACAGGTCCGCGCCGCAGTTCGCGCAGACGTCCTCGCCGACGAAGTTCTCGAACTGGCAGACCGGGCAGATCACGACACCGACCTCCGTGACGGCTACTCGACGGTCCAGGTCTCGCCGGCGTTGAGCAGGCGCTTCAGGTCGCCGCGCCCGCGGGCGGCGATGGCGCCGGCGATCTGGTCGTTCAGCATCTGGTCGTGCGTCGGCCGGGCGATGCTGCGGATGACGCCGACCGGGACCGGGAACTCGGGCCAGTAGATCCGGCTGAGCATGAACGCGATCAGCGGGTCGGTCTCGTCGTGGACGAGCAGGTCGGCCTCGGTGATGCCGTCCTGGCCGAGCGTCACGACCTCCGGCTGGTGGCCGTTGAGCCGGATGCCCCTGTCGCGCTCCTTGCCGAAGATCATCGGCGCCCCGTGCTCCAGCGTCAGGGTCCGATCCTCGCGCACCTCGCGGTCCGTGAACTCGCGGTGGGCGCCGTCATTGAAGATGTTGCAGTTCTGGAGCACCTCGACGAACGCCGAGCCGCGATGGTGGCCGGCCCGGTCGAGCGTGCCCTTGAGATGGTCGGTGAAGGTGTCGACCGAGCGGGCGATGAAGGTCGCCTCGGCGGCGAGGGCCACGGCCAGCGGGCTGACCGGGTAGTCCACCGTTCCGAACGGCGAGGACTTCGTGACCTTGCCCATCTCGGAGGTCGGGCTGGCCTGGCCCTTCGTCAGGCCGTAGATCCGGTTGTTGAACATCACGATCCGGACGTCGACGTTGCGCCGCAGCGTGTGCAGCAGGTGGTTGCCGCCGATGGACAGGGCGTCGCCGTCACCGGTGATGACCCAGACCATCAGGTCCGGACGCGCCGCCTTCAGCCCCGCCGCCAGGGTCGGCGCCCGGCCGTGGATCGAGTGGAAGCCGTAGGTGTTCATGTAGTACGGCAGCCGCCCCGAGCAGCCGATGCCGGAGATGAAGACGATGTTCTCGCGCGGGTAGCCGAAGTCCGGCATGACCCGCTGGGTCTGGGCCAGGATCGAGTAGTCGCCGCAGCCGGGGCACCAGCGGACCTCCTGGTCCGACACGAAGTCCTTGCGGCCGAGCTGGATCGGCTCGCCCGCGGGCGGTGCCACGGCGCCGTGGCCGTCGCGTTGGGTCATCGGGTCGCACTCCCGGCGGGAACGCCCAGCTCGGCGAGCTGGCGCCTGGCCTCGGCTTCGAGCTCCGAGATCCGGAACGGCTTGCCACGGACGCGGTGGTAGCCGATCGCGTCGACGAGGTAGCGGCCGCGGATGAGCAGCTGGAGCTGGCCGAGGTTGAGCTCCGGGACGAGGACGCGCCGGAAGGAGCGCAGCACGTCGCCGGTGTTGGCGGGCAGCGGGTTGAGGTAGCGCAGGTGGGCGTGCGCCACCGACTCGCCGTCGGCCTGCAGCCGCTCGACGGCGCTGCGGATCGCGCCGTAGGTCGAGCCCCAGCCGAGCACGAGCAGGTCGCCCTTCGCCGGGCCGTGGACCTCGAGCGGCGGGATGCCGTCGGCCACCCGGTCGACCTTGGCCTGGCGCAGCTCGGTCATCCGGTGGTGGTTCTCCGGGTCATAGCTGACGTTGCCGCCGATGTCGGCCTTCTCGAGCCCGCCGACGCGGTGCTCCAGGCCCGGCGTGCCGGGCACGGCCCACGGTCGGGCGAGGGTTTTCGGGTCGCGCGCGTACGGGAAGAAGCCGTCGGGTTCCGTTCGATTCGGGACGGTCAGGTCCGGCAGGCCGTCGAGCGCGGGGATTCGCCACGGTTCGGCGCCGTTGGCCAGGAACGCATCGGACAGGTAGACGACCGGCGTCATGTACGTCGTGGCGATGCGGACCGCCTCGATCGCGTAGTCGAAGCATTCGCCGGGCGTTGCCGGCGCGAGGACGACGAGCGGCGATTCGCCGTTCCGGCCGAACAGGACCTGCAGCAGGTCGCCCTGCTCGGTCTTGGTGGGCATACCGGTCGACGGTCCGGCGCGCTGGACATCGACGATGACGACGGGCAGCTCGACCATGACGGCCAGGCCCATCGCCTCGCTCTTGAGGGCGATCCCCGGCCCCGACGAGGCCGTCAGCCCGATCGCACCGCCATAGGCGGCGCCGATGGCCGCACCGACGGCCGCGATCTCGTCCTCGGCCTGGAAGGTCTTGACGCCGAAGTTCTTGTAGCCGGCGAGCTGGTGCAGGATGTCCGACGCCGGGGTGATCGGATAGGACCCGTAGAACAGGTCCCGGCCGGCCAGCTGCGCCGCGGCCACGAAGCCGAGCGCGGTGGCCTCGTTGCCGGTGATGTTGCGGTACGTGCCGGGCGGAAGATGGGCCGGCGGCACGATGTAGCGCTCGTGGAAGATCTCCGTCGTCTCGCCGAAGTTGTAGCCGGCCCGCAGGGCCCGGCGATTGCCCTCCGCGATCTCCGCCCGCTTGGCGAACTTCGCCTCGATCCAGGCCAGCGTCGGGCCCATGTCGCGCTCGTACAGCCAGAACATCAGGCCCAGGGCGAAGAAGTTCTTCGTCAGGTCGACCTGCTTGTTGGTCAGGCCGAGACCCTCGAGGGCGCCGCTGTTGAGGGTCGAGATCGGCACGTTGAAGACGGTCCACTGCGACAGCGAGCCGTCCGTCAGCGGGTTGCTCTTGTAGCCGACCTTGGCCAGGTTCTGGGTCGTGAAGGCATCCGTGTTGACGATCAGCGCGCCGCCCGGCGGCAGCTCGCCGAGGTTGGCCTTGAGCGCCGCCGGGTTCATCGCGACCAGGACGTCGGGCGCGTCACCGGGCGTGTGGATGTCGCTGCTCGAGAAGCTCAGCTGGAAGCCCGACACGCCGGGCAGGCTGCCGGCCGGGGCGCGGATCTCGGCCGGGAAGTCGGGGAAGGTGCTGATGTCGTTCCCGAACGCCGCGGCGGTGCGGGTGAACTGGGTCCCGGTGAGCTGCATCCCGTCGCCGGAGTCGCCGGCGAACCGGATCGTGACGCGCTCGAGCTCGCGAGTCTGCACGGCGCGCTCCGTCTTCGTTCCCGTGCTCACGCTCCCTCCGGCGCCACCATCTGCTGGTGCGGCCGCGGCGGCAGGTTGAGCAGCTCTTCCGGAAACGCCTCGGCGAGGAAGCTCAGGACGTCGACCGGCCGAACCACGCCGACGAGGCAGGCGTCGTCATCGACGATCGGCACGTTGCGGTAGCGGCCGGTCTGCATCAGCTCGATCGCGTGGCTGATGGGCTCCTCGATGTTGAGCGTGAAGGGATGCTCGACCATCATGCTCTCGACCGGCTGGCCCAGGTCCGCCTGGGTGCCGATGAGCTTGCCGAAGATGTCGCGCTCGGTGAGGACGCCGCGCAGGTGGCCCGCCTCGTCGGTCACGAACACGGAGTCGGCGATGCCGGTCTCGCGAATCAGGGCCAGGCAGTCGCCGAGGCTGGTGCCGGGCCGGACTGCGAGCGGCTCGCGCCGGCTGAGGGTCTTGAGCTTCTCGTCGACGAGATTCGGCACGCGCGACGTGACGTCGCGCTCGGTGAGGTCGGCCACGGTCGAAAGTGTAGTGCGTTCGCCTCCGGAACCTCGTGAGGAACGGCCCCTGCTGGGGGGCGCTTCGGCATGCAGATCGGCCCCGAGGGCCTAGTCGACGGCCCGGCCGAGGACCCAGCGCAGCAGCGCGCCGAAGCGGGCGTCGAACTCGTCGCGCGCCGTTCCGGTCATCGCGTCGCGGTGGCGCAGCCACGCCAGGGTGTGAGCCACCGTGCCGACGCGCAGGCCGAGGTCGAAGGCTGCCGCGGCGTCACGGCCCCACGGCTCGAGGTAGGCGTCGCGCAGCCGATCGAACCACGGGTCCTCGGGCGCCAGGCCGTTGTGCTCCTCGAGGAACTGGAACGTGACGACGAGCGAGAAGAACGGGTGGGCGATCGACGCATCGCCCCAGTCGAGGATGCGGACATGGTCGTCGCGAAGGAACACGCTGCGGACGTGCAGATCGTCGTGCTGGACCGATTCGGCCGGTCCGCTGGCGGCGAGGTCGTCGCACAGCTCGCCGAAGCGGCCGGCGAACCGGCGCAGCCGCAACACCTCGTCGGGCTCCAGCGGCAGGTCACGGCCGACGAGCTCCTCGTAGCGGGCCGGCAGGCTCCGAAGGCGGAGGTCGGGCACACCGTCGGCGAGATGCGCCGCGGCGTGCCTGGTCTCGCCGCGCTGGATCTCGGCATACAGGGGCAGGGCTCGCAGCCAGATCTCCGGCCGGTTGCCGAGCGCCTCGACCGGGGCTCCGGCGTCGGCCGTGAGGAGCCAGGCACGCTCGGGGTCGTGGGCCAGCACCCTGGCGACGCGGTCGGGCCACCGCCCGAACAGCCCGGCGGTGAGGCCCGGCTCGAACGCCTGCACCGGGCTGCAGGCTTTGAACCAGACCGGCTCGCCCGCCGCGTCGGCCCGCAGCACCGTGGCCCACGGGCGTTCCTTCACCGGCTCGAGGCGGCCGATCGGTCCGACGACGGACCGGACCCACGCCTCTGCGGCCGCCAGGTCGAGCTGCTCGCTCACGTCGCGCCGACGGCTCGCAGCGCCTCCCGTGCGGCATCGGCGACGAAGGACGCGTCGGCCCCGAGACCGACGAACGTGAACCCGAGCTCCAGGTGGGGTCGGTAGGACGGCGCCGCGTAGAGCAGGATTCCGGCCGCCTTGCCGTGGCGGCGGCACGCGTCGACGACGCGCCGCAACGCGTCCTGGTAGGCGGCCGAGCCGAACTGGCCGGGCACGCCGAGCGAGTGGGACAGGTCGGCCGGTCCGACGAACAGGACATCGACGCCGTCGATCGCGGCGATCTCGTCGGCCGCCTCGAGCGCTCCGCGCGACTCGATCTGGACGATCCCGACGATGTCGTCGTTGAGGTCCGCCACGTCGGCATGGCCGACGCTCCCGAGGCGACCGCCTCGCGTCATCAGCGCCACGCCCCTGGCACCGGCCGGGGGGTAGCGCAGGAACGTCACCGCTTCGCGGGCCTGCTCGGCCGTATCGAGACGCGGCACGACGATGCCCTGCGCGCCGAGGTCGAGTGCCCGTCCGATGCGCAGCCGCTCGCCGGACTGGGGCCGGACCAGCGCGGCCGCGCCCGCGCCCTCGATGGCGGTCAGGTTGGCCAGCAGCGAGCTTTCCGTGGCGGCACCGTGCTCCAGGTCGACGACCAGCCAGTCGAACCCGGCGCGGGCCAGGATCTCGGCCGCCAATGGCGAATCGAGTCCGCACCAGGCGCCGAACAGCGCCTCGCCAGCGAGGATGCGGCGGCGCAGGGTCCCGGGTTCCGAGGCGGCGGATGGCACGTCCGTATGATGCCCGCATGACTCATCCCCTGTGGCCCCTCTACGACCTGCGCCTGACGACCCGCGACGCGACGCTGGGCGAGGTGGTGCTGCGAGTGCCGACGGAGGCCGAGCTGCCGGCGTTCGTCGGGCTCGCGTCGCAGGGCATCCACCCGCCCGACGAGATGCCGTTCAGCATCCCGTGGACGGACCTGCCGTCGCCCGAGCGGGAGCAGTCCTCGTACCAGTTCTACATGCGCACGCGCGCGACGTGGAGCGCGGACTCGTGGATCCTGACGCTGGGCCTGTGGGTCGACGGTCAGCCGGCCGGCTTCCAGGACCTGCGGGCGGAGCAGTTCCCGAGGTTTCGTACTGTGGCCACCGGGTCGTGGCTCGGCCGGGCATTCCAGGGCCGCGGGATCGGGCGATTGATGCGCCAGATGGTCCTGGCGCTGGCGTTCGACCACCTCGGCGCCGAGATCGCCGAGAGCGAGGCATTCCTCGACAACCCGGCGTCGAACCGGGTCAGCCTCGGCGTCGGCTACCGCCCGAACGGGCTCGGGCGCCAGTCCCGCCGCGACGGCGTCGGCGACACGCAGCGGTTCCGGATGACCGTCGAAGACTGGCGGTCGCGACCGCGGCCCAGCGTCCGCGTCGACGGCCTCGAGTCCTGCCGCGCACTCTTCGGCGTCGACTGATCCGGCCGCGCCGCCGCGGCCAACGCCTCAGCTCGCGGCGCCGGTGCCGTCGCCGGTCCGCAGCTGCTGCGCGACGCGGCCGGCGTGCTCCACGTCACCGAGCGCCTCGAGCGCATCCACCGCCGCGTTGACGGCCTCGCGGTCGCCGAGGAGCAGGCCGAGCTCGGCCCGGGCTCGCGCGACAAACGGCCGCGCCCCGATCCGCTCGAGCTCCTCGATCGCCGCCTCGAGATCGGCCCGGTCACCGCGGAGCACGCCGCGAAGGCGACGGGCCTGCGACGAGACGAGCAGGAGGTCGCGCGCCGCGCAGTACTCGAGCAGCTCGTCGAGCGCCTCGGGCGGCACCGGGTGGCGCCGATCGGCAAGCAGGGCCATGGCCAGGAAGATGTAGTCGTATCGCCCGGTCCATTCGAGATGGTTGACGATCAGGCGCTGTGCCAACTCGTCGAGATCCTCGGTGAAGTACGACTGCAAGTGCTGCGTCCGGGTCTCGGGACCCGAGCGCTCGAAGATGCGATAGGCCAGCTCGCGCCAGTGGTCGGCGGCGATGGAATCGCCGCGTGCCCGCGCCACCGCGTGGGCGGCGATCAGGCCGTTCAGGGCGTACCACGGCGCGGCCAGCTCCGACTCCTGCCACGCCCGCTCGGCTCGGGCAGCGTCGGTCAACGCCTCGTCCCAGCGGCCCTGGGCAAACAGGACGAGCACCCGCCAGGCCGTCGCCCCGAGCACCCACGACGACGCCTGGCCGCTCGTCATGCCCGCGCGTGCCCGTTCGGCGGCCTGCTCGGCGGCGGGTAGCTCGCCGAGGAGCGCGTGCATCCAGGCGTTGACGATCTCGGCGTCCGTGCGCTCCCCGGTCGACAGCCGGTCGCCAAGGCCGAGCCGACGCTCGACATAGGCCAGCAGCTCCCGGGGCTGCTGGCGCACGAAGACCGTGACGGTCGCGGCATCGAGCCCGGCGCTGGTCAGGTCGACGTTGCCGAGTCGCTGGGCGAGCTCGACGGCAGCGTCCGCATGCCGTTGGCCGGCCTCGACGGCGTCCGGCGTCGGGCGGTTCGCGGTCAGCGGGCGGAAGCCGAGCGCGAGCAGGCCGTGCAGGCGGGACTCCTCCGAGACGTTCTCGCCGAGCAGCCGCTCGACCTCGCCGTACCGTTGCTCGCGGTCCGCCGGGGCGAGGCGAAAGCCAATCGAACCGATCCATCGCGTCCCGACGACGAGGCCCTGGGCGAGCGTCCGCAGCTCCCGATCCGGCCCGAGGTCGAGCTCGCGAACGAGCTGGTAGGCATGCTCGAACGCCTCGGCGGCCTGGTCGCCGCCGACCCAGACCTGTCCCAGGCGCTCGTACAGATCGGCCAGCAGCTCGCGCGGCGCCAGCTCGATCGCCGCGTTGAGATGGCGGGCCGCCTCGGCCGATGCCGCGCCTGCGGCCGCCGCCTCGGCCGCCCGCCGCAGCCACGCCACCGTCCGCGTCACGAGGTCGGGGGACGCCTGCTCGCCGAGCAGGCGTCCCAGCGTGACGGCCTCGCGCAGGTGGAACGCGACGAGCTCGGCCAGCTCGTCCTCGCGTTGTCCCGCGACCGCTTCGTGCTCCACCCACGCCCCGGCCGCGGCGTGAAGCCGCGCGCGCTCGGCACGCGGCAGGGTCCCGTAGGCGACCTCGCGGATCAGGATGTGCCGGAACGTCAGCGCCGTCGCCCCGCTCGGGCGCAGCAGGTCGCGGTCGATGAGCGCGGCGACCGCCTCGTCTGCGATCTCCGTCGAGATCGACGGATCGACCGCCGGCAGCGCCGCCGGTTCGAACGTCCGGCCGAGCACGGCGCCCAGCTGGACCGCGCGCCGCACGGACGGTTCGAGCGCGTCGAGCCGGGCGAGGACCGTGGCATGGACGGTGTCGGGCAACGCGGCGATGGCGCCACTGACCGCCTCCGAGTCGGGCGCCGGCCCCAACCGCTCGACGAGCGACCGGACGATCTCGCCGGCATAGAAGGGGTTGCCTTCTGCCCGCTGCACCACCGCTTCGACGATCCGCGGATCGTCGCCGCCGAGCAGATCCGCGACGAGCTCCGCGACGGCGGCCGTTGGCAGCGGCTCCAGCGAGATGGAGATGGTGCTTCGCCAGCCGCCGCCCCACGCGGGCCGGCGGTCGAGGA
Source organism: Chloroflexota bacterium (assembly GCA_003250155.1). Lineage (GTDB taxonomy): Bacteria > Chloroflexota > Limnocylindria > Limnocylindrales > CSP1-4 > UBA5189. The sequence goes on along the minus strand of QKHE01000001.1, from coordinate 5,839 downwards.
GCTCGGGTCGCGCCAGGGCGATCATCAGCAGCGGAACGTCGGCGCGCGGCTGCAGGATCGCCTCCACGAGATCCAGCAGGCTGTCGCTGGACCAGTGCAGGTCCTCGATCACCAGGACGAGCGGCGCCCGCTCCGCGGCAAGCTCGACGAAGCGCCGCCACGCGTTGAACAGGGCGCCGCGGTCGCCGCCCTCGACCTCGCTGCCGCCGACGGTCGCGACCAGCAGCTCGGCCGTCCGTTCCGGATCGGGTTCCGACCGCTCCCGCAGCCAGGTCACGAGCGCCGACCTGACCTCGCCGGGCGCCGCTCCCTCGGTCAGCTCGACGATCGACAGCAGGATCGAGCGCATCGGCCAGTAGGTCAGCCGCTGGCCGTACGGCAGGCACTGGGCCGTGGCGACCCGGGTCGTCGGCGCGAGCCCGTCGAGGAACTCCTCGAGCAGGCGCGTCTTGCCCACGCCCGCCGGAGCGACGACGCTGACGAGGAACGGTCGCCGCTCGTCGAACGCCCGGCGCGACACGAGCGCCAGCTGGTCGAGATCGGCCTGCCGGCCGACGAGCCGGCCGCGCCGACGGGCCGGCGTCTCCTGCCGGCCGAGCAGCTGCCGGGCCTTGACGGGGGCGCCCTTGCCCTTGGCCTCCAGCGCCAGCGTCGGTCCGAAGCTGAAGCGGTCGCCGGCGGCGCGGACCGTGCGATCGCCGACCAGGATCGTCCACGGGTCGCCCGCCTGCTGCAGCCGGGCCGCGGTGTTGACGGGGTCACCGGTGATGAGGAACTGGTGGGCGTCGGCGTCTCGCGTCGCGATCACCTCACCGCCGTTGACCCCGAGCCGGATCGGCACCCGCTCGGCGAGCGTCGGGTCGGCCTGCACGCGGTCGCGAAGGTCGAGCGCGGCGGAGAGCGCTCGGGCGGCGTCGTCGTCGTGGGCCGTCGGCAGCCCGAACACCGCCATGATCGCGTCGCCGATGAACTTCTCGAGTCGGCCGCCGTGCTCCTCGATCACCTCGCGGGCGATCTCGAACAGCCGGCCCAGCAGGGACCGGACGTCCTCGGGATCCATCGATTCGCCGAGCGCCGTCGAGCCGACCACGTCGGCGAACAGCACGGTGACGAGCCTGCGCTCTTCGGCCATCTGCCAATGATGCCGCGCCGCGGGCAACTGGTTTCAGGCCGTTGACGCTTTGGGGATCCGCGACGGAGGAGTCGATGCCGAACTCGACGCACGGAACTTTGAACACCCTCAGGGCCTGAGCACTCTGTAGGCTCGGACGGCGCAACCGATGCGCGCCACCTGTAGAGGGCGGAGCGAGTGGATCGCGACCTCGTCGAGCAGGCCCAGCGAGGTGACCGGGAGGCATTCGCCATCCTGGCCCGATCGCGCGGCAACACGCTCTTCGGGATCGCGCGCCGCATCCTCCGCGACGTCGACCTGGCCGAGGATGCGGTGCAGCAGGCGCTGGTGATCGCCTGGCGTGAGCTGCCCCGCCTCCGCGATCCGGACAGGTTCGACGCCTGGCTCCAGCGGACGCTCGTTCATGCCTGCTATGCCGAGGCCCGCCGCAAGCGCGCCTGGAGCGCCAACGTCCGTGTTCTGCCGGTCGACGGGCCGGCCGGGCCGGACGAGCTCGGCTGGCTCGTCGATCGCGACGAGGTCGAGCGCGGCTTCCGGCGGCTTCCGTCCGACCAGCGGGCAATCCTCGTGCTCCACCACTACCTCGGGCTGGGACTCACCGAGATCGGCGAGGTGCTCGACATCCCTGCCGGGACGGCCCGCTCGAGGCTCCACTACGCCCACCGGGCGATGCGCGCCCTGCTCGAAGCCGACGCGCGGCCCACAGCCGTCGTGGGAGGACGGTCGTCATGAACAGATCCATCGACGCCGAGCGGATCCTCGGCGCCTTCCTGGCGCCAGAGGCCGACCGGCTACCCGACCGAGTCATCGACGCCGCCCTCGCCGACATCGCCCGGACCCCACAGCGGCGCGCCCTGCGCGTGCCGTGGAGGTTCCCCTTCATGCCTGCACTCACTCGCGCGACCGGCATCGCGGCGGTGGCCCTCGTGGCCGTGGTCGGTGGCGGCGCCCTGGTCTATCTCAACTCGCCCGGCTCTGGGTCCGGCGGCCCAGGAGCACAGCCGACACCGACCCCCACGCCTGCGCCGACGGTCGCTCCGACTGCGGCGCCGACGCCCCAGCCGACGTTCGATCCAAGTGATCCGGCCGCGTGGACGCCGTACACCTCCGCGGTCTACGGCTACACGATCGCCTATCCGTCGGACTGGTCGCTGCACTCCGCGGCGACACACAAGTGGCAGCCGGGCGAACCCATCGTCGAGGACGGGTGGCCCTGGGCGGACGTCTTCGCGAATCCCGAGACCGTCGATGGCGATGAGATCGGCCTGTCGGTGACCCAGGTCCCTGCTCCGGCCGGGGCCGACCTGGGCTCCTGGGACGGCCTCGAGGCCGCGCTCGGGGAGCTGTGCGCCGAACCCACCCTCAATGGGTGTCCAAGCGATGATCCGCCGACGGAGCTGTGCCTCACAGGCCAGGGCTGCCGGGCCGCCATCATCGTGCTCTCGGGTGAGGAGCTGGCGCCGACGGCCGCCTTCGGCGATCCCGAGACCGGCACCATCACGCTGTTCGCCATGGGCCGCCCGGACGACTTCCCGGCGGCGGCACGATACGGCGGAACCATTGCGCTGCTGAAGGCAATCCTGGCCCAGGTCGACGTCCGGGAGCCACAGCCCGGCGAGACCCCGCACTAGGTCGTCACATCTGATCGCGCGGATCGCCTCCGAGGCTCGCAACGCGACCTCGGAGGCGGCCCGATCCTGCCGGTCCGACCGGCAGGATTGAACGATCGGGGCATCCCCACTGCCCTCACTACGTAGACGCCCGCCTTGACGGTCGAAATGCAGCACGAAGGAGCAGCCTCGAATGCCCCCGCCCACGGTCCGGAACGCCCTCCTGTCGATCGTCCTGGTCCTCGGCGGGTGCTCGACGACCAGCTTCCCCCCAGGCGATGCGCCGTCGCCAGCCGCGTCGTCGGCGCAGCCCTCGACGCGAGCGCTGCTCGTCGACACGGACGTCGCCGCTGACGACCTGGTCGCGCTGTCGTTCCTGCTCTCGTCGCCGCAGGTGATCGTCGCCGGGATCACGGTCTCCGGAACGGGCGAGGCGCATTGCGGCGCCGGTGTCGACGTGGTTCTTCGGCTGCTCGACCGCCTGGAGGCCCCCGACATCCCGGTCGCCTGCGGGCGCGAGACGCCACTTGCCGGGTCGCACACGTTCCCCGATGGCTGGCGCGAACACGTCGACCAGGGCTCCGGCCTCGACTTGCCGGCGACCGCGCGTGAGTCGTCCACATCCACGGCCGTCGATCTCATCGCCCAGCTGAGCGACGAACATCCGGGGCTCACGATCCTGACCCTCGGCCCGCTCACCAACCTCGCCGACGCGCTCCTCACCGACACCTCCCTGGTGGATCGGCTGGGGCCCGTGGTCGTCATGGGCGGCGCGCTGCAGGTCCCGGGCAACCTCGTCTGCTGTGGCGCCCCGGAGGGCAACTCGGTGGCGGAGTGGAACATCTACGTCGACCCGCGCGCGGCCCAGGTCGTCGTGGCCAGCGGTGTCGACCCGTCCTTCGTGTCACTCGACGGGACGAACCAGGTCCCCGTCACGCCCGAGTTCGCGAGGCGGGCGATCGACACCGCCGCGACCCCCGCGGCCCGGATCCTCGCGGAACTCTTCACAGCCAACCCGTTCATGGCCGACGGCTCGTACTACCTCTGGGACCCACTGGCTGCCCAGCTGGCCGCCGGCTATCCGGTCGGGTCGTTTGGCCCGGCCACCATCGTCGTCGAGGAATCCGAAGGTCCCGAATCCGGCTTCACGCGGCCCACCTCCGGGCCGCCCAACATCCGGTACCTGGCAACTGTCGATCCAGCCGCCGCCGAGGACACGCTCCTCCGGGTCCTCGGCGGTGGCTGATACCAGCTTGGGGCGCCGTCGGGCGACCGGCGTCCTGATCTCGCTCACCCTCGCCCTCGCGAGCTGCTCGACCGGCGAGGCTCCGGCCCCTCCACCGCCCGCCACGATCGTCTTCCGTGGCGGACCGATCCTGACGATGACCGACAGCGGCACGGTCGCTGCGCTCGCCGTCCGTGACGGCACCATCGTTGCGGTCGGAACGGAGGAGCAGGTCGCGCCGCACATCGGCGCGGCGACGCGGGTCATCGAGCTCGGCGGCCGGGCGCTGCTCCCGGGATTCGTGGACCCGCACACGCACCTGCTGAGCGACGCGGACATCCCCATCCTCGAAGCCCAGCAGCTGGCGCTCGAGAACGGGATCACGACGCTCGCCGATGCCTCGGTGGAGCCGGAGCTCCTCGACGACTTCCTGGCCGCAAAGGATGGCCTGGCCATTCGTGTCGGCCTGTACCTCGGCAGGACCACCTACTGCGGAGACGACCTCGGGACCTGGTACGAGGAGCACGCGCCGCGCACGACATTCGGCGACCGGCTGTTCGTCGCGGGCGTCAAGATCTTCTCCGACGGAGGCGCGTGCCGGAACGCCGCGGCCAGTCGCCCGCCGGTGGACGGGTACGACACGGAGCCCCCGTTCTTCGAGCCGGCGATCCTCGAGCAGATGGTCCGCACCGCCGACACCGCGGGTTACCAGGTGCTCATCCACGCCCAGGGGGACCTTGCGATCCGTGACGCCCAGGACGCCATCGCGGGCGTGCTCGGCGGCGGCCCGAACATCCTCAGGCACCGCATCGACCACAACTCGATCGTGACGCCCGACCTGCGCCCGCGGTACGGAGAGATCGGGATCGTGCCAGTGATCTTCGGAACCTTTCCGACCTGCGCGGACATCCCATGGACCCCGTTCTGGATGGACAACGGCGAGGACTGGCGGTCGCTCGTCGACGCGAACCCCGGCCTCCGGATCGCCTGGCACGGCGACGACCCCTGGGCGACGCCGATCTCGCCGCTCCATGACCTGGCGAGCTACGTGACGCGGGCCGATCGCGCCGACGACGGCTCGCTGTGCCAGCCGCCGGCCTGGCTGGCCGACAACGCGCTCCGCGTCGAGGAGGCCCTGCCCATGCTGAACGTGAACTCGGCGTATGCGCTCGGCCTCGACGACGTGGTCGGATCGCTCGCCCCGGGCCGGGTCGCGGACCTGGTCGTCGTCACGGCCGATCCCCTGACCACTGCCGCGACCGAGCTCTTCGATCTCGGGGTGGTCGCGACCGTCGTGGACGGAGTGATCGTCTACTGCCGGGCGGGGGACGAAGGGCTCTGCGGCTGAACTCGCGCGATCAGTCGGGGAACGCCTCGGGGCCTCGGTCCGCGAGCTCGGAGGCTTCGCCCTGCGCGTCGTCCGGCGGTAGCCAGGTCAGCGGATAGTTCGGGTCGTCGAGCTCGAGGGCGGCTTTCGTGAGCTTCAGCGGGTGGAACGTGTCGACCATGACCGCCAGCTCCTCGGTCCGCGGCTTGCCGATCGAAGCCTCGACCGTACCGGGGTGCGGACCGTGCGGGATGCCCGCCGGGTGCAGGGTGAACGACCCGATCTCCACGCCGCGGCGGCTCATGAAGTTGCCGGCGACGTAGTAGATGACCTCGTCGCTGTTGATGTTCGAGTGGTTGTACGGCGCCGGGATCGCCAGCGGGTGATAGTCGAACATCCGCGGCACGAACGAGCAGACCACGAAGTTCCGGGCCTGGAAGGTCTGGTGCACTGGCGGCGGCTGGTGCACCCGCCCCGTGATCGGCTGGAAGTCGGCGATGTTGAACCGGAACGGCCACAGGTAGCCGTCCCAGCCGACGAGGTCG
>QKHE01000013.1 GCA_003250155.1 Chloroflexota bacterium | reverse complement strand
CGCGGCTGAGGCGGGCGGTCGCAACCTCTGCCGGCGGAGTCGTCGTCAGGGCCGGCGCCGACCGCCCCTCGTTCGTCGTCGGCATGCGTCGTCGCAGCCGCGACGCGGTGACCTGGACCCTGCCCAAGGGCACGCCCGATCCCGGCGAGACGCTGGAGCAGACGGCCGTCCGCGAGGTTGCGGAGGAGACCGGACTTGCGGTCCGCATCGTCGAGCCGATCGGCTCGATCGAATACGACTTCGTCCAGGACCGCCGCCGGATTCACAAGACCGTGCACTACTTTCTGATGGAGCCGCTGGGCGGCGACTTCGCCGGGCACGACGCGGAGTTCGAGCGGGTTCGCTGGCTGGCGTTCGACGAGGCCCCGGGGCTCCTGACGTTCCCGACCGAGCGCGAGCTGGTCGCCTCGGTCGCCGAACGGCTGTCGACGAGGGCGGCGACGTGAGCGCGGACGCCGCCACCGCGGTCGGGGAGCCGCTCCTCGAGACATCGCTCATCGGCATCCACCGCGCGCTCGGGGCACGCCTCGTCGACTTCGCCGGCTGGCAGATGCCGGTCCAGTACCGCGGCATCCTCGAGGAGCATCGGGCCGTGCGCGAGCGGGCCGGACTCTTCGACCTGTCGCACATGGGCGAGCTGTTCATCGAGGGCGAGGACGCCGGTGACGCGCTCGCGGCGGCGCTGATCAGCGATCCGCGGACGCTCGCCATCGGCCGGGCCCAGTACTCGATGCTGTGCGCCGCGGACGGCGGCATCATCGACGACCTCATCGTTTACCGGCTCGGGCCCGAGCGCTTCCTCGTCGTCGCGAATGCCGGCAACGCGGTCGTCGTGTCGGACGAGCTGGCGGCGCGAATGTCCGACTGGAAGGCCGTGCTCGACGATCGTTCCCGGATCACGGCGCTGGTGGCGATCCAGGGGCCGCGGTCCGCCGAGGTGCTCGGGCCGCACACCGACGTCGACCTCGGCGCGCTGCGCTACTACGGGATCGCGGAGGGCCGGGTTGCCGGGATCGACGCGCTCGTGGCCCGCACCGGGTACACCGGCGAGGACGGCTTCGAGGTGTTCATCGAGTGGGTCCGCGGCCCGGACATCTGGCGAGCCCTCGCGGAGGCGGGTGAGCAGGCCGGCGTGATCCCGTGCGGCCTCGGGGCACGCGACACGTTGCGGCTGGAGGCCGGCATGCCGCTCTATGGCAACGAGCTCGATCTCGACACGAACCCGTTCGAAGCCGGGCTCGGACGCGTCGTCAAGCTCGACAAGCCGGGCGACTTCGTGGGCCGAGCCGCTCTGACGCGGGCTTCCAAGGAGAAGCTGGCGAAGCGCCTCGTCGGCCTGCGCATCACCGGCCGGGGCATCGCCCGTCACGGGTACGACGTCTTCGCCGGCGAGCGGCGCAGCGGCAGCGTCACCAGCGGCACCTTCTCGCCGACGCTCGGGGCGCCGATCGCGATGGCCTACGTCGCGCCCGCCGATGGCGAGCCGGGTACCATGCTCGAGGTCGAGATCCGCGACCAGCGCGTGGCGGCCGAGGTCGTGGCGCTGCCGTTCTACCGGCGTCCCAGGACGAGCGGCTGAGGCGCCCAGCGCGGCGACGGGGAGGTCGCCGCCGACGGCTTCGATTCGATCCGCGCACCGAGGAGGCACGAGCGGCATGGTTCCGTCCGACCTGCGATACACGAAGGATCACGAGTGGGTCCGGCTCGACGGTGACACCGCCACCGTCGGTGTCACCCAGTACGCCGCCGACCAGCTCGGCGACATCGTCTTCGTCGATCAGCCGGATGTCGGGCGGACCGTGGAGCAGTACGCGACGTTCGGCGTCGTCGAGTCGGTCAAGGCCGTCAGCGACCTGTACGCGCCGATCTCGGGCGAGGTCGCCGAGGTCAACGGCGAGCTCGCCGCCAAGCCGGAGCTCGTGAACAGCGATCCGTTCGGGGCGGGCTGGATGATCAAGGTCAAGGTCGCGGACCCGAGCCAGCTCGACGACCTGTTGGACGCCGCGGCCTACGAGCGCCTCGTCGCGGAGGGCTGAGCGCCTCCGTGGCCTACGGCCCGCACACCCCCGCCGACCGCCAGCGGATGCTGGCGGCCATCGGCGTGCGCTCGGTCGACGACCTGTTCGCCGACATCCCGGAAGCGCTTCGCGCCGGGCCGCTGCGGCTCGATCCGCCGGAGCCCGAGCAGGCACTCGTCACCCGCCTTGGCGGCCTGGCCGCGCGCAACCAGGCCGACCTGGCCTCGTTCCTCGGGGCCGGCGCCTATCGCCACTTCGCGCCGTCGCTCGTCGACCAGATGCTCCTGCGCGGCGAGTGGTACACGGCCTACACGCCGTACCAGCCGGAGGTCAGCCAGGGGACGCTCCAGAGCATCTACGAGTACGAGTCGCTGATGGCCGAGCTGCTCGGCCTCGACGTGGTCTCGGCGTCGCACTACGACGGCGCCACCGCGACCGCGGAGGCGGCGCTCATGACGTGCCGGGCGACACGCCGCGACCGGGTGCTCATCTCGCGAGCCATCCACCCGCACTATCGCGAGGTCGTCCGGACGTACTTCCATGGCGCCGGCATCGCGGTCGAGGAGATCCCGCTGGTCGCCGACGGCGCTGCCGCGGGGACCACCGACCTGGCGGCCCTGGAAGCGTTGCTGGCAGAGCCCGAGCGGCCGGCCGCCGGCGTGCTCCTCGCGCAGCCGAGCTTCTACGGGCTGCTCGAGCCGATGGCCGAGGCAGCCCGCCTCGCCCATGCCGCGGGTGCGCTGTCCGTGGCCGTCGTTGAGCCGGTCTCGCTCGCCGTCCTCGCGCCGCCCGGCGCGTACGGCGCGGACATCGCGGCCGGCGAGGGCCAGGCGCTCGGGATCGCGCCCCAGTACGGCGGGCCCTACCTCGGGATCCTGGCCTGCACCGACGCGCTCGTCCGCCAGGTTCCCGGCCGGCTCGTCGGCATGACGACCGACCTCGACGGCCGCCGCGCCTACGTCATGACCCTCCAGGCGCGGGAGCAGCACATCCGGCGCGAGAAGGCCGCGAGCAACATCTGCACCAACCAGACGCTGCTGGCGCTGGCCGCCAGCATCTGGCTGGCGGCGCTCGGGCCGCACGGGCTGCGCGACGTCGTCGCGCTCGGCGCCGCGAGGGCGGCCGAGCTCGAGGCCGCGCTGACAAAGGCCGGCGCTCCGCGGCTCCATCCGGGGCCCTACCTGAACGAGTTCGCCGTCCGCGTCGTGGACGCGCCGCGGGTGCACCGCGAGCTGCTCGAGCGAGGCGTGCTGGCAGGGCTGGTGCTCGGGGAGGCGGTGCCCGACGAGCCGTCGGTCCGCGACGGCCTGCTGGTCTGCGCGACCGAGGTCACCACGGCCGGCGACATCGCGGCGTTCGCGGCGGCGCTCGGCGAGGTCATCGGCGGTCGGGCGCCGGCAGCCGTCGGAGGGGCGGCATGAGCGCCAGCGGCCCGCGACTGCAGCCCACGATCTTCGAGCGCTCGAAGCCCGGACGAGGCGGCGGGCTGGTGCCGCACCCGCCATCGGACGCCCTGGATCGGATCCCGACCGAGCAGCGGCGCGAGCGGCCGGCGGGGCTGCCGGAGCTGAACGAGGCCGAAGTGGTGCGGCATTACGTCAACCTGTCGCAGCTGAATCACGCCATCGACGTGGGTTTCTATCCGCTCGGCTCGTGCACGATGAAATGGAACCCCAAGGTCAACGAGTGGGCCGCCCGCCTGCCGGGCTTCGCGAACCTGCATCCGCTCGCGCCGGACGTGACCACCCAGGGGACCCTGCAGCTCCTGTGGGAGCTCGAGCAGATCCTGCTCGAGGTGACCGGCATGCGGGCTGTGACCCTGCAGCCGGCCGCCGGCGCTCACGGTGAGCTCACCGGGATCCTGATGATCCGCGCCTACCACGAGGCTCGTGGTGACACGGCCCGGACCGAGGTCCTCGTGCCGGATTCGGCGCACGGCACGAACCCCGCGACCGCGACGATGGCCGGCCTGCACACGGTCTCGCTGCCGCACGAGGATGACGGCGGCGTCGCCGTCGAGGCGTTCCGGCGGGCGCTCGGGCCGCAGACCGCCGCGATCATGATCACGAACCCCTCGACCCTCGGGATCTTCGAGTCACGGATCGGCGAGTTGCTCGAGGCGGTCCACGAGGCGGGCGCGCTGGCCTACATGGACGGCGCGAACCTCAACGCGATCCTCGGTCGGTTCAGGCCCGGCGACGCCGGCTTCGACGTCATGCACATCAACACCCACAAGACGTTCTCGACTCCGCACGGTGGCGGCGGACCGGGCGCCGGACCGGTCGCCGTCAACGAGCGGCTGGAGCCGTACCTCCCGGCCCCGCGGATCCTCCGCGACCCCGACGGGGCGTTTCGGCTCGAGCGGCCGGGGGAGCGGCCGACGTCGATCGGTCGGATGCGAGCCTTCGTCGGCAGCACCGGCGTGCTGCTGCGCGCGTACGCCTACCTGCGGACGCACGGCGGGAGCGGCCTCGCCGAGGTCACCGACGATGCCGTCCTCGCCGCCAACTACCTCAAGCACCGGCTCGCCGAGTCGGGCGCCTTCGACATCCCGTTCGAGGGCGTCTGCAAGCACGAGTTCATCGCCTCGGCGTCGAGCATCAAGAAACGCACGGGGATCCGGACGCTGGACATCGCCAAGCGCCTGCTCGACCACGGCTTCCATGCCCCCACCGTCTACTTCCCGCTGACCGTCGACGAGGCGATGCTGATCGAGCCGACCGAGACCGAATCAGTCGAGACGCTCGACGCCTTCGCGGACGCGCTGGTGGCGATCGCCGAGGAAGCGGACCGCGACCCGGATGTCATCAGATCGGCGCCGCACACGGCGCCCGTGCGGCGACTCGACGAGGCCGCGGCGGCGCGCAACCCGAACCTCCGCTGGCGACCGGCCGCCGGCGACTGGACACCGTGTCCGGACTGACCCGCGCGGCCGCCTGTTGGCAGGCCGAGCCCGTTCCGCGGTTGACGGGATGCGCTCAATCACTATCCTCTCGCTGACATGGTTGGTCGAAGCCTCCGGCAGATCGTCTGGGCCCGTCTCCGCCGCGACAAGGTCGCCATGACCTGCCTGGTCGTCCTCATCGTCTACTACATGATCGGCATCCTGGGGCCGATGGTCGGCCCGTCGTTCGGGCTGGATCCGTACGCCTACGACCGTGCCGCGATCAGCAACCGCGGCGGCGCCCCCGTCCTCGACTTCGGCGGCATCAGCGCGGCCCATCCGCTCGGCGTCGAGTGGGGCACCGGGCGCGACATCCTGTCGCAGCTCCTGTGGGGCCTCCGGATCTCGCTCGTCGTGGCGACGACCGCGGCGTTCCTGTCGACCGCGATCGGCGTGATCGTCGGCATCATCGCCGGCTACGCCGGTGGCTGGACGGACATGGTCATCGGCCGGTTGATGGACCTCGTCCTCGCGTTCCCGTTCCTGCTGATCATCCTGGCCCTGTCGAACGTCCTGACCGACCGGATCACCGATCTCGGCGTGCCGTCCGGCAACCCCTCGAGGATCCTCTACCTGATCCTCGTCATCAGCTCCTTCGGCTGGCCGTACCTGGCCCGGATCGTCCGCGGCCAGGTCATCAGCCTCCGCGAACGGGAGTTCGTCGAGGCGGCCGTGGCGATGGGCTCGGGTCGCCGCCGGATCCTGTTCACCGAGATCCTGCCGAACCTGTGGGCGCCGATCCTTGTCTACGCGACCCTGCTCCTGCCGGCGTACATCGGCACCGAGGCCGCGCTGTCGTTCCTCGGCGTCGGCGTCATCCCACCAGATACCACCTTCGGCGCGATGCTCGCCAACTCCGTGAACTACTTCCACGCCGTACCGACGTATCTCTTCATCCCCGGGACCATCCTGGCCGTGCTCGTCGTCTCGTTCAACCTCCTCGGCGACGCGCTCCGTGATGCGCTCGATCCTCGAGTCACCCGCTGATCAACACCGACATCTGCAAACCGGAGGAGTGTTTCTGACCTATTGATTTGCACGCTCTGGCGTGCACTGTGGTTATCATCGCGTGGGTTGTGCCGGGACCCATCCCGGCTCAATGGAGGAGAAGCATGCTCAGAACTGACGCGTGGTTGCGTCGCGCTCTGGCCATCGGCGTGACCTTCGGGTTGGTCGTTGCGGCCTGCGGCGGGACCAACCCAACTGCCACCCCGGCGGGACCGACCGTCGGCCCGGGTGAGAGCCCGGCCGAGTCGACGATGCCCGACCTGCACGGCGGCACCATCTTCATGCTCACCCAGAACGAGGAGTTCGACGACATCGACCCGCAGCGGGCGTACACCGGAGAGGACCTGGCCTTCTTCGGGGCGACGATCATGCGGGCGCTGACCGGGTACGTCTATTCGGACGATCCGGTCGTCGCGAACGGGGTCACGGCCGACATGGCCACCGATACCGGGACGGCCAGCCCGGACGCCACGGAGTGGAGCTTCACGCTTCGCGACGGGCTCACCTGGGAAGACGGCTCGGCCCTCGTCTGCGAGGACATCAAGTACGGCGTCTCGCGGACGTTCGCGAACGACGTCATCACGAACGGCCCGACGTACGCGATTCAGTACCTCGACATCCCCGAGAACCCCGTTTCCGAGGGTGATGACGCGGTCTACCTGTCGGCGTACTACGGCCCCTACAACGGCACCGGCCAGGACCTGTTCGACCAGGCCGTGTCGTGCGATGGCAACGTGATCACCTTCAAGCTGAACCAGTCGGTCGCGGACTTCAACTACACCGTGACGCTGGGCTTCAGCCCGGTCCCCGATCCGGCCATCCACCCCGATCTCGTGGATACGGTTGACCAGTACACGCTTCGGCCCTGGTCGAACGGCCCGTACAAGATCGAGGAGTACACCCAGGGCAACGGCGGCCACCTGCTGCTGACCCGCAACGAGTTCTGGAACCAGGACAGTGACCCGGTCCGCCTGGCCTACCCCGACCAGTGGGAGGTCCTGTTCGGCATCGACGCCAAGGTCATCGACCAGCGGATGATGGCCAGCCAGGGCGACGACGCCACGGCGGTCTGCTACTGCAACATCCAGCCCGAGAACCTGAACACCGTGTTCGCCGATCCCCAGACGCCGAACCCGGACTTCGCGGGCCGCGTGGTCAGCGACTACGACCCGTATTCGCGCTACTACTGGATCGACGTCCAGAAGGTCCCGAACGTCAAGCACCGGCAGGCGATGGCCGCGGCCCTGAACCGCGACGCCATCCGCGCCAACGCCGGCGGCGACTTCGCGGGCGCCCTCGGTGACGGCGTCATCAAGCCGAACCTCGGCCAGGACTACGCCGAGACCGGGATGTGGACGGGCCTTCTCGGCCAGCCGATCCCGGACTCGGGTGACCCTGACTTCGCTCGACAGCTGATCGAGGAGTCCGGCGAGCCGATGCCCGACCTGATCTGGGATTACCCGCAGAACCCAACCCGAGATCTCGAGGCTGGCATCGTGGTCGAGTCCCTCGGCCGCGCCGGCATCAACGTGACGGCCAACCCGATCCCGGGTGGCTCGTACTACGGCACGATCTTCAACGACGAGCAGGCGCACCAGTTCGGCTGGGCCGGATGGGGTCCGGACTGGCCGAACGCGTCGACCGTCATCCCGCCGCTGTTCACCGACAAGGGCGGCTGGAACATCTCGCGGGTCCGCGGTGAAGCCAACCAGGACTTCATCGACCAGGTCGCGGTCGCCATCGGCGAGCTCGATCGGTCGGCCCAGGCAAAGATGTGGCAGGACCTCAACAAGCTCGCCATGGAGCGGGTGTACGTGATCCCGACGACCTTCGGCCTGTCCCAGGTCATCGTCGGCACGAGGATCCAGCCCGTCTACCAGTGGGCACCGTGGGGCTCGTGGCCGTACGCGATCATGTACGTCACCCCGTAAAGAAACTGCTGTAGAGCCAGCGTCTTGGGGGAGCGGTTCCGCCGCTCCCCCAAGACATCCTCAATCGAGTCGTGAGGAGGGGCTAGGTGGCCGGTTACGTCGTGCGGCGCGTCGTCAGCATGACGCTGCTGCTGTTCCTGCTCACGCTGACCGTCTTCTTCCTGTTCAACATGATGCCGGCGGATCCGGCCAGGTTGACCTGCGGCAAGGCCTGTAGCCCCGCGATCATCGAGGCCAACCGCCACCACCTCGAGCTCGACATCCCGCCGATCGAGCAGTACCAGCGCTTCGTCGGAGGGATCTTCTTCGGCCGGACCTTCTCGAAGGACACGCCGCGCCCGATCGAGTGCGAGGCGCCGTGCCTGGGCTACTCGTTCCTCCGGAATACCGAGGTGCTGACCCTCATCGCGAGGGCCGCCCCGGTCACCTTCTGGTTGGCGATCGGGGGCTTCCTCACCTGGATGTTGATCGGGCTCTCGCTCGGCATTGTCTCGGCGCTGACGCGCGGCCGCTGGGTGGATCGGACGATCATGGGCATCGCTCTCGTCGGCTACTCGTTGCCGTCGTTCTTCATCGGCCTCGTCCTGATCTTCTTCGTGATATTGGACTGGAACCTGTTGCCGTTCCCGCAGTGGACGACGCCGGACAAGGACCTCGGCCGGTTCCTGCAGACGATGATCCTGCCGTGGATCACGATCGCGACACTGTACGCGGCCTTCTACATGCGGCTCACCCGCAACCAGGTGCTCGAGGTCTTCGGCGAGGACTACATCCGGACCGCGCGGGCGAAGGGCCTGCCGGAGCGCGTCGTCGTCCTCAAGCACGCGCTGCGGGCCGGGCTGACGCCGATCGTCACGGCTGCCGGCCTCGACCTCGCCGGCCTGCTGGGCGGCGCGATCATCACCGAGAACATCTACAGCCTGCCGGGGCTCGGGTCGTTGTCCATCGGCGCCGTGCTTGCCTCGGACCTGCCGGTGATCACGGGCATCACGCTCGTGACGGCCTCCCTGATCATCTTCGCGAACCTGGTCGTGGATCTCCTGTATGCGGTGGTCGACCCAAGAGTGCGCGTCGGATGATCGGCGTCGAGGAGGTCGAGGGGAGGGCGCAGCACTCCCCTGAACGACCGTTCCTGTCGGTCGAGAACCTCGCCGTCCAGTTCAAGACCGAAGACGGCATCGTCCAGGCGGTCGATGGTGTTTCGTTCAGCCTCGAACGCGGCAAGACGCTCGCCATCGTGGGCGAGTCCGGCTCCGGCAAGAGCGTGACGGCCCAGGCGGTCATGGGTCTGGTCAAGGCCATGGGCGGTATCGTCAGCGGTGAGATCTGGCTGGACGGCCAGGAGCTCAACGGCCTGTCGCCGGCCGAGGTCCAGGCGCTGCGCGGCGCCGAGATGGCGATGATCTTCCAGGACCCGATGTCCAGTCTGCATCCGTTCTACCGGATCGGCGACCAGATCGTGGAAGCGATCATGGCCCACCGCAAGGTCGGCAAGGGGGCCGCTCGGAAAGAGGCCCTCGAGATGCTGAAGCACGTCGGCATCCCCGCCGCCGAGCGCCGAATCGACGCCTTCCCGCACCAGCTGTCAGGCGGCATGCGCCAGCGGGTCATGATCGCGATGGCGCTGATCAACTCGCCGCAGCTGCTGATCGCGGACGAGCCGACGACGGCCCTCGACGTGACCGTCCAGGCCCAGATCCTGGAGCTCATCCGGCGCCTGCAGGGCGAGTTCGGGACGACGGTGATCATGATCACCCACGACCTCGGCGTCGTCGCCGATGTCGCCGACGACGTCGCCGTCATGTACGCCGCTCGGATCGTGGAGCAGGCACCGACGTCGGAGACTTACTACCACGCCCAGATGCCCTACACGCTCGGCCTGCTGGCGTCGATTCCGCGCATGGACCGTGGCCAGCAGGATCGGCTGGACCCGATCCCCGGCAACCCGCCCTCGCCCATCCACCTGCCGCCCGGCTGCGTCTTCCAGCCGCGCTGCAAGTACTGGGAGCAGGTGCCGGAGAGTGCAGGCCACTGCAAGACGGATCGGCCGGAGCTGCTGGCATCGGGGGCCGGTCACTCGGTCCGATGCCTGTTGCCGACGGATGCGCGCCGGCAGATCTCCCAGGAAGTCCTGCAGTCCCTACGGGGGGAGGGCTGAGTGAGCGACGGCGCGAACGGCCAGATCCTGAACGTCACCGACCTCCACACGTACTTCCCGATCAAGTCGCGTGGCCTCATCCCGCGCACGATCGGGCAGGTCAAGGCGGTCGACGGGATCGACCTGGCGCTCGCCTCGTCCGAGACGCTCGGCCTCGTCGGCGAGAGCGGCTCGGGCAAGACGACGGCCGCGCGATCGATCCTTCGGCTCGTGGAGCCGACGTCCGGCCAGATCGAGCTGGACGGCCAGGACATCACGCACCTCAACTCGAGCGCGATGGTCAAGGTCCGGCGGAAGGCCCAGATGATCTTCCAGGACCCGTACACCGCCCTCAACCCGCGCCACACGGTCGGCGGCATCATCGCCGCGCCGTTCAGGGTCCAGAAGGTCGAGCCGCCCGGCGGGGTCCGGGCCGCCGTGATGGAGCTCATGGAACGGGTCGGGCTCAACCCGGAGCACTTCAACCGCTATCCGAACGAGTTCTCCGGTGGCCAGCGCCAGCGCATCGGCATCGCCCGGGCGATCGCGCTCCGTCCACGGCTCATCGTCTGCGACGAGCCGGTGTCCGCGCTCGACGTATCGATCCAGGCCCAGATCCTCAACCTCCTCAAGGACCTCCAGCGCGAGTTCGGCATCGCGTACCTCTTCGTCGCCCACGACCTGTCGGTCGTCCGCCAGGTGTCGCACCGCGTGGCCGTCATGTACCTCGGCCACATCGTCGAGACGGCGTCGCAGGAGGTCATCTACGCGGCGCCGCTGCACCCGTACACGCACTCGCTGCTGTCGGCGATCCCGATCCCGGACCCGGCGCAGCAGAAGAAGCGGAATCGCATCCTGCTGCAGGGCGACCTGCCCAGCCCGATCAACCCGCCGAGTGGCTGCGTCTTCCGGACGCGCTGCTTCCAGGCCCAGGAGAAGTGCGCCGCCGAGATCCCGCCGCTCGTCGAGCTCGAGCCGGGCCACAAGGTGGCCTGTCACTTCCCGATCGCCAAGCCGCCCGAGTCGGTCGTCGTGTCCACGACCGAGGAGGACGAGGCGGTGATGGCAGCGCGGCGCGACTCGGGGCCGGTCGACAGCGGCGCGATGCCGCACTGATCGGCGCCTGACTCGGGACGACGCCCCAGTGGGGCCCGCCCCGAGCGGTATCCTGCGGTCCGATGACCCGGATCGCCCTCGCCCAGATCGCGCCCCGTCTCGGCGCCCTCGACGACAACCTGGCCCGCCACCGCGAGCTGGTCGCCGAGGCACGCTCGGGTGGCGCCGACCTCGTGGTCTTCCCCGAGCTCGGCCTGACCGGCTATCTGCTCCAGGACCTCGCGGCCGAGGTCGCGATGCGTCTCGACGACCCGCGACTGGCCGCCCTCGCCGGCGACACGGACGGGCTGTCGGCGATCGTCTCGTTCGTCGAGGAGTCGGACGATCACCGGCTGTTCATCGCCGCCGCCCTGCTCGAGGACGGCGAGGTGCGGCACGTTCACCGGAAGCTGTTCCTGCCGACGTACGGCCTGTTCGACGAGCGCCGCTTTTTCGCGGCCGGCGACGTGCTGCGGGCGACCCCGTCACGCCTCGGCGCCGGCCTCGGGATCGCCGTCTGCGAGGACTTCTGGCACCTCGGCGTGGCGCCGCTCCTCGCGCTCGACGGCGCCCAGATCCTGGTCAACGTCTCGTCCTCGCCGGGGCGCGACCTCGCGGCGACGAACGAGGTGGGCCTCGGCACCGCCTCGTCGTGGCGGAACCTGATGCGGACCTACGCCCAGCTGACGACGTCGTTCGTGGTGTTCTGCAACCGCGTCGGCGTCGACGAGTCGATCACCTTCTGGGGCGGCTCGGAGGTCATCGGGCCGTCGGGCCAGGCGATCTTCTCGGCGCCGCTGTTCGACGAGGGCTTGTTCCACGTCGACGTGGGCCTCGAGGAGGTCCGACGGGAACGGATCTCGCTGCCGCTGCTGCGCGACGAGCGGCTCGAGTGGCAGCTCCGCGAGCTCGGTCGGATCGTCCTCGAGCGAGCCGGCATGGCCATCGACAGCACCGCCGAGTGGGGCGCGCCGCCGGGGTTCGATGTCGCCCCGGAGCCGGTGCCGGACGCCGATGCGCCGGCGCCCGCCCCCGCGGCGCCGATTCCCTTCCGGAAGCCGCGATCGTGAGCGCCGTGTCGGCGATCCCGACCGACGACGCCGGCCGGCCGCTGTTCGAGCTGCCCGACGAGCTGGCGATCGACACGGACGTCGCCCGGCGCGTGATCGCGGGCTTCATCCGCGGCCAGCTCCGCCAGGCGGGCTTCGAGCGCTGCGTGCTGGGCCTGTCCGGCGGCGTGGACTCGGGCCTCGTGGCGTACCTGGTCGCCGAGGCGATCGGGCCCGACCGGCTGCTGTGCGTGCTGATGCCGTATCGGACCTCATCGCCGGCTTCGCGGGCGGATGCGGAGGCGATCGTCGCCGATCTCGGCTGCCGGAGCGAGGTCGTGGAGATCAGCGCAATGGTCGATGCGATGTACGGTCGCGACGCCGATCCGGGGGCCGGTGGCGCCGCCGACCTCGAGGCGAGCGCCCTGCGACGGGGCAACTACATGGCCCGAACCCGGATGGCCGTCCTGTACGACCGGTCGGTCACCTTCGGCGGCCTCGTCGCCGGGACCGGCAACAAGACCGAGTCGCTGATCGGCTACACGACGCTCTTCGGTGACAACGCCTGCGCGTTCAACCCGATCGGCGATCTCTACAAGAGCCAGGTCCGGCAGCTGGCGGCGGCGATCGGCGTGCCCCGTGCGGTCATTGCCAAGGCGCCGACCGCCGACCTGTGGCCCGACCAGACCGACGAGGCCGAAGGTGGCTTCAGCTACCCGCTCCTCGATCGGATCCTGTACTGGCGGATCGATCGCCGCCGCAGCCTCGACGAGATGGTCACGATGGGCTTCGAGCGGGCGCTGGTCGAACGGGTGGAGCGGATGGTCGCGGTGTCGGAGTTCAAGCGCCAGGTTCCGCCGATCGCGAAGCTCGGGCCGCGGACCGCCGGCGTCGACTACCTGTACCCGCGACGGCGGCCCGGCTCGGCCCGAGGCTGACGCGGTGCCCGGGCGCGGCGGTCCCGACCCCACGCCCGACGCGGCAGGCGACGCGGCGGGCGGCACGCTGTATGTCGTCTCGACGCCGATCGGCAACCTGGCCGACGTGACCCTGCGCGCCCTCGAGGTGCTCGGCTCCGTGCCGCTCATCGCTGCCGAGGACACACGAATCACGCGACGGCTGCTCAAGCGCCACGGGATCGAGGGTCGTCTCGTCAGCTTCCACGCCCGCAGCGGGCCGGGGCGGTTCGTCGAGCTGCTGGCCCACCTCCGCCGCGGTGCCGACCTGGCTGTCGTGACCGACGCAGGCACGCCGGGCATTTCCGATCCGGGCGAAGAGCTGCTCGCGGCGTGGGCCGGCGAGGGCGGGCGCGTCATGCCGATTCCCGGCGCCTCGGCGGTGCTGGCCGCGGTGGCCGTCAGCGGCATCGCCGGTCCGCGGTGGGCCTTCGAGGGCTTTCTGCCGCGCGGCGGAGGCGAGCGTCGACGACGGCTCGGCAGGATCGCGGCCGATGATCGCGCAACGGTCGTGTTCGAGGCGCCGACGCGCCTCGAGGGCACGCTCCGGGACTTGGCCGATGCCTGTGGCGAAGCGCGGCGGGCCGCCGTCTGCCGCGAGCTCACCAAGCTCCACGAGCAGGTCGTCCGCGGGACCCTGGCCGAGCTCGTCGCGGCCGTGGAAGACGGGACGATCCCGCGCCGTGGCGAGGTGGCGCTGGTGATCGGCGGCCACCGCCCGGGACGGGCGAGGGTGAAGGGGGTGGGCTCGGCCGACGCGGGCGATGTGGCCCCCCACGACGAGTTCCAGACGGCACTGGACGACGCGCGCGCCGCGGTCGACGCTCTGATCGCGTCGGGCCTGGCGCGGGGTGAGGCTGCCCGCCAGGTGTCCGAGCGAACCGGGCTGCCCCGACGCGCTCTGTACCGGGTCGACCCGGAGCCGACCTGACGCCCGAGCAGCGGGAGGTCTAAGGAATGCTGAAGGGCAAGCGCATCTCGCTCCGCCCGATCCGCGAAGCCGATCTCGATGCGGTCTACGCGGCCCACGAGGACATCGCCAACCGGGGGGCCTATTTCCCGCTTGGGGTGGAGTCGGAGGCGGCCTTCCGGCGCGCCTTCACCGAGCACGGCTACTGGCAGCGCGAGGCGGGCACGCTCCTCATCGACACCCGGGACGGTGAGATCGCGGGTCACGTCGAGTTCTTCAAGCCGGTCAGCTACTGGGACGCCTTCGAGCTGTCGTACCAGCTGTACGACCAGCGGTTCGCCAGCCACGGCTATGCCACCGAGGCGGTGCAGCTGATGGTCGACTACCTGTTGGGCACGAAGAAGCAGCACCGCGTCCAACTGTGCGTCGTGCCGGAGAACGTCGCCTCGGTGCGGATTGCCGAGAAGTGTGGCTTCACGCTGGAAGGCACGATGCGCGGCGCGTTCTTCAACGACGGCCGCAACCAGGACGTCCTGATGTACTCGCTCCTGCGGACCGACCCGCGACCCTGGCGCGAGGGCTAGGCGTTCAGGGCCCGGGCGGCGGGGAGGGAGGGCCGCCGCCGCCCGGACGCGAGGGAGACGCGACGATGGCTCAGGCGGCGAGCTCCTCGGCGATCGGCTCGGTGGCGGGAACCTCGCCCGGGAGGTCGGTCGCGTCCGACATCCCAGCGGCCGCCTCGAGGCCGTCGGCGGCCGATTCGGCCGCGTAGTCCTTCTTGCGTCGGCCGGACAGCATCTCGACGCTGTTGGCGACGATCTCAGTCTTCCAGTGCCGCGCACGCTAGTGTCAAGATCCTCTAGGACTCTAGCCCTCGGCTGAAACTTCCTCTCCGCCGCTTTGCATGCCAGCGCCGCCGGGGTCTGTTAGTCGCCGGAACCAGCCGGGCCCTTTCCGCTGCACCGCGACGAGGGCCATGACAATCAGCGGGCCGACCACCAGTCCATCGATCAGGTATGCATCATTCGCTTGGATCGCCGCAGGCAGCCGCCCAGCGGCAACGCCGACCGAGACATTCAGAACAGT